>DAHUZT010000041.1 GCA_027315005.1 Acidimicrobiaceae bacterium | reverse complement strand
CCACTCGGGAACAGAACCCCGGCGACGATCTCTTTCACGAGCCCGAAGCCCAGCCGAAATGCGTCACCGCCGAGGTTCCTCCCGAGACCACCGTAGGTGGCCCACCACTCCTGGAAGTGGCTTACCTCAGTGATACAAGCCCAAAATGGACAGCGTGACATCGTCTGACAGGAGTTGATGGATGGGGTATGACACCGGAACCGAGAAACTTTTTGTTGAACTCGAGGACCATATAGCGTTTCTGACGTTCAACGACCCGGCAAAACACAACCCGCTTTCGCGAGAGGTCCGTGAGGCGCTTCCTCCAACACTGCGGGCCCTCCAGGCTGACCCGGAAGTCCGGGTCGTCGTGATCGCCGGGGCCGGAGGCAAGGCCTTTGTGTCCGGTGCCGACATCTCGGAATTTGCGAATCAGCGGACGACGCCAGAGGCCCGTGCGGCCTACGACCGGGCGGCAGCTGATAGCGGCCGGGCCTGGTCGGGGCTGGAAAAGCCGGTACTGGCCATGATTCAGGGTTTCTGCATGGGTGGCGGGCTCCTGACGGCTCTTCAAGCCGACATCCGGATAGCCTCGGACGAAAGCCAGTTCGGCATTCCGGCAGCAAAGCTCGGGCTGGGCTACGGGTTCGGCGGGGTTGAAGCGCTAATCGAGCACATCGGCCCAGCATGGGCTGCTGAGATCCTTTTCTCTGCGCGTCGCTTCTCCGCCTCAGAGGCCCTCCGGATCGGGCTGGTCAACCACGTCGTCCGAGGAGAGGATCTAAGAGAAACCGTCGTGGACCTTGCTCGCGCGATTTCCGAGAACGCTCCGTTGACCGTCGTCGCCTGCAAGGCGGCTATCCGAGCGGCGATCCAGGATCCGGATCGCAGGGATCTCAAGCGGGTAACGGAGATGGTGGAGGCCTGTTTCCGATCGGAGGACTACCGGGAAGGACAAGCCGCCTTCTTGGAAAAGCGAAGCCCGAAGTTCACGGGTCGCTAACCCTGTCACTTGACAACGGAGACTGTTCGCGTCCGGCGCCGGCCGCAAAAGAACAATCCTAGGGCGCAAGCGCGAGTGCACTGGGGTTCGACGACGAGCTCGGGGTGCTCGGTGCGGGGCCATAGTAGGCGGCACACTCCTGCGGCGATGGGGCCGGGGGAGGGGTGGTGGGATTGTAGGGAGCCTCCCCGCACTGCTGGGCCATGATGGCCCCTTCGACGGTCTGGAGGTCCGACGGGTCGAGCGTGAGCGGCCCGCCGGGCACCGGTACTTGCCAGATGTGAGCCATGAACGCGGTCTTGGTGTGGACGGTTCCCAGCGAGCAGGGAGTGAAGCCGATGATCAAGTGAGTGGTCGTCGACGTGCACAGGTTGGTGTGTGCATGCCACTGGAGCATGCATCCAGCCGGCATGGGACCCGGTTCGCCGACCTTTGGCATCAGGAACATCGCTGCGACCAGGACAGGTCCGTAAGGCGTGGTGGCGTACACAAGCGAGTCAACGTGGTTCGGATCGAGCACATACTGATTCGACAGGTATGCAGCCTTCACATAGTGCACAACGGGGTAGGCAGGAGTAGTGACGGGCTCGTATCCGGCTGCCTGGGCAGATGAGAGATCCGAGTACTGGGCGACGTCGGCTGAGGTCTCTTGCACCAGCCGGATGGCAGATTCAAGTTGAGAGGCACTTGGCACTGCCGCGCAAGTTGGCGTCTGCATCTCGTGCCCGGCGTCGGTCGTGGCCGAGACGGAGAGCAACAGATTGGTTTCGCCTGAGGAAAGTGGTGGTCCGTAGTAGTGCCAGGTGGGGTCGGTGCCACCCATCGCTTCAGGTGCCAGCAAGGAGCTCGACACCATGGACTTCATCCCCGGCATGGATGCATCAGAGCTAGTCACGACCTTTGCCTTCGAGGTGGCCACCTTCGGCTGCATGCCCGGCATGTCAGCCATGACCGAGTTCGATGAAGCACCGGTCGAGGCTAGGGGGTAGGTGGCCGACAGGAGGAGCAGCCCGCTGAGGCCCGCGGCGGCCATGGAGACAGGGATCGGGTTCGAACTGATGATCCGGCGAAGGAGCGGAGCCACGCTCCGAGGTGAGTTCAAGGGATCGGTTGAGCGGATCGGGACTTCGACCATGGCGGGTACCGCCGCAAGTCCGAGGAGAGCCACCAGGGGTCCGGTATTCGGATCGGTTCCCATCCCGGTCAACATCCCGCCCAGAGCCTGTCCGCTCACCCAGAAGAGAAGTTCGAGAGCCGATCCGGCGACGAAGAAGTAGACGACCCGCCGGGAAACCACCGGCCCGATGCCGATAACAAGAGAGATCAGCGCAAGGGTCCATGCCAATGGAGCCCCTCCCGAGGGCAGGTGGTCTCCGAGTGCGCGGAGGAGGTGGGCATACCAACCGGGCTCTCCTAGTGCCATGCCGGCCACAGTGTCGTGGATCGAATTCTCGACTCGGTTGGCCGGGAGCACCCAGATAACGGCGAACGCACTCCACAGTCCTGCCCAGATGAGGACCGGCCCGCGGGCGCCGAGCAACCCCCGGGCACCGGCCGCCGTCGCGAGTCCGGTGTCTTCACCGGGTGTGTCGACGGAGGGCACCCCACCTCCGGGAAGCTTCGACGCCGCCGTCTTGGGCCAGACGAGCACGCCGATGAGGCCGTAGATGAGAGCGGCACCGGGAGCGCCGGCCAGCGGCGACGTGTGGGCGGTGAAGATCTGTCCCAGTCCCTCGCCCACACACCAGATCCCAACCACCCAAGCGAACATCACGGTCAGAGCCGTTTTGACAGTGCGTCGGAAGAGCAGACCGACACCGATCGCGAGTTGCAGCGTTGCGAAGAGGAAGTTCCACGCTCCGGTGTCGAGGGCAATGAAGTGTGCGACCGTCTTGACGAGCCATGCCAGTGGTGCCGGTTGGCCCACAGCAATTGGTGAGATCATGTCCGAGACGAAGGCGTGCCCCCACATACGTGGCTGGTATTGCAGCCCAGCGTCGAGGATCCAGAAGGCTCCTAGTGCTATTTGGACCGTCCGCGGCGAAATGTTTAGACGGCCCGCGAAGGTCCTGATTTTGCGTGTGCTGGACATGAACCCCCCAAAGGCCCGCTGGCGCCTTCCGATTCCGAGCCAGCCGATGCCAGGTCGGGACGGACACGATTGGCCACTCTGGGGCAGGAGCGTACCGCAGCCCGCCCTGGTCGTGGCGATGCTGGGACGGTCTTCGGAGCCTTTGAACCGACGCCGGGCATCGGAGCGGGGAGTTGGGACCTTCGGCCCTAACTGCGCAAAATCTGGGGAGACACACTCACTAGTGCCCGTCTGGCCCCCTTGACGGGCGGTAGCACACGAGCAAGGCGCCGCTGGGCGCTTTGCTCGCGTTTGGGCCGCTTCTCGACTCCGACAGAGGGTCAGGATTCAATCGTCCCCGACGCTTCTCGGATGATCAACGACGCACGAGGGCCGGGCGTGGGGTCGGTGACCTGGAAAGCCTCATGAAGAATCGGCACGCGTCACAGGCTCGTCGAACGTTTCGCAGTGACACCTTCGTGGCCCTCCATATGGAGACTGCCTGAGCGGGGCCCACCGACATGGCATCGCGAGGGCGACGGACCGTGATCCCCAGGTCCAAGCCCATGACGCCCAGTCGAGCTCCCTCTCGTCTTGAATAGTGGGCGGCACTTGAGGCCGCCTGTGGGGAGGCTACGACGCAAGGGCGACGCCCAGAATGGATCGGTCGATGGCTGGAGGGACAAGCGAGGATCGTCTCCGCGCGCTCGGAGAAGAGATGCAGCGCGGCCGATCTGGTCACAGGTCGTCCCGAGGAGCGACGAGGCGGACGCGCCGTGCCCATCGTCTGCGCAGGACACTCCTGGTGGCATTGGTTGTGGTGCTGGTCGCCATCCTGTCGGGTGTTGGCTACGTCTACTACATCACCCATGACCTGAAGAGGACCGAAGTCCGGGGCCTGACCGGTACCTTCACGAGCGGGGCCGAGGTTGGGACCGAGAACATCTTGATGGCGGGATCGACGTCGCGCTGTGCACTCAAAGTGCAGAACCCTGCCTATGGGCTGTGCTCGCAGGGAGTGAATGGCGTCAACAGCGATGTGATCATGATCCTTCACGTTGATTCGACGCATCATCGTCTTGCTCTGCTCTCCCTCCCCCGCGACCTCTTCGTGCCTAACGCGAGGACTACCGGAGCGAACAAGATCGATGCTGCCCTCTATCAGGGGCTCTCTCAGCTCGTCGCGGTCATCGAAGAGGACTTCGGAATACCGATCCAGCATGCGGTTTCCCTCAACTTTGATCAGTTCGCGAACATCGTGAATGCTCTGGGTGGGATCAACATGTCCTTCCCGATGTCGGTCTTCGACGCCGAATCAGGATTGAACGTCAAGGCTGCTCCCTGTGTGCATCTGAACGGAACCCAGGCGCTTCAAGTGGTTCGGGCCCGCCATCTCCAGTACGACGCTCCGGGGACCCCGAGCGAATACGCCCAATACTGGCCCCAGGAGACCCAGAGCGATCTGGCCCGAATCCGGCGAAGCCACGAGTTTCTTCGAGTACTGGCGTCGGCGGCAGCCAAAAGAGGGCTCGGTAATCCGATCAGTGACCTCGATCTGATCAATTCGGTGAAGGCCGACATCACGTTCGATCAGTCGTGGTCGGTCAACGACATGGCCCATCTGCTCTTGGAGTTCCACTCGGTGAACATCAACTCCGTTCCCCAGCTGACCTTGCCCGTAGCCATAGTGACGGACCCGAACGGTCCGTCCGGGGACCTCATCTACGAGGGGGGAAACTACGGCCAGGTCGAGTTTCCCGCCTTCGGGCAGGATCAGAGCGCCATCAATGAAGTGCTTGGCGTGAAGGCGAACGTCGACACGATGACGGGAAAGAAGCTTCCAGCGGCTTCCACGGTCACCGTATCGGTGGCCAATGGAACCGGGGTGACGAACCAGGCCGCAGACACCGCGAGTGCGCTCGGGGCGCTCGGGTTCAAGACGGTGGGGATCACCGACACCCCACCGGTGGGAGATGTCGCCGAGACGGTCGTCTACTACGGGTCTCGTTCTCCGGCCGTCGAGGCCGCCGCGGAGAAGGTTCTACGGTCGATGAGCGGATCGGTGATGATGGCCTTCAATCCGGCAAAGATCATCGACGGTGCCGAGATCACGGTCGTGACCGGGACCCAGTTCGCGGTCAATTCTCCCGGGGCGACGGGCACAACTGCACCCACGACCTCCAGCGCCATCGCAGCCCCGTCACCGTCGAGCAGCAATCTGAAACCGTGGGACCCCCGGTCGTGTGCATCGGGTGCGACGCCGACCGCACCGGTGGCGAATCCGACCTAGGACGATCCGGCGTCCTTTGTTACCGACGGTTCGCGGCCACCTCGGCAGCAACCGGAGACCACTTGTTCAGACTTTCTCGGTCATCGGACCACGCCACTCCGGCAAAGTACAGGACCACGCGGTCGGCACGGCCTTGGAACCGTTCGAGGAGCTTGGACCCGATGTCGCTCCAGTTACTTGTCACGACGAAGTGCTCGAGCAGGTCGTCCGAAATGACCGAGGCCATGCCGGCTGGGTCCCCTGCCTTCTGCTTCTCACGAAGGCGCGCCGTCGTACCATCGAAACCGACCTGATCGAAGATGAACGAGTAGTTCGGGGTGGAGCCATAGAAAGCGATCTGGAATCGTGCGCGTTCACGCCAACGGTGGATCTCTTCGTCAGTGTCTCCGACCGCGGTGAAGCACGGGACGATGACTTGGAGATCGTGGCGTTGGCGACCGGATTGCTGCACTCCCACCGCCAACTCGGGAAGGACGGTCTCTGAGAGGTAGGTCGGCGTATTGAGGGGATGAACATGGACGCCGTCCGCGACCGATCCGGCCATTCGGAGCATCCACGGGTTCACTGCCGCCACGTCAACCGGCGGAGCCACCACTGCTATAGAGCCAGGAGACCACTGATCGGGCAGCAAGGACAATTTCCACCATCTGCCGTCGAAGTTCAGCGGGGTCCGGAGTTGAAATGCCGCGAAACAGTGCTTCACCGCGAGCACGTACTCCCGTAGCCGGGGTCCCGGCGGGTCGTACTGCGAGCCGTAGCGGCGGGTGATATGGGCTCGGACCTGTGTCCCGATGCCCAGGCGGAATCGCCCCCCTGTCGTGTCTGCCAGCTCCCAGGCTGTGGCCGCGGTGACCATGGGGCTGCGCGGGAACGCCACGGCGATGCCGGTGGCGAGGTCGATGTCGGCAGCCAGCGCCGCCGCCGCACAGGACAGGTAGGCCGTTCGCCCGGCCTCGGTGATGACGAGCCCGTCGAACCCCGCGGCCGCCGCGTCCTGGGCCAGTTGCTGGATCCGCCGCAACGGAGCGGCGGACACCATCATGTCGAGTTTCATCGGTTTCTCCTGGAACACGAGACGAAATGAGCGGTGTCCCGGGCAAAAGTTTGGCATCGGGGCGGGCATGACTGCACGAAGTCCTGGAGCCTCGTTTCGGGCCGACACGGTGCAACCTCGGGCGTCGGCCCGGCGAGAGGACGCTTCGGGCCCACAAATACCCTCGGAGTCGGCCGACTGGAAGGACGTGGATCAGGCCGCTTCGATGGAGGGCCGGACGGGTCCACAACCGGCTGCGCTGTTGGCCACCCGACCGGGATGTCGGCTGTTCGGCGCAGATGCGAGGTGGGTCGGGGTCGATGCGGCGTCGGGGTGATCGATCGGACAGACTGGTCCCGGCCCCGGGCCGGAGGAGGATGCCATGCACACGAGGGTCAGCGAGATGCTGGACATCGAGTTCCCGATCCTCGCGTTCAGCCACTGTCGCGACGTTGTTGCGGCGGTGAGCAACGCTGGTGGTTTCGGGGTGTTGGGGGCCGTCGGCCACTCTCCGGAGGGGCTGGAGATCGACCTCAACTGGATCGATGAGCAGACCCGGGGTCGCCCGTACGGCGTCGACCTTCTCCTGCCGCAGAAGTATGCCGGGGCCGACGATGGCGGGCTGGACCGTGAGGCCGTTCGCCGGCTTCTCCCTCCCGAACAGCAGGCGTTCGTCGACGAGATTCTTGGTCGTTACGCGGTCCCCGAACTTCCCGCCGACGAGCGGGAGGCGATGAGACGCGGAAGGGGTGGACTGCGCATCTCCCCCGAGGGGTACGAGCCGCTGCTGGACGTGGTCTTTGCCCACCGTGTGCGGTTGGTCGCCAGTGCCCTGGGACCGCCACCCCCGAGCCTCATCGACCGGGCGCACTCGGCGGGAATTGTCGTGGCGGCCCTTGCCGGAGCCCGAGTGCATGCCGAACGGCACAAGGCGGCGGGCGTCGATCTCATCGTCGCTCAGGGCACCGAAGCGGGTGGCCACACTGGCGAGGTCTCGACCATGGTGCTCGTTCCGGAGGTCGTTGATGCGGTCGCGCCGACCCCGGTCCTCGCCGCGGGGGGGATCGCCCGCGGTCGACAGATCGCCGCAGCCATGGCGCTCGGTGCCGAAGGGGTCTGGTGCGGCTCGGTCTGGCTGACCACCGAAGAGGCCGAGACACATCCGGCGGTGAAGGCGAAGTTCCTGGCGGCCGGCTCGCAGGACACCATACGATCCCGGTCGCTCACCGGGAAGCCCGCCCGGATGCTCCGTAGCGCCTGGACCGACGAGTGGGAGCGGCCAGAAGCCCCCAAGCCACTGCCCATGCCGCTGCAGTCGGCACTGGTCTCCGAGGCACAGGTTCGGATTCGTCGTTCTGCCAATACCGAGGACTCCGGCGGCGCCAAACTCGCGAACTATTTCGTCGGTCAAGTCGTCGGTTCGATGAACCAGGTCAAACCAGCCCGTCAGGTTGTGCTCGACATGGTCACCGAGTACGCGGACGTCGTCGGCTCCTTCGTCGACCAGGTCACCGAGGCCACATAACCCTGCTGGCCCCGGTGCCACTTGGCCTGCCGGGATGACCGGACTTTCGACACCGGCTGGGTACGATCGAGAACAGCGAGGGAGCATCCGATAGGGGTTTCTCGCGACTGAAGAGGTAGTGGCATGTCCGCATGGACGTTCGAAGTGAGACCACCGGTCGTGGGCCCATCAGGTGCCGGGGTGACCCTCGTCGACGGTAGCTGCTTCTGCATTTCAGCCATCAACGGCGATATCGACGCCTCCAGCCCGCAAGGCCTCTTCTATCGGGACACGCGTTTTCTGTCGAGCTGGCGAGTGCAGGTCAACGGTTCGACGCTCGAACCCCTGGGAGTGGAGAGATCCGAACCGTTTGCCGCGACCTTCGTCACCAGGGCTCGGCCGACCCCGGATCGGGATGACAGCACTTTGCTCGTCAATCGCCGCCGCTTCGTCGGCAACGGGATGCGCGAGGACCTCGTCCTGTCGAATCTGACGAGTGAACCGAGCGCCTGCGCGTTGTCGATCGAGCTCGATGCGGACTTCGCGCACGTTTTCGAGGTCAAAGAACAGCACCCGACGCGGCGTCCGGCACCGTCAGCGTACGCGGCCGACAACCACCTGCGATACCTTGCCAAGTGGTCCGACGGCGAGCGCGAGCTGTTCGTTCACGGGGATGAATCTGCCATCTTCAGCGAAGGTCGGATCGTGATCCAGCTCGTGGTGCCCCCGAAGGGACAGTGGAGCACCTCGGTCCAGCTCGAGGTGGCACTCGACGGCGTGAAGGCGGAGCCCCACTTCGCAGTCTCGAGGCCCCTGCACCACTCCGAACCGGTCGTTCGTCTGAGATCATGGCGACAGCGTTCCCCGTCGATCGCCAGCGGAAACGATGCGCTGGCATCGATCGTTTCGACCGCTGTCGAGGACCTCGGGTCCCTTCGGATGTTCGATTCCAAAGTGCCGGATCGAGTCACTGTGGCGGCTGGTTCCCCGTGGTTCATGACGCTCTTCGGCCGAGACTCCATCCTCACCTCTTGGATGACGCTGCTGGTCGACCCGTCGCTCGCAGCAGGAACCATGCGCGCCCTGGCTGAGTTGCAGGGAGTGAGGGACGACCCGTTGACCGAGGAGGAACCAGGAAGGATCCTTCACGAAGTTCGTTGGGGCGCCCCGTACTCCGAGGGGATCGGCGACGTCTACTACGGAACGGCCGATGCCACCCCGCTGTTCGTGATGCTGGCGGCAGAGCTGCGCAAATGGGGTCTCGGGGACGACTGGTTTCCGGCGATGCTTGAGCATGTCGATCGCGCTCTGCGCTGGATCGACGACTATGGGGATCGCGACGGGGACGGTTTTGTGGAGTACAAGCGGGCGACCGACCGCGGACTTTTGCATCAGGGGTGGAAGGACTCCTTTGACGCCGTCACGTTCGCCTCGGGCCGGGCGGCAGAGCCCCCGATCGCGCTCTGCGAGGTGCAGGGATACGTCTACGCGGCGTACATGGGGCGGGCACAGCTGGCAGCCGAGGCCGGAGACCCCCTGGGTGTCGAGCACTGGACCAAGCGGGCCTCGTCGCTGAAGCTGGCCTTCAACGAGTCGTTCTGGCTTCCCGAACGGGGATGGTTCGCGCTGGCTTTAGACGCCGACAAGAGCCCGGTCGACGCGCTCGCCTCCAACATGGGTCACTGTCTATGGACGGGCATCGTCGACGACAGCAAGGCGTCTCAGGTCGTCGAACACCTGATGTCACCGGAGATGTTCACCGGATGGGGGATTCGGACGCTGGCGAGCAGCATGGACGCATTCAACCCCGTCAGCTACCACAACGGATCCGTCTGGCCCCACGACACAGCGGTCGTCATCGCCGGGCTCATGCGGTACGGGTTCGCGGAGGAGGCGCAACGGGTGGCTTTGGGCCTGATCGAGGCGGCAGTTCGGATGGGCGGCAAGCTTCCCGAGCTGTTCTGCGGATTCGACAAGGCCGAGTACGGTTCACCGGTCGCCTACCCGACCTCTTGTTCACCTCAAGCCTGGTCGGCCGCGTCGATCTTCCTGGTGCTGCGGGCGTTGCTGCGCTTCGAGCCGGCGATGCAGACGAGGGCGCTCTCGATCGATCCGCACCTCCCGAGCGAGCTCGGCAGCCTGAACATCGAGAACGTCCCATTGGGGCACTCTCGGTTGACGATAGAGGTCGGGGACCGTGGCGCGGTCCACATCCGAGGACTGCCCCCTGGTGTCCGGACAGCCCCGAGCGTCGGGGTTGAATACTCGGCCTGAGGGGACTCCTCTGATCGAGGGCTGAACGATTGGCGCTAGCGGTCCGTGCTCGAGGCGGATGCGCTCGGGAGGGGTTGGTGCTGTCCCTTGCCCAGCGGATCCAGGGTCGAGGCCCGCCGGGGAACGTGAGCGATCGTCGCCTTCTCCTGCCGTCGCTGGCTCGCCGTTGCGGCTCGACGGTAGATCCGTTCGTAGCTCGAGACCATGGCTTCGGCCGAGAACTTCCGCTGCACGCGCGACCGGCAATCGATCGGGCGAATCGAGTCGATCGTGGTGACGGCGTCGACCATCTCCTGGCTCGTGGAACAGAGGGCCCCGGTGACCTTGTCCAGCACAACCTCGGGAGCCGCGCCCAGGGGGCGGGCGATCACCGGGGTTCCGCAGGCCATCGATTCGAGCATGACGATCCCGAACGGTTCCGACCAGTCGATGGGGAACAGCATGGCCCGTGCCCGACCGAGAATGTCCACCTTCACGTCCTGGGGTGGCTGGTCCAGGACCTCGATGTCGGGCCCGAGCGCCGGGGCGACGACCTGGTCCCAGTACTCCTGCTCGAAGGGCTCACTCCGCTTGATCATCATGACCAGCGGCAGACCCGCCCGACGGGAGATGTCGATCGCCACCTCGGGGCGCTTCTCCGGGCTCACCCGCCCGATGAAGACAAGGTAGGGCTCCTTGACCTCCCGAAACGGGTACTCGGCCGGATCGATGCCGTTGTAGACGACGCCAGCGTAGGAGAGGTCCGGATTGTCGAACCGTTGGGTGCGGCTGATGGCGACAAGACGGACTCGATCATGAATCAATCCGTAGATGCGCCGGGCCAGCGGTGTCCACGGCCCGTGGAGGGTGTGGACAACCGGGACCCGATTGGAGACCTGTGCACCGAGCATCGGACCGAGCCAGGTGTGGTCGTGGATCACGTCGAACTCGTCGGCTTGCAAGTAGGCCGTCGTCACGTGAAGGGCCTCCTCGTGGACCGAGGAGGGGTCTCCGAGCAACGCCGCCGAGGTCAGTGGGATCACCACGTGACCGCTTGCCTTTGATCCGGGTGCGGCGAAGAGGGTGATCGCGTGCCCTCGCCCGGCGAGTCCTTCGACGAGCAGCGCCACCACTCGCTCGATCCCTCCGTAGCCTTCCGGAGGGATCGGGATGAAGGGCGGGGCGATCATCCCGATCCGTAGAGGCTCCCCGGTGACCCGGACCGGTCTCACTGTCGGGCGCTAGGACACTCCGGCTTCACCTGCCTCGCCTCCTTCACACTCCTGTGGCCACATTGAAGCACCATGGCGCGACTGCGGTAGGGCCCTTGGTCCCGGGAGGGATCCTTGCCGGGTTCACTGCTCCGGGCCGACGCCGGCGATCGGGAGAAGCAGGACCGGACGGGCCGAAGCACCGAGGACCTCACGGACCACCCGGGCCCGCCCCTGGCCGCCGACCTGGGACCAACTGAGCACGATCAGGTCGGCATCGCGCTCCTCGGACACCTCGACCACCCGGCTCGCGACCGGGCCGTGGCGCATCTCGATCGCGCCGGCCGGTGGGCAGTGGGTGATCAGGAACTCCCGCCCGAGCAACTCAATGTCCTGGTAGGGACGGTCCAGCATCCGCGGCAGCGTCTCGTCGGTGAACACGTGCAGCACGATCAGCTCGACCTCGTTGCGAAGCAGGCGACCCAGGGCCTCGAGGACCGGGCGCGAAGACGGTTCGGTGCCCTCGAGCGGAACCAGGCACCGACGGATGACCTTGGGCAACCGGACGTCGGGGGGGACCACCAAGGCCGGCCTGGTCGTGTGCTCCAGGATGTGGCGAGCCGTGGGGCCGACGGGCCGGTCGTCGCTGGCCGAGCCGTGCCCGCCGATCACCGCGGCGAGCACGTGCGCCGACTCGGTAGCGGCGAGCAGCGTGCTCGCCACCGGGCCTCGGAGGCGGCGAAGGGGGACGCCGAAGGTCGCTGCGAGCGTGCTTGTGGCATCCGCCAGACCCTCCCCGACATGGACCGCCTCCACCGTCGTCCCGGTCAGCTCGCCCAGCTTCGCCGCTGTCTCCAGGACGAAGGGGGCCATGTGGGTCTTGCCGATGGCGGCAAGCACGACCGGTTCCGTAGCAGTCATCGGCGTCTCCTTTCGTGCTCGGGCCGAGCGGGCAAGGAGAAGGTCCTGGACGGCGGCACACAGTGCTCGATTGAGCCCCCGGCTACTCGGACGGCGATCGGGGAGTCGCAGTCGATGCTCACCTGGTCGTGACTCGCCTCGACGCGCACTCGGCGTCCCCGGAACTGCATGCGCATCGACAAGCGCGACCAGGCGTCAGGTAGGCACGGGTCGACACGGAGGGCTTCGGACTCGGCTCGGAGCCCGAGGAACCCAAAGGCGAGCGCCTGCCACACCCCGCCCATGGTCGCGAGGTGCAGCCCGCCAGCGGTCGTACCGGTCAGATCGTCGGCATCGATGCGAGTCGCCACACGGAAGCGCTCGAGGGCCTCGTTGGGGCGTCCGGCCCGTGCGAGCAGTGAGGCAGAAATCGCCGGCGAGAGGGAGCTTCCGTGAGCGGTCCGGGGCTCGTAGAAGTCCAGGCAGGGGCGAAGCGAACCCTCGGCCACCTCTTCTGGGACCAGATGGTGCAGCATCAGCACATCGGCCTGCTTGACGATCTGCGAACGCGCGACACGGTCGGCGCCGAGGAGCATGTCGATCGCGACCGGGGGCGGGGCGATGTCGGCGACGAACAGGGGTTCCAGATCGAAGAACCCCGTGAACTGTTCATAGATCCCGCGGTCGGAATCCCAACCGTCGACCAAGCGATCGGCAAGGTCCACCCAGTGGGTCGCCTCGCGGTCGTCTGGACGTTCCGATCGCAGCAGACGCGCCCCCTCGCGAAGATTCCATCGAGCCATCACGTTGGTGTAGGCGTTGTCGTCGACGACTTCGTGGTACTCGTCTGGGCCCATCACCTCGAGAATGTGGTAGCGACCGCCCGCGTCGGCCTGCACCCTGCTGGCCCAGTACCGAGCGGTCTCGACGATCAAGGCGCGACCGGCTCGAGCGACGAACATTCGATCTGAGCTCCAGGTCGCGTAGTGCGTCGCCGCCCAGGCGACGTCGGCGACGATGTGCTCCTCGTGCGGACCGGTGGCGATGGGCACCCGATGCCCGTGTCCGTCGTCGACCAATCTCGGCGTCACGTCGTAACCGTCGCCTGCGGACTCCCAGGGGAAGCGTGCACCCAAACGCCCGCAAGCCTCCGCGGTGGCACGCGCCGCTGGGAGACGACGAATGCGGTATTCGAGCATCGCTCGGGCCGCCGCGGGTCGAAGTGCGGTGAGCGCCGGCAGGACGAAGATGTCGGCATCCCAGAACACGTGTCCGGCATACGCCGCACCGGTCATCCCTCGGGCTCCGACGGCCGCTTCGGTGGTCTCTCCGATGGCGGAGAGGAGGTGGAAGACGGCGAGGCGGACCTGCAACTGGTCGGCGGCCGCGCCGAGACCTTCGATGCTGACCTCGGCGTCCGCCCACCGGTCGGCCCAGGCCCGCCGGTGCTCGGCCAGGAGCGCTTCGAAACCGGCAGCCTCGCCCTCGCGGAGCAACCGCTTGGATTCGAGTTGGCTGGTCTTGCCGGCCGTACTGGTGTCCCATGCGGCCAGTCGCTCCAACGAACTGCGCCCGGCAACCACGCCCACCTGGTCTCGTGCCGCCACGGCGATGTTGCGGGCGGAATCCCGTGAGACCCCGATGCATGCCTCCCCGCTGAACCGACGCGTGAAGTCGATGGCTTGGCTCGGTGAGCGGACTGGGTTTCCCGGCTGGAGCATCGACGACGGGACCTCGAGCCGGAACGCCATGAGCTGCGGCGAGGCGATCGAGACGAATCGGAGCGATCGCAGACCGATCTGTTCGTCCACACGGGCCAGGACGCCGGTACGGAGATCGAGCAGGCGGTGACCGGTGCCCGGGCCGGGGGTGGGAACGAGGTCCACCTCGGTCCAGATTGGACCGGCGAGGAGGTGCTCGTCATGGTCGTAGACGCCGGCGGCAAGGAACAGGGGAGCGGCGCTGGGACCACCCTCCTCCCTCGATCCCCGCACACCCACCTGGCCGTTGGAAAGGGACCCGAGCGCTTCTGCCGAACGCTGGCGTGGGCCGTCCTCACAGAGCGCGAAGACCCAGGCGGGGTCGGGGTCCACCTGGGGGACCAGCCGCTTGGCCCGTCGGTCGAGTTGTGCCCCGAGGGTCGCGGAGAGCCCCACCGGGCCCGCCCGTAAGCCGGCCTTTGATGGCCTGGCGCGACCACCGGGAGGCAGGACGATCGCTCGGGCGAGTGGCGGCCAGGCCGACTCCCGGCCCACGACCAGGATCAGTTCCCCGGTGATCCCTCGCTTGGTGAGCCAGTCGGCGGCGAACTGGGCGGCGTCCGACTTGCTTGTCAGCGCGAACTCGATGTCGCCGACCCCGACGGTCACCTGCGGATCGGCCAGACCTGCCAGCTCGGCCTGGAGGCGCGCGAGAGATGCGAGCCTGGTCTCTCCAAGGGTTGGACGGAGGGCGAGTGTTGGACCCATCCCGGACCCCTCGACCGACCGGCCGGAGGGGTCATCCCGTCGCCCCGGCGCCGCGACCACCCGGCGGCGGGTGCGGCCGGTCTCTTCGACCGTCGCGTCGAAGCCCAGGTTCTCCAGCGCGTCGGCGACCCGCCGGGCGGCTCGGTCGAGGGCCGACGATTCGTCGGCGCTCGGCTCCCGGCCCCGGACAGCGACGGCGTGGTCCCCCGTCACCTCGAAGTCCTGTGAGCCTTGCTCGCAGCACAAGAACAGCCGGCCCGGTCCCGGCGGGCGAAACCCGACCTCGCGTTGGACGTCGGGGAGCCGGCCGTCGGCCAGAACGAAGACCGGGACGCCGGCGGTGCAGAGCTCCTCGAGGCGTCCTCGGAGGCGGGCGAGCTCTGCCTTTGAGACGACACCACGGGTGGCATCCCAATCCAAGACGACGGCCTCGAACGTCCGGTCAAGCTCGGGCAGGTCGGTCATCGAAACTCCTCCCGCCGGGCCCATGGTTGGGCACCTGGTGGTGACGACGCAAGGGCCGATGGTCACCCGGTGGCGGTTCTTGGCCCCCGACCCGACGGTGAACGACGACGAGGCGCGACGGGGGCGATCTGTGGGTCGTCCTGTCCGAACAGCGCTCGACGCGCCGGCGCGGCGCCGCTAGCGGTCGAGGATAGTTCCGAGGGCTTCGAGGAGAAGCTCGACATTCCGCCGACGGGCGGTGTGCCCCATGCATCCGATGCGCCACACCTTTCCGGCCATGGGACCGACACCGGAGCCGATCTCGATCCCGTACTCGCCCAGCAGGAGGCGCCGAACGTCGGCCTCACCGAGGCCGCTCGGGAGCTCGTCGGGCACCCAGACCGTCGTGAGCTCGGGAAGGCGGTGGGATGCGGGTGCGACCAGATCCATCCCGAGCTTCTCAAGCCCGTGCTGGAGGAGCTGCCCGCAGGACTCGTGTCGGGCCCAGGAGGCCGCAAGCCCCTCTTCGAGAAGCACGCCCAGGCCGGCATGGAGGGCGTAGATCATCGAGATCGGCGCCGTGTGATGGTACGTGCGACCGACACCTGCGCCCACATAGCGGGAGATGAGGCCGAGATCGAGGTACCACGACGTGGGGCGCTCCAGGAGCCGTTCGCGGGCACCGGGCGAGACGGTGACCGGGGACAGGCCCGGCGGGACACCCAGGCACTTCTGGGTTCCGCTGTAGGAGATGTCGATGCCCCAGCCGTCGACCTCGACCGGGATCCCTCCTAGGGAGGTCACCGTGTCGACGACCAAAAGGGCGTCGCCCTTGCCGGCGGCCAGGGTCGAAACATCGTTGCGCACGCCGGTCGAGGTCTCGGCGTGGACCACGGCGAGGACCTTGGGATCGGGGTGGGCGGAAAGGAGCGACTCGGGATCCAGCGGCTGGCCCCACGGAGCCTCGACCCGCACGACCTCGGCCTGCAGCCGCGAGGCGACCTCGCAGAGCCGTTCGCCGAAGAGCCCGTTCACCCCGACGGTGACCACGTCGCCCGGCGAGACCACGTTGACGAGGGACGCTTCCATGCCAGCGGACCCGGTCCCGCTGAGCGGCAGGGTCAAGGGGTTCTCCGTCTGGAAGACGCTCCGCAGGCGATCACACGTCTCATCGAGGAGGTCGAGGAACTCGGGGTCAAGATGGCCGAGCACCGGCCGCACCAATGCCGCCATCACCTCGGGATACGGATTCGACGGCCCGGGTCCCATGAGGATGCGTTCGCTGAACACGGAGGCACCTTAGGTCGTCTCGGACGGCCAACGCGCGCCGCTCGAAGGACGGCTACGTCCCGAGTTCCTCCTCCAGCTCGGCTGAGGCGGTGTAGGCGCCGAGAAGATCCCGGGCCGAGACGATGCCGCCGAGGCCTCCGTCCTGTTGGACCAGGACATGTCGGACGTAGTGTTCAAGCATCTCCTGCGCGACTTCCGAGACCGTTGAGGACGGGTCACACCAGAGCAGTTTGGAGTTGGCAACGTCGGCCGCAGTCGTCTCGCGCAGGTCCTTGCGTTGGGCAACGGCGTGCACGATGTCACGCTCGGTCACGATTCCCTCGACGAGCGTCCCGTCCCCGACTACTAGCGCACCGATCTCGCCGGCACCGAGCAGATCGGCCACACCCTCGAGGCTGGCATGCGGGGAGACCCACACCACCGCGTCCTCGATCAGCTGGGAGACAGGGATCAAGCCCCCAGAGATCGCTGCGCCCATAGTCCAAGACTGGCCCGAGGGCTTGCCTGTGACCAGGGCCGAAGGTCCTGGGGTCAGCGGGTGGTGGCGTCGTGATAGGCGGAGAGCGACTTGGTCAGCCCGACGACCCGTTCCCGCCAGATCTTGGCCTCTGGGAAGTAGAAGCGCAGATCGGTTGCCGAGAGCAGCTCGATGCTCAGAATCTCGTCGATCAGGTCGCCGTCGTTGCCGAGGGGGCTGAGTGGCCACCGTCGGGCAACGGAAACCCTGAGCCGGGTCGGAAGGAACTGGAACGCGGGGAACACCGCGTGGGGCTCAATCGGGAAGTATCGGTTCGGCGTCTGAACCCAGTACCTCGGCGCGAGCGATCTGATCGCGTTGGCGAACTCGACCCGGCGCGCGTGGCCCCCGACGTGTTCGATCGTTGAATTGGAGAATGCCAGGTCGAAGGATCCGAGACGCTTGATCGCCTGGAAGTCACAGGCGTCACCCTTCAGGGTGATGAGCCAGTCTCCCGGGCTCTCATGGTCCTCCACATTGACGCACACCACGCGGCGGGGCCGGACTGGCAGTTGTTGCCACATGGACGGTCGGCCGCCGAGATCGACGACGGACATGTCCGCGAGGTCCCGGAAGGCGCGCAGCAGGGCCTCGAAGCGATGTCGGCGAAGCCGTGTCGAGATCGAAAGGGGATTGTTCCCTCCGGTCAGCGCGTCCCGCATCCGCCGCCCGTGCTCTCGGGCGTGAGGACGCGACGAGGAGTCGGAGGGTCGCCGCCCCGGTGTCATCCCCCTCCCATCCGCCGATGCCTCCTCGTGAGACTCAACGAGGTGCCCTCGGTGTCTGACGCTGACCTGAGATCGATCTGCAGTTGGCGTCACGGTCATGGCCGAATCCTCCGGTGCATCATGCGTGACAGCGAGCAGGAGGCGAACATGTGTGCCGCGAAGGGAAGGTCGTGGACGATGTAGCGACGAAAGAGACGGCGGGGCTCCAGCCGAAGGCGGTGCACCCACTCGAGGGACCGTTCCCGCATCCACCTCGGAGCCTTGGCCAATTCGCCGGTCACCATGCTGAACGTCCCGCCACAGGCGACGAACCAGACCGCGGGGTAGCGCTCGCCCAAGTGGGCCATGAGCCGCTCCTGCTTCGGCGCACCGAATCCGCAAAAGACCACGCCTGGGCCTGCCTGCTCGATCGCCCGGTGGATCTTGGCCATCTCGGTATCGCTGTGCTCGAAGCCGATCGGCGGGCAATAGGACTCGATCGTCAGCTCGTGATACCGATCGGCCAGAACATGCGCGGCCTGCTCGGCACTGCCCGGAGACCCACCGAGCAGCACGACGCCCACACCGTGGCACGCCGCTTGATGGCAGAGCGACCAGATCATCTCCGAGGCCGGGACCCGCTCGAGTAGTGGTGTCCCTTGGATCCGTGACGCCCAGAGGATCGGCATGCCGTCGGCGAGGACGAGCTCGGCATCTCCGATGAGGCGTCGGAGTTCGGGATCCAAGCGGGCCTGACGGAGGATGTCCACGTTGAGGTTGGAGATCCTCCCGCCGTCACCGTGGTCGAGCGAGCTCAGCACCTTGGTGATGGCCTCCTTTTCGGTCACGTTGTTGAGGGCGACGCCCATCAGGTCCACCCGGTCGTCCCGTTCGGACGGGAGCGCGGCCTTGACCAGGCCGACCAGGACCCGGCGTTGGAACCGCCACCGGTCGAGTTGCTCGGCGCGGGCCCGTTCGACCCGTCCCAGGTAGCGGCGGAAATCGGTGACGAGGCAAGCGAGTGCTTCGGCGAGCGAGTCGGCGTCGTTCCTGGCGTGGATCGCGTGTCGGAAGAATTCCCGTCCGATGGGCCAGTCGCTGAGGAGCAGGGGCCGACGGGCATAGACGGCTTCGTAGGCCGCACGCATGACGGAAGTCGGCTCGGTGGTCAGGGTCACGACAGCGTCAGCGGTCGACATCTCCTGTCGATACCGTTCGGCATCCATGAAGCCGGCGAGACGGACGTGCTCGGGGAGGTCGTGTCGAAGGGCCGGTGACAGGCGAGAGGGCTCACCGGTCAGCACGAAGTCGCACTGAGGGAACCGGCCGGCCGCCTCCAGCAGGTCCGCGACCGGCTCGTCGGGGCTGAACGTCCCCACCACGAGCACTCGGAGTCGGCCGTGGCGCGCCGGAGCCGCAAGGTCCCAGCCTCCCGGCGCCTCGTGGACGACCACCGGGGTGCCTCCCCAGGAGCGGACCCGCTCGGACCACGCATCGTCGGTGACCATGACGAACGCCGCTCGCCGAACCAAGAACCGGTGCCAGCGTTGGAGCCGGGCCGCCACCTTGTCCCCCTGGGCACCAAACCCACCGGGGTGGCTGTCCAGGGCGAACGTAGCCCCGATGATCCGCGACCACATGTAGGTGAACAGGGCACCAGGCACTGGCGGATTCGTGAAGATCACGAGCTTGGGACGTCGGCGCAGCAGGTAGCTGCCGGTGGCGACCGCCGCAAGGAGATAACGGACCGGCACCGCCGGCCGATGTCGGGTCCCGATCGCGAAGAAGCAGCGCGCCTCGCCACCGAGGACCTCGGCCATCTCCTTCGCGCGGCCGGCGATCGAGCCCCAGGCGAGGAAGACGACGTCCCGGCGCACCGGGCTCGCCGGAGGGACCGGCTCCCCTGATGCGACTCTCGCGATGGTCTGAACCACCCCGCCGTTGTCTCACGCGCCCGTCCTCATCTTGTCCCAGGTCACCTCGGGCGTGACGAGACGCTCCTGGGACGCCCCGAGGGCGGGCCCGATCACCGTGCTCGCGCTGAAACCCCTGGTCAGGAGGTTGAGCGGCAAGGCTCTCGGTGCTGTCGCCGCCACCGATGGGTCCACCGGGCGAGGGCGTTCAACACAGCGAACCCGTGCCGGCTATCGGGGGCGACCGGACTCCTTCGGATCAAGGTGGGGGAGCTCGTTCAACGACTCCACCGACCGGACTCCGCTGCGCGAGACCAGCACACGGTGCAACGAGGTGTACCGGGGCTCGAACCAGAGGAGCCGAGGGGTGCCGATGATGTCGCCGAGGTAGGCGTTGATGACCGCGCCGTGACAGACGATCGCCAGCCGCTGGCCGGGGTGGGAATCGGCAAGTCCGTCGAGCGTTCGCACGATGGTGTCCTGGAAGATCTCCGGCGCCACCGATGACCCGAGCTCGTCCCAGCGACCCTCGACCATGGCCCGCAGTCGCGGGTGCTGGGTCGAACGCATCTCCTCCACCGGGATGTAACTGGTGGAATCGGCGTCGAACTCGGCCAGTTCCGAGATGACCTTGGGATCGCCCCCCAGACGCTCGGCCAGCGGAGCCGCGGTCTGCCTGGCGCGCAAGAGCGGGCTCACGAAGACCGCATCGACCCGTTCGTGGGCGGTCAACCACTCGGCTAGCCGTCGTGCCTGTTCCCGGCCCACATCGGTGAGCGGAGGGTCGGCCACCCCGGTCTCGACCTCGACCCGTTGGGTCTCACCGTGGCGGATCAAGAGGAGCTGCACGGTGGCAACCTACTTGGCCCGGGGCGGGGAGCCGGAACCGGCGAGACGACCGGCGTCGCCGGGAGGGGCCACGCCGAAGAAGTGGTGGCCGCCGAGGCATCATGGGTCATGGCCGGTCACGAGGAGGTGACCACGAGGGTGTCGCTCGGCAGCTGGCCGACGCCCATCGAGCGCGCTCCCCGGCTGGCTCGAGCGCTCGGGCTCAACCCGGAGATCTTCTGGCTCAAGCGTGACGACCTCAGCGGCCTCGGAGCCGGTGGGAACAAGGTGCGCAAGCTGGAGTACCTGTGCGCCGACGCCCTCGGGCAAGGCGCCGAAGTCCTGGTGACGAGCGGACGGACCCAGAGCAACCATGCCAGGATCACCGCCGCGGCGGCCCGACGACTGGGCCTCGGGTGCGTCCTCGTCCTGGGCGGAGAGGACGAGCCGACGAAACAGGGCAACCTCCTCCTCGACGCCCTGCTCGGTGCTCGGATCGTCTGGGCCGGCCCAGTGGGTGACGCCGAACTCGATCGCAGGGTCGAACAGGTGGCGGCCGAGCTGGAGGCCCGGGGCTCGCCGACCGCGGTCATCCCCCTCGGAGGCTCGAACCCATCGGGGGCTCGCGGCTACGTCGACTGCGGACGGGAGCTGGAAGGCCAGATCCCGGGGCTGCGACACGTGGTGGTGGCGCTCGGGACCGGGGGCACCATGGCCGGTTTGGTCGCGGCCCTGGGGCCCGAACGCGTCCTCGGGATCGACGTCGGGGCCACCGAGGACCCCGCCGGGCGGGTGGTGACCCTGCTCGACGGTCTCGGGGCGCCGCGGGGCCGCGCTGTCCTCCGGATCCGGGCCGACCAGGTCGGGGCGGGCTACGGCGTGCTCACGGCCGACGCGTCCATGGCGATGAGCGATGCGGCCGAGCTCGAGGGGGTTTTGCTCGATCCCGTCTACACGGCCAAGGCCCTGAGCGGGCTCCGGGCCGCGGTCGCCGACGGTGACGTCGGCCCGGGCGAACCGACGGTGTTCGTCCACACGGGCGGGCTGCCGGGCCTGTTCGGCCACGAGCTCGCCGCGCATCCCGAGTGGCTCCGGAGCGCCGGTCGGTCCGGAGCGACGGGCAATCCGGGCAACCGAGGTCACGATCGGGCAGACTGAGCCCCGCAAGCGGCGAAGGAGGACCGATGGCGCGTCGAAAGTCGCTCAGGTCCCAGCTCTACCGGGCGGCCAGGGACCTGGGAAACGTCGAGGCTGCCGCCGATGGGCCGGCGGCCCTCGCCCGGCGCCAGGTCCGTCGGGCCATGTACCGGCGCGCCAACCGTGGGCTCGGGGGGCTCCTCAACTCCCTCGGCCTCGGCCCCAGGCGTCGGTAACGACGCCGCTCGCCGGCGCGTAACGGTTTTCAACCGACCGGTCTCCGATGCCCGGTTACGAAGTGACGAAGCTTTCGGGTCGCCCCGTTGAGCGGGCCTTTTCGAGGAGCCCGGTGATGTCTGCAGCTGGACATTTGGCCTACGCTGACCATCCTTCAACCCAGCGGTAGGGCGCTCATGTCGATCGGTGTGGACGAGGGGTATGGAGCGGCGCCGAGGTCCGCTCGTCAACGCGTGGCGCTCCTCGGTGCGGCGGTTTTGGCGATCGCCGTGCTCACTGCGGGATGTCAGCTCCGGTCGAGCTTCCAGTACGTGAGCCACCGGGCTCCCGACGGGGTGGATGCCTACTTCAAAGTCCCCGTAACTGTTCAGGTGCGGTAGGCAACTTCTGCACGTCGTGAAGTGACCGTCTCGCTGAAAAGTTTTGAAAATCGCGCGCGACCAGCGCGAACGTCATCGCGCGATGCTCGCGATTTGTGGGACTCCTCGGGTTTCCGTGGGTGGTCTGACGTAGGAGGCGGGCGTCAAGGGCGGCCGGAGGCCGACGCAGTGGACCCTTGACGCTTGCCGCCAGAGGGGTTCGCCAGCCACCATGAAGTGAGCCCCGGCTCTGCCGGGG
>DAHUZT010000039.1 GCA_027315005.1 Acidimicrobiaceae bacterium | reverse complement strand
CTCTGGGGCGGCGACCGTGGCCGTCGGGTCGGGTCGCTCGACGCCGTTCCCCACCACACAGATGGGTACGTCGACCCCCGAATCGCGGAGGGCGTCGGCCACGAAGGTGGACATTGCGCCGATGCCGTCGGCGTGCTGGTTGAACGTGGCGACAAGGTGCTGTGGGACGAGGCTCTCCTCCCACCCGAAGTAGGCACAGGTGATGCCCCCGGGCGAGTCGATGAGCCGGGGCGGCCACAACTGCCGGATGACCACATCGGGATAGGGGACCGATCTCGAGCGCCGGTAGAGCTCGGCAGCGTCGGGCTCCCTTGCCAGGTCGTCCGGCGCCGGGTCGTAGTCGCCGGGACCTTCGGTGGCGTAGATCGAGACGCTTTGCCCATCGGTCCGGTCGAGGGCGAGCGCGAGCTTCCGGTTCATCAGGGCCAGGCTGTAGCTGGTCTCGAAGGGTCCCTGCACCTGCAACTCGAGCGGGTGTTCGGCGCCGTCGGCCATGGCGACCACCCGCCCCATGGTCGCACGGACGTCGAGGGACTCCACCTGGAGCACCCGGCGGTGTTGGCGCTCCACCACCCGCTTTTGCAGCTCGGCGTCGGACCGGAGCGCCTGGACGGTTGCCGCCACCACGTCGGGTTCCTTGGTACGGAGCAACAGGCCGGCGCCACCCATGGTCTCGGGCACGGCGGCCGCGGCCAGGGCCACCACCGGCACCCCGGCAGCCATCGCCTCGAGGAGGGGAACGCCGAATCCCTCGTGCTCGCTGAGGGAGACGAACGCACCGGCCCCGGCGAAGGCGGTCCGGAGCTTCTCCTCGGACACCTTGCCCATCAGGTGCACCCGGCCGGTCACGCCGAGCCGGGTGGCCTCGTCCCGCACCGTTCCCACGTAGCCGGCGTGCGACAGGTCTCCGACCAGCAGTAAGCGGGCATCGCTGTCGAAGGCATGGGCGTAAGCGGCGAAGGCGCGCACCAGGTCGACCTGGCCCTTGTTGGCGACGATCCGGCCGACGAACAACCAGTCATCCGACCGTGCCGGCCGGTGGCTCACCGGCTTCACCGACGAGAAGTCGGTGCGAGGAGGCAGTACAGCCACCCGACGGAATCCGGCACGCATCATCTCCTTCCGGTTGTAGTTCGACACTGCGACCCCGAGGCGCGACCTCTGAGCCAGCAACCGGAGCTGCTCGCGTCCGATGCGGGCCCAGCGCCTGATCCCTTCGTCCTCGAAGTAGGCCTCGGGAGTCACGTTGTGGTACTGGGTGACGATGACGTTGGGGAGGTGAACGACCTGGTCGAAGGCGTCATGACCCATCGAGTGGTGGACGATGAGGAGCTCGCGGTTGCTCCCCCGGTACTCGCCGATGGGCCGGATGGTGCCGCCGAGGGTGTCGCCAATGTGCTCCGCGTAGACCTCCGAGGACCACCCCATCGACCGCAGCAGGCGTTGCTGGGCCAGCATGTGCTGGGTGACCGCATCGAAGGGCGCGGTGCCCGAATGGAACTGGTGGACGGCTTCGAAGTGGGTCACTTGGTGGCGAGCACGGCGTAGTCCTGATGCCCGAACACCGTCTCGACGAGACTCCGGACGGCGGTGCCCGTGGGATCGTCAGGCAGTCCGCCCATCGCCCCGGTGAGTGGATGGGGAGACAGCTCGACGAGATCGGCCGCTCCGAAGCCCACCTGCTCGCAGATGAAGCGCAGGGTTTCGGGGTGGACGGGGCGGACATGAGAGGTGTCGGCGTAGAAGTGGTTGCCCAGGGCGTGGAGGCTGCGCGGGTTGATGGTCTCCATGATCAACTTCCCACCCGGAGCGAGGGTGTCGAATGACAAACGGACCAGCCGCTCGAGCTCCGAGGTGAGCAGGTGTTCGACCACCTGGATGGCAAAGACCGCCTTCAGCGAGCCGGTCTTGGTGCGCTCGAGGAAGCGCAGACCGTCGTCCTCCACGACCTCGAGTCCCTTGGCCTGACACACCTCCACCATGGACGGGTCCGGGTCGACACCGAGCGCCTCGTACCCGGCCGCGCCGAGTAGTTCGAGCAGCTCCCCGCGCCCGCACCCGATGTCGATCACTCGACCGGGGTCCTCGGCTGGGGGAAGGTTCCCCAGGTAGTGGCGCTGGCCTTCAGCGATCTGGTCCGACGATCCCCGGAAGCGATCCTCGAAGGCGGCGTAGTCGACCTCGGCACCCCCTGCGGCCGCCGCTCCCAGACGGCGCAACAGGACGTCGACCTCACGGCGGAGGGCCTCGACGTCGGCCCGAGCGGCGACCCCCCGCCGGGCCTCGTCGATCGACGCCTCGACCTCGTGACGGAACGCCTCGCCTGAGGGCAGCGAGCGCTCGACCAGGTCGTGCAGCTCACTCACCTGCTCGAAGAACGACAGCACCTGCAGGCGCAAGGTGAGGTTCTGCCGGGCCAGCAGCTCGAGCTCGTCCCCCGCCCGCGCATCCCAGGTGCGTTGGAGAATCCAGCGCGGCTCCACGTACCAACTGGTCAACTTGCGGACAACCCGCTTGACCGCCCATGCGGCATGCCCGCGAGCACCGGGCAGTCGAAGCACCTCGGGCGGGTTTATCCCCCCTTCGACGAGCCGCAGATCGGCCGTCGAAGCGGGTGCGGCGAGCTGCCCACGCGGCGCACCTTCCGAGGGCCGTGTGGCGAGCGGGGCCACCGAGTCGAGCAGAGCGGCGATCCGTCCGGCCAGCTCGTCAGGAGAGATCACCGCCGCGTCGACCTCGACCAATGGGGACTGCGGTGAGTTGGCTGGCATGATGCCCCGAGTGTACCGAGTCGCTCCGATAGCCTGGTGGTCCCGTGGTCATCCGGCACGGGGTCGGCACCCGGTCGGTGGAACCGGATCTGCGACCCCGTGCTCCGGCACCTGACGCTCATGTCGGTGGACACCGGTCGACGAGCAACAGCGGAAAGGAGTGAGCCGGTGACGCTCACCGAGGACGGAGTGGGGCCCGGCATGCCGGCCGCGCCGCGTCCGCGGTTGGGGGACAAACCGCTCACCGTGGTCTCCCCCAAGAGCAACATCCTCCAACGGGTCGTCGCCATCTGGCGCTACCGCGAGCTCCTCGTGGCCATGACCCGCAAGGAGCTGAAGGTCCAGTACAAAGACAGCGTCCTCGGCTTTCTCTGGTCGATGCTGAATCCCCTGGTCGGCATGCTGGTGTACTTCTTCGTCTTCCAGATCGTGCTGAAGGCGGGCATCCCCCGCTTCGCAATCTTTCTGATGGCCGGCTCCCTGGCATGGAACTTCTTCATGGCGTCGGTGTCCGGCGCCTGCGGCTCCATCGTGGGCAATGCCGGCATCGTCAAGAAGGTCGCGTTTCCCCGCGAGATCCCCGTCCTCGCCCAGCTGGGGTCCAACGCGGTGCAGTTCGGATTCCAGTCCCTGGTGCTGATCGGGTTCATGATCGGGTTCTGGAACGGGCCCGCGGTCGCCTACCTGCCACTGCTGATCCCGGCTCTTCTGGCCATCGCCCTTTTGGCCGCGGCATTGGGCCTCTTCCTGGCGGCGGTCAACGTGCGCCTGCGCGACATGCAGCACCTCCTGGCTGTGGCCTTGCAGGTCTGGTTCTGGGCCACGCCCATCGTGTACCAGTACGAGCGGATCGCAGGCGCGGTGCAGAAGTCGCACCAGACCGTGTACCACGTGCTGTTCTTCTTCTACCGGCTGAACCCGATGACCCCGGTCGTCCTCACCTTCCAGCGGGCCCTGTACGGGGCCACCTCGCCCATCGGCGCCGGCGGAAAGCCGGTGTCCATCCTGCCCAACCAGGCCGGCATCTGGTGGTACCTGTCCCAGTTGCTCATCGTCATCGGAGTGAGCCTGTTGCTGCTCTTCGGGGCGATGCACGTGTTCGGCCGCCGGGAGGGCAGCTTCGCCGACGAGCTCTGAGGAGCCCGCCAACTCCAGGCCCACCGGTCCGACTTTGGACCGGAGATGCCTCATCACCCGGGCGGGCCACAGGCTCCGGTACCGTGCTTTCGATGAGTCGATCCTGCCGATGAGTCGATGACCCCCACTGGCACGACATACGCACCGGGTGCGCCCGCCACCCAAGTGGCGGGCGCGGGCCACCCCGACGGCACGGTGTGGCCGCCGCGGAGAAGACGTCTTCTCTTGGTGGTGGGAGCGGTGGTGCTCGGGCTGTGGTTGGTCGGCCTGGTGGCCTTCTCCACCCTGCTCTACCACCGCAACTGGCTTTCCGCAGACTTCGCCGCCTACAACCAGGCCTGGACCCTGATCGGACGGGGGCACCTCGATCCCTACTCCACGATCTACGCGGGCTATCCGTTCTGGAAGAGCGACTTCGAACTGATCGTCTGGCCGCTCGCCCTCATCCACGTCGTCTACCCCCAGCCGGTGGTGCTGCTGTGGATCCAGGACCTTGGAGTTGCAGCCACGGGATGGGTTGCCTACCTGTGGACCGTGGAGTGGTTGGAGCGGCGCAAGGTGGGCTGGCGGCCGGCCGCCGCGGTCGCGGTAGTCGTGCTGGCCGCGTTGATCGCCAACCCCGGCGTCTACCAGACCCTCCTCTACGACGTGCACATGGAGCCGATCTCCACCGTCTTCGTGGTGCTGGCCGGCCGGGACCTGTGGCGTGGACGGCATCGCCGGGCCGGGCTGTGGGTCGGGATTACCCTGCTGTTCGGCTCGTTCGCCGCCATCACCCTCGTCGGGCTCGGGCTTTCCGCCGTGCTCGCCGGGCGGGACACCCGGCGGTCCGGTGGCCTGCTCATGCTCGCAGGCGTGGGGTGGTTGGCCCTCATCTCCGCCATCGGGGCCAACGCCGGCTCGGGTATCGACAGCTACGCCTACCTCGCCGGACGATCGAGCCTGCCCGGCACCACCGGGGTGTTGGTGATCGCCACCGGTGTCCTCACCCACCCGAGCCGGGTCATCGACCAGCTCCACTCCCGGCTCCACTACGTCTACACGCTGATCAAGCCGGTCGGGGTCGTCGGTCTGGCCAGTGCGTGGGGCTTCGGTGTCCCCTTCGTGGTGCTCACCACCAACGCCCTGAATTCGAAGTACGAATTCATCTTCCAGGCGTTCCAGAACTTCGTGGTATTCCCCTTCGTGCTGCTGGGCACGGTGACGGTCCTGGTTTGGCTGGCCCAACGCTTCCGCTTCGGCTGGGTCCCCGCGATGGCGATCGCGATCGCGGTCACCGTCCAGGCGCTCGCCTACGGGGTCACCACGTCGCCGGGCAATGTCCGCTATGCGGTCTCCCAAGTCGGCCCAGGGCCGGCGGCCCAGCTGCGGAAAGCGCTCGCCCGCACGCCATCGGGTGCAGAGGTCATCATGACCATCGGCGTGATGGGCCGATTCGCGGCGCGTCCTTCCGTCTACTGGTTCAGTCCAAACGGCGACTACCCGGTGCGGAGCCACTCAGTTGTGTTCGTGTTCGATCCGGCAAACGAGAACACCATCCCCAATACCAACGCAGCCGACGATATGGCCGCCATCGCCTACGTCCGTGACCACCTCCACGCCCGCACGCTGGTCGACGTCGAGGGCATCTGGGCCCTTCTGTGGCACCCCCCGGCCGGCACCTCCTCGATAACGATCCCCGGACCGACTCCTCCGACGGCGTCACCCACCGGGTGACGCCGATCCGGTTCTGGCCTCGGGAGCGTCACTCACGTGCTGCCTGGTCCGGTCAGGTGCCGGTGCGGGCGATGAGCAAGGGGTCGTCGGACGACTGCCGGATGCCAATCTTCGTCGGTACGAGCAGCAGCCCGGTGTACTGCCCGGGGCTCATGACGCTCAGCAGGTACTCCTGCTCGCGCCAGTCGTACACGGTGCCCTCGTCCTGGGTGAGGAGCCCGATGGTGACCGGGTAGTCGCCGTCGAGCAGGGGCACGCTCTCCAGCTCGAACACGAACTCCCCGTCCCCGGGCCCGACGGATGAGGGGGCCGGGAAGAGCTTGGTGTTGGCCCCGAAGAGGAACCGGCCCTCGTGGTCGTAGACGGTATAGCCGGGTAGCACGTCGTCGAAGCGGCGCTCCGCGTGGTAGCCGACCCGGATGGTGAACGGCTGGCCGGTCATGGCGGTCGTGCGCTCGGGATCCTCGGGGCTCTCGAAGCGTACCGAGGTGATGGTGAGGCCCTGGTCGCGGCGTCCGTGCAGTTTGACGTCGGAGGAGTTGCCATCGCCACTTCCCGGGGCTGGTCCGGGGGAGTCCAGGCCGTCGTCGTCGAGGGCGACGAACTGGTCGAGCTGTTGGGCGTCGACGAACGCCTTACGGGCCAGCAGGTGCTCGCGAAAGGAGCGGATCGCCTCCGACGGGCTCCCCAGGCCGACCAGGTTGCCGTGGTCGAGCACAGCCGCCTGGCTGCAGATCTGGCGCACCTGATCGGCGGCATGGGTGACCACCACGATGGTGCGCCCTTCGGCCTGGAACTGCTTGACCCGCTCGATGCACTTGCGCTGGAACAGCTCGTCGCCGACGGCCAGGACCTCGTCGACGATGAGGATGTCGGGGTCCATGTACACGGCCACCGCGAACCCCAGCCGCACGTACATCCCCGACGAGTAGTACTTGACCTGGTTGTCGATGAAGGGCGCCAGCTCGGCGAAGTCGACGATGTCGTCGAAGCACCGGTCGACATAGCTCTTCGACAGGCCCACCAGCGAAGCGTTCAGGTAGATGTTGTCCCGGCCCGACAGGTCGGGTTGGAACCCGGCACCCAGCTCCAACAGTGCGGTGACCCTCCCCCGGGTGACGATCTCGCCCGAGGTGGGGTGGATGATCCCGGCGATGGCCTTGAGCAGGGTGGACTTCCCCGAGCCGTTGTGCCCGAGCAGGCCGAAGGTCGTCCCCTCCTCGACCTCGAACGAGACATCCTTCAGGGCCCAGAACTCGTCGAAGGGGACCTTGCCCCCGTGGAGGATCCGCTCCTTCAGCGACGAGTATTGGTCCTGGTAGAGGCGGAACCGTTTGGAGACGCTCCGCACTTCGATGGCGTTCGACACCCCTCGCACCCTACCAGAGCACCTGGTCAGCCCCCTGGCTGGCACGGTGCGGCACGGCACGGCACGGGCCTACCGCGCCGTCAACCAGGACGGCCGGGCACGATGCCCCAGCTCGCCTCCCATGTGGCACCCGGCCGGAGGGCAACCAGATCGGTTCCGGATCGCAGGGCGTCGGGCGGGCAGCTCATCGGCTCGACGGCGAGGGCTCGGCGGCGGCTCCGTTGGTCGAGGGTGTCGCCGGTGAAGACCATGAGGTAGCGGAAGTGCTCGTCGGCCCACAGCGAGGTGGCGGTGTCGTCGTCGGGGTGCTCGAGCTCGGCCCAGGCCCGGCCGTCGTCGTCCCGCCCGAGGGCGGTGTAGGCCGTATCGAGCCTGGTCACGTCGATGATCCGGCCGCCGTTGAAGTCGTACTCGGTGCCGTCGACCGGCACGGACCCGGTCGGCAGCCCCCGTTCGTCGGCGACCAGGCGCTCACCGGCGCGCAAGGTCAGCTTGACCCGGTCGACCGCCGGGGTGCCGACGGTCAGATACGGGTGGAAGCCGATGCCGAAGGGGAGGTCGTTCTCGCCCCGGTTCTCCGCGGTGGTGATCACGGTGAGCCCGTCCCTGCCCAGGCGGTACTCGACCGTCAGCCCCAAGCGGAACGGATATGCCGGCGTAGCGAACAGATCGCAGGCCAGGCTGACCCGGTTCTGGGCCCGGCCGACCATCCGCCAGGGCAGCCACCGGACCAGGCCGTGGATCGCGTTGTGCAGCCTGGGCTCGTCCAAGGCGGCCTGACCCTCGAGCCCCCCGAAGCGGTAGCGCCCGTCCCCCAGGCGGTTGGGCCACGGGGCGAGCACCTGCCCGCGACCGCCGTGGCTCCACTCCGCCGGTCCGAACCCGTCGATCACCGGGCGGCCGTCGACGCCAAAGGTCCGGAGGGTCGCCCCGACCTCGGTGACCACCGCGCGCTGGTGACCGTGGCCGAGATGCCACTGGGCACCGGTGCTCGCTGTCCGGGCGGCCGGGCGGCGGTCGTCGTCAGGTGAGGTGATGGTCATGGGGTTCGATGGTCCACGGTTCATCCGGTCACCGAACGACCACTCCGCGGGCGACCGGTATGGTAGGCGATGTCACCTGCCTCGCTCACCGAGCGGCCACCTCGGCAGGCACCGACGCGTCGTCGACGGCACGCCCGAGTGCCGAGGAGCCGGAGCCATGCGCATTCTCATCTGCAACGACGACGGTGTCTTCGCGCCCGGGATCGCCGCCCTCGCCCGGGGCCTCGCCCGATCGTTCGGCGGGGACCACGACCTGGTCGTGGTGGCACCCCTGACCGACTACAGCGGGGCAAGCGCTGCAGTCGGAGCGGTCTACGAGCGGGAGTCGATCCCCTACGAGAGCATCGAGCTCCCCGGCCTGGACGGCGTACCGGTGTACGGGATCGACGGACCCCCGGCCCTGGCGGTCATCCTGGCCTGCATCGAGGGGTTCGGGCCCCGGCCCGATCTCATCGTCTCGGGCATCAACCACGGCATCAACGCCGGACGCTCGGTGATGCACTCGGGCACGGTCGGCGCGGCGTTGACCGCGGCACAGTTCGGCCTCCGGGGCCTCGCGGTGAGTATCGCCTGGAGCGACGACCCGGTCCCCTGGGAGACGCCGGTCACCCTCGCCACCCGGATCGTCCCGACCCTGGCGTCGCTACCCGAGGCGACCGTGGTCAACCTCAACACCCCGGCCGTGCCCCTCCACGCGCTCCGGGGGGTGCGCCACGGCCGGGTCGCCACCTCGGGGCTCATCCGGTCGGTGCGACCCGAACGGACGCCCCAGCCGGTGGCCGGCCCTGCGCTCGACAGAACCTCGGGGGTGGTCACCCTCGCCCTGCGCGGATCGGGTTCGCCCGAAGATCGCCTCTCCGAGCGCGCCGAGCTCGACGAGCACTCCGACGCGGCGCTGCTGGCCGACGGCTGGGCCACCGTGACGCCGGTGACCGGCGTGCGCGAGGACGCCTCCGATTCGGGCCGGCACGCCCTGGCCGCAGCGTTGGACAGCGCCGGATCGGCCGGTGCACGGCCCGGCACCTGACCGAACCGTGCCGGAACTCCTCGATCCGAGTCGATTATCTCACCCGAGTCGTTCGTCGAGCCAGTCGAACAGCACTTGAGCGGACAGCCGGAGGTTGTCGGCCCTGGCGTGGGACGACGTGCCGTCCTCGATGCCGAAGCGCACCGCGGTCACCGGACCTCCGACCCCTCCGACGAACGCCTCGAACTGGGCGAGGGGCTCGGCCCCCTCCCGATCGCCGATGAGCGCCAATGCCGGGCAGCCGATCGAACCGATGAGCGATCCGAGGCGGTAGCTCTCCATGGCCTTTCGCCACCTGTGGAACGACGGGACGCCGAACCGATAGCAGATGGCGTCGATCCCCCACTGCATCTGTCTGGGCAGGAGGTCCTCGGGAACCCCGATCACGTCCTCGGGGCGGATGTCGCGCACCATGTCGTAGGTGTCGGTGCCGACCCAGGCCTGCATGTAGCGGCTCATGTCGACGATGGGCGGATCCACGGCCAGCGCCCGCACCCGGGCGTCGGTGGCGGCCGAGCGCGCTGCGAAGTACGAACCGAGGCTGAGGCCGGCCACCCCGATCCGGTCGGCGTCCACCTCCGGGCGGGTCGCCACCCAGTCGATCACCGCGCCGAGTGGCACCTCGTAGTCGGGCCGGAAGGTCATCTCCGGCCACCGGCGCAGGCAACCGGGCTGCCCGGGACCGTCGAACACCAGGACGTTCCAGCCACGCTCCGCACCCGGGGCGCCCAGCTGGAAGTACAGCTCCTCGGCACTGGAGTCGAAGCCACCCACCCCGATCAGCGTGGGCCGGGAGGCACCCGCTCCTGCGGGGTGGACGAGATAGCCGGGCATCGAACCGACCTCGAAGGGGATCTCCACCACCTCGATCGGGGGCTCGAAGAGGGCGGCCGCGTCGACGAAGCAGGCATGGCTCCGCAGTCCGAGCTCGAGCGGGCGGTCACCCGATCCCTCGGTGTAGTACTCGGCGGTCCGAAAGTAGGTCGAGGCCCGCAGCAAGTGGTCCCTACCGCTCACCCGGTGACCCCTGCCGAGGGCGCTCCGACCACGTCGTTCCACGCCGGCACCCAGCCGCTCGAAGGCGAGTGTCCAGCTCTGCGGACTACCGTCTGTGATCTCCGTCGCCGCCGCCAGGCACTCCCCGACCGTCGATCCGCCGTAGGCGGAAAGGCCGAGGGCCCGGATCAGCTGGTAGTTGAACTCGTCGTCCCGGAACCCCTCGATCCGGACGGCATTACGGACGATGTCCGAGTCCTCGAACGACACGGCCTCCCCTTCTGTCCGGCCTGCACAGGCAGTCTGTCCAGCCTGCACATGCAGTCTGTCCGGCCTGCACAGGCTGTGCCATGGGCACGGACCCTGTCCAGCCCACCTGCAGCCAACCTCGGGGTCCGAGCCCCCCGTTCTGGTGCAGCGCCGGTCGGGGGCGTACGGTTTCCCGGATGACGGCACCACAGGACGAGCCGGTAGAGGTGGGTGAGCCGCACCCGGTCCGCCACCCCCATCGCCAACGGGCGCACTCCTCGTCGCCCTTCGAGGTCGGGATGGTCGAGACCTCGGGGGTCGACCTCTACTACGAGGTACACGGAAGCGGCCCACGGGTGCTCCTCTTCATGCATGGCATCCTGCTGGACTCCGACATGAACCGGAGGCTGGCTTCGGACCTCGCGGCGCGGGGCAATCGGGTGGTGCTCCTCGACCTTCCCGGGCACGGGCGCTCGTCGAAGCCGCGACGCGCCTCCCACCACCGGATGGACACCTACGCCCGGCACGCGATCACCCTGCTCGACCATCTCGAGGTGGACCAGGCGGTGCTCGGAGGCGTCTCCCTCGGGGGCAATGTGAGCCTGCTGGCGGCTGCCCAGACCCCCGAACGGGTGAAGGGCCTGATCGTCGAGATGCCGGTGCTCGAGTGGGCACTCCCCGCAGCCGCCGTCACCTTCGTCCCGATGCTCTTCGCGGTGCACTACGCCCGTCCGATGGTCCGCCGCACGGCATCGATCGCCCGGCACCTCCCCCGAACCGGCTACGGCCCGATCGACAGCCTCCTCAACGTCTGTTCGAGCGACCCCGACGAGCTGGCTGCGGTGCTGCACGGGATCCTGGCCGGACCGATCGCCCCGACCGTGGACCAGCGCTCGGCGATGGACATCCCCGCTCTCGTGATCGGTCACCGGGTCGATCGGATCCATCCTTTCCACGACGCCGAGCAGCTGGCCCGACGGCTCCCCCGGGCCCGGCTGGTGGAGGCCACCTCGATGCTCGAGCTCCGACTCCACCCCGAGCGGCTGACCACCGAGATCGACGACTTCCTGGTCTCGGTGTGGGACGGATCGACCGGCGCGGTCGACCAGAAGGCCGGCTGACCCCGACCTGACCCCGACCGCCGTCCCGCACGGCGTCCTTTCAGCCGTCGTCTCCGGTACGACGGCTGCGCTTCTGCTGGGAACGCTGGCGCTTTTCCGCCAGTCGTCGCTCGGTGGCCCCGCGCGACGGGCGGGTCGGACGGCGGGCCTTCTCCACCCTGAGGGCGCCCGACAGGCGCTCGGCAAGGCGGTCGAGCGCGATCTGGCGGTTGCGGACCTGGGAGCGCTCGTCGTCCGCCACCACCCTCGCCTCCGGGCCGATCCGCTCCAACAGGCGCGCCCGCTGCCTCTGGCTCAGCGTCGGCGAGTGCTCGACGTCGAAGCGGACCTCGACCCGGGTGTTCACCTTGTTGGCGTGCTGCCCCCCGGGTCCGCCGCTGGCACTGAAGCGCATCTGCAACTCGGACAACGGAATGCTGAGCGACGACGACACCGCCAGCCCGTCGGCTGACGTCTCACCGTCCCCGGTCACGCCGGCTCTCCAAACACGCCACCACGCTACGACACCCGGGCCGCCCAGCAATGGGACGGATCCGGGGACACAGCCGTCCTACACTGCCCGCATGCCCGATCGTGCCACGACATCCGGCCCGACAGCCGCTCCCCCACCCGACCGGATGGCCGGCACGGCCGCCGGACCGGGCGACTCCTTCTCCGGCCAGGTCGTCCTCGTCACCGGATCCTCCTCGGGCATCGGTGCCGCTGTTGCACGACGGTTCGCCGGGGCCGGGGCCACGGTCGTGGTCAACTCGTCGCGCTCGGCCGAGGCGGGGCGGGCCGTCACCTCCGAACTGGCCGGCGCCACCTACGTCCAGGCCGACGTGAGCGACGAGGACCAGGCCCGCCGCCTGGTGGACGAGGTCGTGGACCGCTGCGGCCGCCTAGACGTGCTGGTCAACAACGCCGGTACCACCGAGGTCATCCCCCATCACGACCTCCGTGCGGCCGGACCCGACGTGTGGCGGCGCATCTTCGACGTCAACGTCATCGGGACCTGGCAGGTCACGGTGGTAGCCGTCCCCCACCTCCAGCGTTCCGGCCACGGTCAGGTCATCAATGTGTCGTCGGTGGCGGGCGAGCGCCCCACCGGCAGCTCGATCCCCTACGCCTGCTCCAAGGCGGCGGTCAGCCACATGACGAGGCTGCTCGCCAACGTGCTCGGGCCCTCGGTGCGGGTGAACGCGGTGGCTCCCGGGCTGGTCGACACTCCCTGGACGGCGGACTGGGACGTCGTCCGGGCCTTCGTGACGAGCCAGGCGCCGTTGCAGCGCACCGCCACTCCCGACGACGTTGCCGAGGTGATCATCTCCTTGGCCCGGTCGGAGTACGTCACCGGGGAGGTCGTCCTGATCGACGGCGGGCTCCACCTGCGCTGATCGTCGGGAACCCGTAGCGAGCTCGCAGCGGTTCGGGGATGGTGACCTGTCCCTTTGGATTGACCGTCGTGATCATCAGGTGGTACCTCCGCAGTGAGTGTAGTACCAAGGAAGCTCTGTACTACCAAGGAGACTCTGTACTACCAAGGAGACTCTCTACTACCAAGGAGACTCTGTACTGCTGAGGAGACTCTGGGGTGATCGACATCGTTCGCACGTCCACCAGCGAGACCAGGCCCGCCACGGCGGCGTAGCCGGTGCCCGATCATGGCCCGGTCAGTGCAGGGCGGCCAGCGCCTCGTTCAGCTGCAGCACGTCGATGTAGCTGCTGCCGAGGAAGCCGAGCTGGGCAGGGTGGGTCTGACGGGCGATGAGGGAGCGCAATGTGGCAGGGGAGACACCGGTCGCCTTCGCCACCATCGGAACCTGCACCAGGGCGTCGGCCGGCGAGATGTCGGGGTCGTACCCGCTCCCCGAGGTGGTCACCAGATCGGGCGTGGGGTTGGCGACCCCCAGTTTGTGCCAGTAGGCGACCAGTGCCCGGGTGTTGGCGAGGAGGACCTTCGACCGGGGGCCGAGGTTGGTGCCACCCGACTCGCCGGCGTTGCCGTTGGCCACGAGGGGATTGTCCCCCCCGGGCACCGGTGGGCTCGCCTTGGGGTTGGCGGCGTAGGGGCCGGTGTCGTCCGGACGCCCGTGGAAGACACAGCTCCCGAGGGGGTGCCCCGGACAGCGCACGGCCGCCCAGTTCTGGCCGATCAGGGTGGAGCCGTTGGCGGTGATCGACCCGTTTGCCTGGTGCGTGAAGAGGAGCTGGGCGACACCGGTTCCGGCCAGCGCGTAGACGAAGCCGAAGAAGATCAGGCACAGGACGCACATGACCAGCGAACGGCGGAGATGGATCAGCAACGGTCGGCCTCCATCGGTGGGCGGGGATCAGTAGGCATGCAGGGCCACCAGCACCAGATCGATGAGCTTGATGAACGCGAAGGGCACGATGATCCCGCCCAACCCGTAGATGAACACGTTCCTGCGGAGGATCGACGCCGAGCCGGCCGCCCGGAACTTGACCCCTCGGAGGGCGAGGGGGATCAGGGCCACGATCACCAGGGCGTTGAAGATGACCGCGGAGAGCACCGCGCTCTGCGGGCTGTGGAGCTTCATGATGTTCAAGGCGTTGAGCTGGGGGTAGGTGGCCACGAACAGCGCGGGGATGATGGCGAAGTACTTGGCCACGTCGTTGGCGATGGAGAAGGTGGTGAGGGAGCCGCGGGTGATGAGGAGCTGCTTGCCGATCTCGACCACGTCGATCAGCTTGGTCGGGTTGGAGTCGAGGTCGACCATGTTGCCGGCCTCCTTGGCCGCCATGGTGCCGGTGTTCATAGCCACACCCACGTCGGCCTGGGCCAGGGCCGGAGCGTCGTTGGTGCCGTCCCCGGTCATGGCCACCAGCTTGCCGCCCTCCTGCTCGGTCCTGATGAGCGACATCTTCGCTTCTGGAGTCGCCTCGGCCAGGTAGTCGTCGACTCCCGCCTCCTGGGCGATGGCCGCCGCGGTCAGGGGGTTGTCTCCGGTGATCATCACCGTGCGGATGCCCATCTGGCGCATCTCGTCGAACTTCTCGCGTATCCCCTGCTTCACCACGTCCTTCAGCTCGATCACCCCGAGGACGTCCGGACCGTCTGCCACTACGAGGGGGGTGGAGCCGACCCGGGAGATGCGTTCGACGATGCCGTCGAGGTCGGGGGGGACGGTGCCCTCCTGCTCGGCCGCCCACCGCTTCACCGACTCGGCCGCCCCCTTTCGGATCCGGCGACCGTCGACGTCGAGGCCGGACATCCGGGTCGTGGCAGAGAAGGGGATGAACTGGTGGTCGCCTTCGAGCCGGCGCTCGCGGATGTCGAACCGCTCCTTCGCCAGCACCACGATGGACCGGCCCTCGGGGGTCTCGTCGGCCAGCGAGGCGAGCTGGGCCGCGCTGGCCACCTCCTCCTCGGTGTGGCCACCGACAGGTACGAACTCAGACGCCATGCGGTTGCCGAGGGTGATGGTGCCGGTCTTGTCCAGGAGCAGGGTCTGGACGTCACCGGCGGCCTCGACGGCCCGCCCGCTCATGGCCAGCACGTTGCGCTGCACCAGGCGGTCCATGCCGGCGATCCCGATGGCCGAGAGCAACGCTCCGATGGTGGTGGGGATGAGGCAGACCAGCAGGGCCACCAGGACCACCACCGACACCGAAGCGCCGGCGTACCGTCCAAAGGGCTGGAGGGCCACCACCACCGGGAGGAAGACGATGGTGAGGACGGCCAGCAGGATGGTGAGGGCGATCTCGTTGGGGGTCTTCTGGCGGTTGGCGCCCTCGACCAGGGTGATCATCCGGTCGATGAAGGTCTGGCCCCGCTCGGCGGTGATCCGCACCACGATCCGGTCGGAGAGCACCTTGGTCCCTCCGGTGACCGCCGAGCGGTCGCCGCCCGACTCGCGGATGACCGGAGCCGACTCGCCGGTGATCGCCGACTCGTCGACCGAGGCGATGCCCTCGGTGATCTCCCCGTCGGAGGGGATGAGGTCGCCTGGCTCGCAGACGACCAGGTCCCCCTTGGCCAGGGTCGCTGCCGGGACCAGCTCCTCTGTGCCGTCGGGGAGGAGCCGGCGGGCCTCGGTCTCCGAGCGCATCTTGCGGAGGGTGTCGGCCTGGGCCTTGCCACGCCCCTCGGCCATCGCCTCGGCGAAGTTGGCGAAGAGGACGGTCAAGAACAGCCAGATGGTGATCGACCAGGTGAAGACGCCGGGATGGGCGATGGCCTCGATGAAGGTGATGACCGAACCGACCAGGACCACGAACATCACCGGGTTGCGGACCTGGGTCGCCGGGTTCAGCTTGACGACCGAGTCGAGGAGGGCCTGGCGCAGGATCTCCCCGTCGAACAGCCCGCGGGCCGTCGCGACGCCCCGGCCCCCGGTGGGCGGTTCGGGCTGGGTCGGTTCGGGTGCCGTGGCGGTCGCCGTCATCAGAAGAACTTCCCGTGGCTCAGCTGCTCGACGATCGGGCCGAGCGAGACGGCGGGGAAGAAGGTGAGCCCACCGATGATCACGATCACCCCGATGACGAGACCGACGAACATGCCGTTGTCGGTACGGAAGGTTCCGAGCGACTCAGGGACCACGTTCTTGGCCGCCAGCACGCCCCCGAGGGCGATGGCGGGGACCATGATCCCGAACCGCCCGATCAGCATGTCGATGCCTCCGACCACGTTGTAGAAGGCGGTGTTGCCGGTGAGGCCGGCGAAGGCCGAACCGTTGTTGTTGCCCTGGGAGGTCAGCGCGTAGAGGATCTCGGTGAACCCGTGAGGTCCGGCGTTGAGCGGCCCGGCCCGGCCGGCGTGGATGGAGACGGCTATGGCGGTGAGGACCAGCACGGCGATGGGCATGACCAGGGCCCCCAACCCGGCCAGCTTGACCTCCTTGGCCTGGATCTTCTTCCCCAGGTACTCGGGCGTCCGCCCGATCATCAGCCCACCGATGAACACGGCGATGATCGCGTAGATGAGGATGGTGTAGAGCCCGCTGCCGACGCCGCCCGGGGTGACCTCCCCGAGCATCATGCCGGTGATCAGGAAGAACCCGCCCATCGGGGTGAACGAATCGTAGGAGGCGTCGGCCGAGCCGGTCGAGGTCGAAGTCGACGCCGCCCCGAAGAGCGCTGTCGAGGTGTCGCCGAAGCGGACCTCCTTGCCCACGGTGTTCCCCACGTTGGCGTGCACGCCTGCCGCCGCCACCGCCGGGTTCTGCTGGTGCTCGGCGATGGTGGTGCCCCCCACCCAGATGCCGAAGATGATGACCATGGCGGCCAGCAGGGCCGCTCCGTGGCGGACGCTGCCCACCATCTTGCCGAAGGTGTAGGTGAGGGAGAAGGGGATGCACAGCACGAGAAAGATGGACAGCCAGTTGGTCAGGCCGGTCGGGTTCTCGAAGGGCGTGGCCGAGTTGGCGTTGAGGAAGCCGCCCCCGTTGGTGCCCAGCTGCTTGATCGCCTCCATGAAGCCGATCGGGCCCCGGGGGATGGTCTGGGTCACCCCGTTCAGCGCATTGCGGATGTGGACCGGCCCGGCCAGGGTCTGCACCGCCCCCTGTCCGACGAAGATGATCCCGGCCACGAAGGCGATCGGGAGGAGGACGTAGAGCAAACAGCGGGTGATGTCGACCCAGAAGTTGCCGATGGTCGGCGAGTTGCGCCGCGAGAAGCCGCGCACCACCGCGATGGCCACCGCGATGCCCACCGCCGGCGTCACGAACTGCTGGACGGTGAGGGCCCCCATCTGGGAGAAGTACGACATGGTCGTCTCCCCGCCGTAGTTCTGCCAGTTGGTGTTGGTCACGAACGAGGCGGCGGTGTTGAAGCTGAGGGCGGGGGGCACCGCGCCGAGGTGCTGCGGGTTGAGGGGCAACGATCCCTGGATGCGGATGATCACGTAGGTGAGGGCGATCGACAGGGCCGAGAACACGATCAACGCTCCGGCGTACCGCTTCCAGGTCTGCTCCTGGTCGGGGCTGGTCCCGAGCAGCCGGTAGACCGGGCGTTCGGCCCAGCCGAGGAAGTGCACCCGGCCCTCGAACACGGCGGCCATGTACGACCCGAGGAACCGCCAGGCGAGCCCGAGGGCGATGACCAGGGTGACGATCGTCCAGGTCAGCCCCATCAGAACCGCTCGGGCTTGAACATGGCATAGCCCAGGTAGCAGAACATCAGCACGGCGACGCCGAGGAGGATTCCCTGGGTGACGCTCATACCCGATCGAGCGCCCAGATGAGGCCGAGCATGACGGCGGCGAACCCGATGATGCCCAGCGCGGTGAGGAGATCTGCCATGGGATCGAGTATGCGCCCATACCCCTCAACAGGATCTGAACAGTGGGCGGTCCCTCTGAATAAATCCTGAACGGGTAGCGCTCGGGAGGCCTCGTCGACCGTTTGGGAGGACAATGAGTGGGATGGGAGCGATGCGCAGGCAGCTGACGGGCGTGGGCACGGGGATCGTCGCCAGCGTCGGGCTGGGCGCGGCGATGTCGCCGTTCCGGCCCCAGGTGAGCGGGGCGACCGCCGGTCTCGTGCTGGTGCTGCCGGTGGTGGTCAGCGTGGTCGTCGGTGGTCTGCCGGCCGGGGTGCCCACGGTCGCCATCGGATTCGTCGTCTACGACTACGGCTTCGTCCCCCCGTACGACCGGCTCAGCGTGGCCACCGGCCAGGGATGGGTCGCTCTCGTCGTGTACGCGGTGGTGATGCTGGTGGTCTCCCGGGTCGTGGGCGAGCTGCAGCGGGCACGGGCCGATGCACAGCGTCGGACCGTCGAGTCGGAGCGCCTCTTCGAGCTGTCGGAGCTACTGGTGGCCGACCGCTCGGTCGACGAGCTGCTGGTCACCATCGTCGGTGCGGTCAGCACCATCTTCGCCGTGCCGGCAGTGGCGCTCCTCGTCCCGGAGGACGGACACCTCGGCATCGCCGCGTCGGCGGGCGCGCCGCTCACCCCCGACGAGCTGCACCGGCTCGATCCGGGATCGGGCATGCCGATGAGCATCGGCACCGGACCGAGCGATCCGGGTGCGCTGCAGGCGATCGCCCTCGCCGCCTCGGGCCGGCCGGTGGGAATACTCGCCATGCGGGGTTCCCCGGTCACCGAGGCCGACCGCGCCCTGCTTCGCAGCTTCGCCAACCATGCCGCCCTGGCCCTGGAGCGGGCCCAGCTCCGGGAGCGGGCCCTGCGCACCGAGCTCCTCGAGGAGGTCGACCGCCTGCGCCACGCACTGATGGGCGCGGTCTCACACGACCTGCGCACACCGCTCGCCACCATGAAGGTGGCCTCGTCGACACTCCTCGATCCCGCCAGCCGGCTCAGCGAAGCGGACGCCCACGAGCTCGCTTCACTGATCGACTCCGAGACCGACCGGCTGGCACGCCTGGTGGGGAGCCTGCTCGACATGACCCGCCTCGACGCCGGCGCCCTCCGGGTCCGGCGCCAGCCGACCTCGGTCGACGCACTGGTCACCACGGCGATCGGTGCGGTGACCTCGACACTCGGAACCCGACAGGTACTCGTCGAGCTCGCGGACGACCTGCCCGACGTCGAGGTCGACCAGCTCCTGATCGGCCAGGTGCTGGCAAACCTGCTCGACAACGCCGATCGTCACGCTCCACCCAATACGCTGATCACCGTGGCAGGCGAGATGAGGAAGGACCGTGTGGCCGTGTCGGTGACCGACTGCGGCCCGGGGGTGCCGCCCTCCGAGCGCGAGGCGGTGTTCGATCGATTCGTCCGCTTCGACACCGGCGGGCGGTCGGGACTCGGTCTCTCGATCGCCAAGACCTTCGTCGAGGCGCACGCCGAGCGGATCTGGGTGGAGGACGGCCCCGGAGGAGGCGCCCGGATCGTGTTCACCCTGACCCCGTTGGGCGATCCGACCATGGGCGATCCGAGATCGGGAGACCCGTGCGGCCGGTTGTCGGGCACGGTCCGCTGACCGCCATGGCCAAGGTCCTGGTCGTCGACGACGACCTCTCGCTGCTTCGGGCTCTGCGTGTCGGGCTCAGGGCCAAAGGGCACGACGTGATCACCGCCACCGACGGGGAGCACGGGATCTCCGAGACCGCCCTCAGCGCGCCCGACGTTGTCGTGCTCGACCTCGGTCTGCCCGACATGGACGGTCAGTGGGTGTGCCGGGCGATCCGCCGCTGGTCCGACGTGCCGATCATCATCCTTTCCGCAAACGGTGCCGAGGACCGGAAAGTGGCAGCATTGGACGGTGGCGCCGACGACTACGTGACCAAGCCCTTCGGCATGGCAGAGCTCGAGGCGCGCATCCGCGCCGCCCTGCGGCACCAGTCGGGGACGCCCGAGGTGGTGCCCGAGCCGATCATCGCGGTGGGGGACCTCCGGCTCGACCTCGTCCACCGCGAAACGAGGCTGGAGGGCACCGCGGTCGACCTCACGGCCCGAGAGTTCGAGGTGCTCTCCTTCCTCGCCCACCACGCCGACCGAGTCTGCACCCACCAGATGATCCTGGCCTCGGTGTGGGGGACGGGATATGGGAAGGAAGCCCAGTACCTCCATGCCTACGTCCACCGCCTGCGCCAGAAGCTCCACGACCGTTCGGGTGCGCTGATCCGGACCGCGCCGGGCATCGGCTACAGCCTGAGCTCGATGTCGGAGGTACCATGATGGCTGCCTTCTCGTTGGGCACGGGCTAGGACCGGCCAGAACGATGGCACGCGGAACCCTGCGGTTGTACCTCGGTGCTGCTCCCGGTGTGGGAAAGACCTACGCCATGCTCAACGAAGGCTGGCGGCGCAAGGAGCGCGGCACCGACGTCGTCGTCGGATGGGTCCAGGAGCACGGGCGTCCCCAGACCGACGCCCAGATCCGAGACTTGGAGATCGTCCCGCGGCGACGGTTGGAGTACCGGGGCCAGTTCTTCGAGGAGATGGACCTGGATGGGATCCTCGAACGCAAACCACAACTGGCCCTGGTCGACGAGCTGGCCCACACCAACGTCCCCGGTTGCAAGCACCCCAAGCGCTACCAGGACGTAGAGGAGCTGCTCGAGGCCGGGATCAACGTGATCTCCACCATCAACCTGCAGCACCTGGAGTCGCTGAACGACGTGGTCGAAACGATCACCGGGGTGGCCCAGCACGAGACGGTGCCCGATCCGTTCGTCCGCAACGCCGATCAGATCGAGCTGGTGGACATGGCCCCCGAGGCACTTCGTCGGCGATTGGCACACGGGAACATCTACAAGCCCGAGCGGGTCGACGCGGCACTTTCGAACTACTTCCGGGCCGGGAACCTGACCGCGCTGCGAGAGCTGGCGTTGTTGTGGGTGGCCGACCGGGTCGACGAGGAACTGAGCGACTATCGCGAACGCCACCACATCGCCGGAGCCTGGGAGACGAAAGAACGGGTCCTCGTCTCCCTCACCGGCTCACGAGGCAGCGCCATCCTCATCCGACGTGCGGCGCGGATGGCCATGCGTTCGAAGGCCGAGCTGGTCGGGGTGCACGTGCGATCGGACGACACGGTGACCGCCCGCGGCGGCACCCAAGGCCTGGTGCAGAACCGCACCCTGCTCGACGATCTCGGGGGCCGCTACGTCGAGGTGGTGGGCGCCGACGTCGCCCCGGCACTCGTCGAGGTGGCGCGAGCCGAAAACGCCACCCAGCTGGTCATGGGGGCCACCCACCGGAGCCGCCTGACCGAATTCGTGCGCGGCTCGGTCATCAACTCGGTGATCAGGGCGGCCGGTGGAGCCCTCGACGTCCACGTGATCGCGACCGAGGCGGAGCTCCGTCACGAAGACGGGAGCGGCGCCGAGACCCCGGCGGCGCCGGATCGCAGCCGTCCGAACAGCGCAGCGCGCGGCCGCCATCGGCGGCGCCTGCTCTCTCCCCTGTCGTTCCGCCGCCGGGTGGCGGCCCTGCTCATCGGGATCGTCGGGTTTCCCATGCTCACCATCGCGCTCATCACCGGCCGCGGCCATTCCGGGCTGTCCACGGCGCTCAGCGCCTACCTGGTGCTGGTGGTTGCCGTCGCGGCCGCCGGCGGGATCTGGCCGGCCGCATTGGCCGCGGTGGCCGGGTTTCTGCTCGCGCACTACTACTTCGCCCCTCCGATCCACACCTTCGCGATCGCTGATGCCCGGGACATCCTGGCCCTGGTGATGTTCCTGGTCACCCCCGGGGTGGTCAGCCTGCTGGTCGACCACTCCGCCCGAACGACAGCCACGGCGAACCAGGCCCGTTCCGATGCACGGATGCTGGCACGGGTGGCCGGCCGGATGGTCGCTCCCGAGGAGAACACCCTGCCCGACATCCTCCAGGAGCTGGTGATGGCCTTCCGTCTCCAAGCGGTGGCCATCCTGCGCTCGAGCGAACCGAAGGGTGAACCCGCCGACCCGTCTGCCGAACGCGTGAGCCGGGATGCCTCCGGCGGGTCGTGGTCCCTCGTGGCCGGTGCCGGCGAGCCGCTCCCGCGGACCCCGGACGACGCCGGCTTGCAGGTCCCGTTGACCAATCGAGAGGTGCTGGCCCTCAGGGGGCCCGGATTGACGGCGGAGGACCGTGCCATCCTCACCGCGTTCGCCGCCCAGCTGTCCACCGCGCTCCAACGTGCCCGGCTCGACGGCGAGGTCGTCGATGCAGACGGACTGGCGAGAGCCAACCGGTTGCTCTCGGACCTGCTGGCGACCGCGAGCCACGACCTGCGCAGACCACTGTCGGTCATCAAGGCCTCGGCCACCGCCCTGCTCGAGCGACCGCAGGCCGTCGATTCGGAGGCCGCCTCCGACCTCTTGGCCACCATCGACGACGAGTCCGACCACCTCGACAGGCTGGTGCAGAACCTGCTCGACCTGAGCCGGCTGCGGGCGGGCTCGACCGAGGTCCAGTACCGGAGCACCGACATCGCCAAAGCCATAGAGTCAGCCGTCGCAAGCCTGGCTCCACACTCGGCGGCGGTGCACGTCGAGGGCACCGATTCCCTCCCGCCGGTGATGACCGATCCGGTGCTGTTGGAACGCGCGCTGGCCAACCTCATCGACAACGCGCTGGCCCACGCCGACGGTGCCGGACTCCATGTGGAGGTGGGCACGGTACCCGGCTGGATCGACGTCAGGGTCGTCGACCGGGGACCGGGGATCCCACCAGCCGAGCGCGCGCGCATCCTCCAGCCGTTCCAGCAGCTGGGGGATTCTCGACACGCGGATGGAGTCGGGCTGGGTCTCGCCGTGGCCCAGGGGTTCGTGGAGGCGATCGGCGGCGAGCTGGAGATCGAGGACACTGCCGGAGGGGGCTGCACGATGGTCATCCGGATCCCCGAGTCGGAACCCGCCGACGCCGCTCCGTGAGTCCTCACCCTCCTGCGGTCGACGTCGAGAGCACAACCGTGTCCACCGACGATGCGCGCCGCCTTCCATTGGCATTGGCCGATCTCCACCGCGGCCTCGCCATCGGCCGACACCTCGAGGTGTCGATCGCCATCGAGGGCGAGCTGGGTCGCCCTCCGGGTCGTCGGACCTCCCCCTGCGATGACCTCTCAGCGACCCGGAGGCTTCTCGTCGACCTGGTGGCCGGCGCGGGTTTCGCGCTCTGCGAGCACCGGGAGCGAGCCGCCGGTGACCCGACCCGGCTGCGGGTGGTCCGGGCCCGGACCCTGGCCGACACGGTCGGCCCGGGGATGACGCTACTCGTCTGCGGGATCAATCCCTCGTGGTACTCGGCCGACGCGGGGATCGGGTACGCCCGCCCGGGCAACCGATTCTGGCCTGCCATGCTGGCCGCCGGCCTGGTCGACGCCGACCGGGACCCGCGTCGTGCACTCCTGACCCACGGTATGGGGATGACCGACTTCGTGAAACGACCCACCCGCACGGCAGCCGAAGTCGAACCTGCCGAGTACCGGGCCGGGATGGAGCGGGTGGAGCGGCTGGTGCGGTGGCTCCAACCCGGTGCGGTGTGCTTCACCGGGTTGTCGGGTTGGCGGTCGACCGTCGATCCCCGGGCGGCGCCTGGTCCGCAACCCGAGCGAATCGGGGGTCGGCCGGTCCACCTGGTGCCGTCCACCAGCGGGCGCAACGCCAGGACACCGCTCGCGGAGCTCACCGCGCACTTCCGTGAGGCGGCGGCCCTCGCCGATGCCGACCGGGGTCGCTGAACGGACATCAGGCCACCACCCCGGTGAGCAAGCCCACCAGGGCCAGGTAGGCGACGATGATCAGCCCGCCGGCGGCGGCGGTGACGCCCCGGTGGCGGTAGGCGAGGACGAGCGCGATCGCAGTGAGCACGGCGACCCACACCGCGACCAGGGTCGAGCCCGGCGAAGGGGCAGCCAGGCCGATCACCGTGGCCGGCAGCAGCAGGCCGATCACCACGTTCAGGGTGTTGCTGTTGAGCGCTTCGCTCAGCACCGCCGATCCGCGACCGCGCCGGGCCAGATGGATCGCGGCCACCGCGTTGGGGATGCTGGTGGCGGCGGCGAGGAGCACCGCTCCGAGGACGATGTCGGGGATACCGAAGTGACGCCCGAGGTGCGACGCCCCCCGTTCCATCACCACGCTGGCCGCCACCACGACCACGAGGGCCACCGTCGCCACGATGGCATCCTTGCCGGTGCCTCGAGCGGTGTCGATCGCACCTGCGAGCTCCTGCTCCTCCTCATGGACGGCCTCGAGCAGCCACCCGGCCGGACGGGCGAGGACCGCAGGGTTCCGGAGCCACCGAGGCGAGGCGGCGACGACCGTGTAGGGAACCAGGACGGCGAGCGACGCACCGAGACCGACCCCGGGTGCGAGGGCACCGACCACCACCAGGACGGCGAGGGCGGCGATCGCGATGGCCACCGTGCCACCGAACAGGACCACCTTGCGGTGGAGCCGGATGTGCCCGGCCACCAACGCCCCGAGACCGAGCAAGGCGGCCAGGTTGAAGACGTTTGAACCGAGGATGACCCCGATGCCGATGGAACGCTGGTCGTGGAGCACCGCGGTGAAGGCCGAGGTGATCTCGGGGGCATTGGCCGAAAGAGCGGCCAGGATGCCGAGCAGCGCCTCGGAGAACCCGAACCGTTCTCCGAGCCGCTCGAGGCGCGAGACGAGCACCCAGCTGGTGGCCAGACTGAGGACGGTTCCGGCCACCACTGCGCCGGCGGACAGCGTGGTCGACATCACCGGCCCCTAGCGTGCGACGTTCGAGTGGAGCTCCGACGAGGGTGCCCGGCCGCTCCTCGGACTAGCCCTCCTCGGGTATGGCATCCCACCACTGGCACCACCAGTCCGCCCCGACCAGGATCCGGAGCTTCTGGTGCCAGCAGTATGAGATGTCCTTGTAGGGCTCCAGGAAGTACCGGCAGTTCTCGCACTGCTCGTCGTTGTAGGGCTTCCCCGTGAGGACGGCGTTGTCGGCGAGGTGCCGGAGCTCGATCGACAGCTTCTCGTCGATCTCCTTGGGCTCGGGTTCGGGGATCTCGTAGTCGGCCATGGAAGAATGTAGCGCGTCCCATGCCCGCGCCAGGGTGCCCGCTCGGCCCGGTCCGGCGACGCCCGGGCAGGTCACGGAGCTGCCGTCACCGAGCTGCCGTCACCGATCTGCCGTCACAAAGGTGCCGTCACCGATCCGGACCGGCGTGCCGATCAGGTCGGTGACCACGCCAGCCGCAGCCAGCCCGGGGTCATCGCTCACCGCGACGCATCGGCGACCGTCGGGAACCGAGCACAGGGCGACCACACGCACCGGGTCGGCTCCGTCGTAGGTGACGGTGTAGGTGACGACGGTTCCCTCTCCTTCGAACCCGTCGAGGGTCGGGACCAC
>DAHUZT010000024.1 GCA_027315005.1 Acidimicrobiaceae bacterium | reverse complement strand
GGCAATCGAGCTGTGGGTGGAGCACTGGAACGACGATCCGAAGCCCTTCGTCTGGCACGCCGAGGCCGAGAAGATCATCGAAAAGGTCCGACGGGGTCGGGCAACGCTCACCCGAATCAAATCCGCGACGCATGACTAGGGACGAACGACCATTTCAAGACTGGCCCCCCGCCATCGTCGAGAGCGCCGCTACGCGGTCAAAGGATCTAGCTGGGGCGCTGGAAAGCCCGCCGCCTGGGTTTCACCGGTCGCATCAGGAACTCCGGCCGGCGTTGACCCTCCGGACCAGTGTTCGGCCTCGTCATGGCAAACCACTGCTCGTAGACGTCCCGGGATCGCCGCCGGTCGACGTAGACGTCGCCGTACCGGTCGTCAACTCGGGCGGGCTCCACGGTGACCTTCTGCAACCAGCAGTTCATGCCGGACAAGGGGTCTGGCTGGACGGCAAAGGCCAAATTCTGGTGGACCCCGGGATCGCTCCAGTAGATCCGCTCGGAGTCGGGATCGGAGGAGACGAACGGCTGGACCAGGCTGCGGTATCGCAACAACCAAGTGTCCGGACCGTCGGGGTGGGTGAGGTCGACCTGACCACTTACCCAATGGCTGCCTTCGCCGTCATGGAGCCGCCAGCGACCCATGTGGTGGCTGAGAGCGCAGACCCCGGGTCGGATCCCTTCGGTGACCCACACCCGGACGACGAAGTAGCCGATGGTGGTCGCCAATCGGACCAGCTGCCCACTGGAGATTCGATTTCGTCTGGCGTCATCTGGATGGACCCACAACGGGTGCGAGTTGGCGATCTCGTTCAGGTACTTTGCGGCACCCGAGCGGGTGTGGATCAGAACCGGGAGTCTGAAGGTCGGAACCAGGACGAGTTGGCCCGATTCGAGATCGATCTGCCGGCGCGAGATGTGTGACTCGATGTACCCCGGTGCGGCGTATTCGGGCCATCCCCAGTCACGCATGGACGTCGAATAGACCTCGAGTCTCCGTGACGGAGTCGGGAAGCCGAAGCGGACCGTGCCATCGTCGTGACGCACGCCAATCGAACCGGCCTCGCCGATGAGCGGAGGCTCGGCGTCGGGACCAGCCTCTCGACGCAGGACACCACGCTCGTCCGAAGTCGATCCTTCGAGCTCGGTCGCATCCAGGATTCGTTCGTCGAGCCGATAGCTCGACGCACCCATCTCGAACGCGCCGAATTTGCGCATGTACTCGAGGGGGGTGAGGCCGACATTGGCTGCTTCTTCGGGGAGCCCGGGCACCTCGTTCTCGAACATCCACCGGTAGTAGTCGTCGACCGTGATCTTCTCCCCCGGCCGATATGGAGACTCGAAGTGTCGACGGATGCCGAGCGCGCCGTCGGGATCGAGACGCCATGAGAGCTCGAACCAGAACTCGTTCTCCTCCCAGACCTCGCCAGGATTGGCGTCACGGGAGTCGGAGAAGGGCAGCCCGAGTTTCTCCATCGCCACGCGCCTGACCGGCTGGCGAAAGCTCAGCCATCTCCCGGCGTGGGTCTCGTAGGACATCGTGTCGTGGCGCTCGGGGGAGTGCCCCATCGGCAGGACGTAATCGGCGAACTCGGCCGTCTCGGACCAAGTCGGGGTTAGTGCCACGTGCAAGCCGATCTTGTCGGGATCGCGCAGCACTTCGAGCCAGCTGAAGCCGTCGGGAGCGGTCCAGATCGGGTTCCACACTCGTGAGAAGTACACCGACAGACTTCCTCGCCCCTCCTCGAGGAAGTGCGGCAGCAGGATGGACATCTCGTTGGTGGCGAGCGGGTACTCGGCTGGCCAGGTGAGCTCATTCCAATGGTCGTGAGCCTCCGGCATCGACGGCCCCTTCGGGATGAACTTGTTCCAGCCATTGGGGCTGGTGCCACCAACGGTACCTATGGAGCCGGTCAGGGCCAGAAGGAACCAGAGTGCTCGCGACACCTGCCAACCGCCCAAGTTCCCCGCGCACGCGGACCGCCACACGTGTGCAGACAAGCGGTGGTCGCAATCTGCGACGAGCCGGGCGAGCTCCTCGATCTGCCCGGCATCGACCTGAGCCTCGTGGGCGGCGAAGTCGAAGGTGAAGCCGGCGTAGTCCGCGTCAAGCCGCTCGAGGAACGCCTCGAAGGTCAGCGGGCTCTCGGGATGCAGATTGACCAGGTACTCGGACCAGTTGAACCACCGACGAATGTAGTCGTGGTCGATCTGACGGGTCCGCAGCAGGTACGACGCGATCGAGAGAAGGATTGCCGCCTCGCTCCCCGGCCATGGTGACATCCACAGGTCGGCATGGGCCGCCGTATTGGAAAGGCGGGGATCGATGACGACGAGCTTCGCGCCGTCGAGTTTGCTCTCCATGATGCGCTGCGCGTGCGGGTTGAAGTAGTGCCCGGACTCCAAGTGGCTGGAGAGCAGGAGGATCACCTTTGCGTTGGCATGGTCAGGGCTCGGTCGGTCATACCCCGTCCACAGCGTCATGCCGAAGCGGGCTCCCGAGGAACACACATTGGTGTGGCTGTTGTGCCCGTCGATCCCCCAGGCCTGAAGAAATCGCTCGGCGAACCCATCCTCGCCCGGCCTCCCGACGTGATACATGACCTCTTCGGGGTTTCCTTCGACGATGGAGCGGCGAATGCGCGCCGCGATGTCGTCGAGTGCTTCGTCCCAGCTCACCCGTTCCCAGGAGCCGCCTCCACGCTCACCCTTCCGGCGAATCGGGTAGAGGATCCGCTCCGGATCGTCCAACTGGTTGACCGTCGCCGGTCCTTTTGCGCAGTTGCGTCCTCGTGATCCCGGGTGGGCCGGATTCCCCTCGAGCTTTCGGATGGAGAGATCCTTCTTGTCCACATAGGCAAGAAGCCCGCAGCCGGACTCGCAGTTGAAGCAGGTCGTCGGCACGAGCATGTACTCGTGGGCAACCTTGCGAGGGTGGGCCCTCGCATCATGCTCGACATGGTTGTCCCACCGCTCCGGCGGCGGAAAGTTGCTGAGCCCCTCGTGGCGATGCGCGCCCGGGAACGCATCCCCGCTCGGTAACGGTGGAGTCGGACGCTGGTCGCCAGGCATGGGATCCTTGGTCACGACAGCGGCACGTCCTGTCCGGCTCGGACGAACACCGATTCGTAGATGAGCAGCGCCGCCTGGCCGATCAGGCCCCCGACCGCCGCCCGACGCAACTTGCGTCCCCGGATCGCCGGTGTCGCCAGGGCAGCACCCAGGGCGCCCAGCCCGACCGCCCCGGCCCAGAACCGCTTCGAGTAGCGACCCCTGGTGACCATCCTGGCCGCTGTCTCAGCCTGAGGCGTCTCATGTTTCCGGCCGTACTCGGCGGCGAGCGTCGCAAGATTGGCGGCTGAAGAGGCGACGAAAATGCCGGCAAGCGCGCCGGTGACCCGTCCCTGCCCCGATGCCGCCGACACGGCAAGCAGGACGCCGGAACCACCCTGGATGGCCTGAACGAGGAGGTGCGGAAGGAGTAGACGAGACTGCCAGAGATCCCGTCCCTCGGCCTGACCGAAGAGGAAGGCGGTGTAGCCGGCCGCCGCGGCGGCGGACGGCACGGCCAGCCAACGCAGCAGGCCCAGCAGCCGGTTGAACGTCGTCGGGCTCAGCCACCCCGCCGACTCCCCGAGGGCCGCGGCAAGCCAGGCACCGGCAACCGCGGCAAAGCCAGCCAGGCAGACCGATCCGAGAAAGAGCCAAGACTTGGAGTTCGGCTTGGCGAAGATGTACCAGAATCGCTCCGGACGCTTCAGGTCCCACACCAGCAGGACTCCCGTGACCGCGGTCAACCCAACTCCGATGGCCGGCGCGGCGACCTTGAGGACACCCTCGGCGGGCAAGCCGGCGATGAGTGCCCCCGCGGTGACGAGCACGGCCCCGGACCCCACACCCTTGGTCCACAGATAGGTGGTGACCCGCCAACCCCAGGGGCGAGGGTGCGCGGTGTTGAGGGAGGTGCGAGCACCGGTCACCTCGTCGACAACCAGGTCCTCGGAAACCGCCAGCCGATGGCGGTCGGGTTGTGCCCACAGGTACGAGTCTGCGACCGGAGCCAGCAGCGGGTCGAGCACCGCCGGGTTGGCACCGAGGTAGAAGACGTTTGGGCCCGTGTGCTGTTCGGGGGCTCGCGTCGCCGTCGGATGCTCAGCAATGAGCCGCGAGATACCGCTTTCGGGGTCGTCGAGGTCGCCGGCCCAGATCGACCGGGTGGGGCAGACCACGACGCAGGCAGGCTCTAGACCGTCGTCCACCCGGTGGGCGCAGAAGTTGCACTTGGCTGCGGTGTGCGTGTCCTCATCGATGTAGATCGCGTCGTAGGGGCAGGCCTGCATGCAGCTCTTGCATCCGATGCACCGTTCCGAGTCGAAGTCAACGATGCCGTCCTCGCGCTTGAACAACGCCTTCGTCGGACAGATCGCGACGCACGGGGCATCCGTGCAATGGTTGCACCGCATCACTCCGAATGCCCGCGTCGACGAAGGCCACGATCCACTGTCGACGTACTTCACCCACGTCCGAAACTGCCCGACTGGGATCTTGTGCTCGGTCTTGCATGCGACGGTGCAGGCATGGCAGCCGATACAGGTTCGTTGATCGATTGCGAAGCCGTAGCGCATGAAGGAGCTCCCGCCGATTGGTCAGTGGTCGACGCCCTGAAGGGCGCCAACCTGGCTCAATGTCCTGATTCGACGGGGATGCCGAGTTCGGCGACCCGACCCCATTCGTCCACAAAGACGCAGGGGTGTCCCGCCCGGTCGACGATCGACGCAGCGATCGACGCCCGAAACCCACTGGCGCAGTGCACCCAGATCTTTCCCTCAGGAAGTTCGTCAACTCGGTCAGCCAACTCCTAAAACGGGATGTGGAGAGCACCCGAGAGATGGCCTTCCTCCCACTCGTCGCGACGTCGGACGTCGAGCAACACCTGCCCGGGTACTCCGAACACGGAGGAGAGCTGCTCGAACTTGGTCACCTCGTAGCTGGCCGTTCGACTACCCGCAAGTGCCTCAATCGGCCCGACGGCCGCGCCAAACAGCTCGTCCACCCCAATACGGACCAATTGGCGGCGCGCCTGGCAGATCTGGTCTGGGTCGTCAGCGATCAGCGTGACCGGTGCCTGCCACGGAAGCGTCCACCCGAAGTAGGTGGAGAAGGCATCGCAGAGTTCGATGGACACCGTTCCCGCGAGATGTCCCCGGGCGAAGGCCCGACGTTCCCGCAGATCGACCACCCACTCTCCTGCCGCGACGCGCTCTCGAAGGACTTCTCCGTCGACCGGGTCCGGATCCGAGAGATCTGGGGCGCTCGGCCCGGCGGCGTTTCGAGGCGCCATGTGCACGTAGTACCGCGGGTAGGCGGTGAGACCCAAGATCAACTGATCAACGAAGTACTCCTCGTCGTCGATCAAGAGCGCCACATTGCGAGTTCGCTCCTCTGCGATCGTGGATTGGTCCTCTGACGTCTCGGTTGCGGAGCAGAAACTGCCGAAGCCGTGCGTGGGGTAAACCGATACGTGTCCTGGAAGTTCATCGGCGAGACACCTGACCGATCTGTACTGCGCCCGGGTAAGTTCCTCGGTCTTTTCCTTGCCGATCAGGTCAGTGCGCCCCACGGCGCCGTACAGCATCGATCCGCCCGTTAGAACCGCCAGAGGCTCGCTTCCGGCCCGCACCACGTAGGACATGTGGTGGGGCGTGTGCCCGGGGGTGTGGCGAGCGACGATCCCGAGCCGACCGGTGATGATCTGCTGACCATCGACGACCGGGACCCGAGAAAAGGTGACGTCATCGCCAGCTGGCACCACGTAGCCTGCGCCAACTTCCTCCGCGAGCGCATGACCACCCGTCACGTAGTCGTTGTGCAGGTGGGTCTCGAAGACGTGGGTCACCTGCACCTCAAGCTCGTCGACAAGCTCGAGGAACCGGTCGATGTCCCGCTGAGGGTCGACGACGACTGCCACGGCGCCGTCGTGGACGACATAGCTTCGATCTCCGAGCCCGACCGTTTCAACGGTGACGACCTCGCATGGCGGCGACGCCTCGTATTCGCTCATTTCGCCGTTCTCCCCCTCACGCTCCTGTTGCCAAGCCTCTAACCTCTGGCCAGCACTCCGGCCCCACAGAAGGGGCACCCCTCGAGAACCTGGTCAGGTTCTCGAGAGCAGACGCTGCAGGATGGGCCGCTTTTCCGGCTTCGGATGGCCCGGACAACGGTCGGACTCCCGCACGTCACGCATCACCTGGTCGACGTGCTGCCCGCATCCACTCCACGTCGTCTTCCCACAGGATCGGCATCTCACCGCTCGGCACATTCGTCACCGTCCGTCTTTCATTGGGTGGCCGATAGCATACCCGGGTGGGTATAGCGTCGCCAGCCGCCCCTGGCCACCACTCCGGGCTGCCCGAACCTCCTCTCGGGCAGGTCCCACGAGTCAGCCTGCCGGTCGCCTGCCCCCCATGATGACGTGGTCGAGCTCCTTCCAATACGCGTCGATGGCTTCAAAGCCGGCGGCCCGCAGGGACGCGAGCTGTGGGGAGAGGGGGCTGATGTGGCGGACGTGATTCTCCCAACGAGCCGACTCCTCGGGGGTTCGATGGGCTCGCCGCTTCGCCACCTCGGGATCCCGACGATCCTGGACGCGTTGCCAGACGTCGTCGACGACCACATCCTCCCCTTTCACCGGGTCGTAATTGAAATACCAGGCGCCAGGACGCAGCCGGTCGAAGATCTCCCGGAACAGTGCGCTCTTGCGATCATCGGGCAGGTGGTGCACGCAGAGCGAGGAGACCACTGCGTCGAGCCCACCATCTAGCTCGGGTGGCCACGATCCGGTCGCCAGATCGATCACCACATATCGGTAGCGCCCCTGGTACGGCTTCAGAGCCCTCCGACCCTCCTCGATCATCTGCGGTGAGTAGTCGGCGAGGACGGCCGTCGAAGACGGGTAGCGGTCCAGAATCGCACACGACGCTGCACCGGTCCCTGCACCGAGATCGACGAAGGTGAATACCTCCTCTTCGGCAAACGGCAGCAGCTCAGCGAGGACGCGGCGCGGCCATGTTCTCGCTCGCTCCCGTTCGTCCACAGTGGCTACCCACTGCGCGACAACTTCGTTCGACTTCCAGACTGCGGCATTGGATTCCGAGCTGTCCACCACGTTTCCTACCGTAGGCGAACCCACCACTCTCCGCTCGGGGCTGAGCTCATCTCACCTGCGAGTTCTCGGACACGACGAGCTCTTCGAGAAGAGAAGTCATCCCAATCTGAAAGGCCGAAATCCCCGAAAGCCGCTAGAGGGGCTTCTCAAGGACGAGAAATTCGAGATCGTCACGCCTTGGGATCCCGAATCGCTCATCGCCATAGGGGAACGCTAGGTACTCGCCTGTCTTGCGATAACCACGCCGCTCATACCAAGCGATGAACTCGACTCGTTGTCTGATGACCAACAGCCGAATTGCCGAGGCACCGAAGCGCTCGTTTGCCCGCCGCTCAGCATGGATCAGCCAATGGCCAAGGCCCCTCCCTTGGGATCTGGGATGAACCGCGAACATCCCGAAGTGGACTTTCACGGCACTGGGCTTCCCCCGAAATCGTGGAGGCTCGCTGATAGCTTGATAGCACTGCTGGGGTCATGCGGCTTCGGCGGGTTTGGTAGCGACTCGTTCGGCAAGAACTTGTTCGTAGGCGACCGGCGGGAGCATTTCGCAGGAGCTGTGCCGCCGCCGGTGGTTGTAGGCGTCGATGAACCGGGC
>DAHUZT010000023.1 GCA_027315005.1 Acidimicrobiaceae bacterium | reverse complement strand
CGGCTCGTGGGAGCCGTATGACGCGAGAGTGTCACGTACGGTTCTGCGAGAGCGGGAGGGGGAGGCTCCCTCCCGCCACTCACTTGAAAGGGGGATGGGGAACCGGGCTCGCGAGAGCACCGCGCCCCTGACTACCAATGGCCCTTCCCGCACCGTCCCCCGATCGCACCTGCCTGGTCACCGGCGCGTCGTCCGGCATCGGAGCCGAGATTGCCGATCGATTGGCGGCCCGCGGGCTGGGGATCACCCTGGTGGCCCGTCGCCAGTCCCGGCTGGAAGAGCTCGCGGAGCGGCTTGCCTCGACCTATTCGGTGAGGGCCGAGGTGGTGCCTGCAGACCTCGCCGAGGAGGCCTCCCGCCAGGAGTTGCTCGACACCCTGGCCGACCGGCGGCTCGTGGTCAACGTGCTGGTGAACAATGCCGGGTTCTCGACGATCGGGCCCACCCATCGGTCGGAGGTCGACCGAGAGCTGGCCATGGTCCGGACCGACGTCGAGGCGGTCGTCCATCTCTGTGGGGCGCTTCTGCCCGGGATGGTCGAGCGCAGAAGTGGTGCCGTGCTCAACGTGGCCTCCACCGTTGCCTTCCAGCCGGTCCCCGGCCAGGCGGCCTACGGGGCGAGCAAGGCTTTCGTGCTCTCCTACAGTGAGGCACTCCGGGCGGAGGTGCGGTCGGAGGGGGTCGCGGTGTCGGCTCTGTGCCCCGGTCCGGTCCACACCGGCTTCAACCAGGTCGCCGGCATCGGCGAGGCCGAGGCGACCGACGCTCTCCCACGGGCGATGTGGGTTTCACCCGGTGACGTGGCCGACGCCGCCGTAGGTGGCTTGGACGCCAACCGCGCCGTCATCATCCCCGGCTTGGCCAATCGGCTGACGGCCAGGATGGCCCGACTGACCCCCCACGCCCTGCTCGTGCCGCTGCTGGCACAGCGCCACCCGGGTCTCCGCCCCTGAGCGGTACACCGGTGGGGTCGCCGTCCGTCATCATCGTGAACCACGACCGGCACCAAACCATGCCCACCAGGAGCTCACTCACCGGCCTTGACCATCTGACGGATCCCCTCTTCGATCCCGCGGCAGAGGACATCGAGATCCTCGGTGGTGTCGTAGTCACCGGTCACCCCGAAGTTGACGTCTCCGTTGTACGAGAAGATGGCGATACCGATCCTCATCTGCGCTCCGAGCGGGACATAGGGGTACGCCCTCACCATGCGGCGGCCGCACACGTAAAGGGGTATCTGCGGGCCGGGCACGTTGGTGGCGACGGTACTGACCTGATGCTGGGCCATGCGGGTCGACACGCGCATCCCGAGGGCGAGCAGCATCGGTGGAGCGAAACCGGTCATCGAGGTAAGGGCCTCACCCGCCACCGCCTGCTTGGACTCCTTCAAGCCGTCCATCTGGCGGCTGACCACCAGAAGTCGCTCTCGTGCATCGGCGACGGAGACCGGCAACTCGGCGAACATGGCAGACACCTTGTTCTGGAGCTTTCCGTCGCCCACCGCGAGACCGTGCGCGTCACGCGGGCGTACTGACACCGGGATGAGGGCTCGCAGGACCCGGTCGACCGGCTCGCCACGATGCTGCAGCAGCGCACGAAAGCCATTGGTGATGGCAGCCAGTACGACGTCGTTGAACGTTCCCCCGATCTGCTTGCGAATGGTCTTGATCTCTCCGACCGACGCGGAAGCCCATCCGTATCTCCGGTGCGATCCAAGTGGTCCGTTGAGGCTGCTCGACGGGGTTCGCCTCACCATCCCCGACATGGTGGTGAGCCCTCGCACGATCGATCGGAACTGTGACAGTGCCTGGAGCGGTACCGTTGCCGCGTTGCGCAGGTTCTGAAGCTGTTCGTATGGGCTCCGCAGCATGTCGACTGATGCCTGTAGTGCCATCATCGTTCCAGATGGCATCGGACCGGGTGTCCAAGCAGGCGCTGGCGGCTGAGGCTGGTCGGGGGAGATGTCCATGACCACCGCCAGAAGGTCAGTTCCGGACACGCCATCCACCATCGCGTGATGAGTCTTGGACAACAGTGCCCAGTGGCCGTCGTCCAGGCCCTCGACCACCCAGATCTCCCACAACGGTTTCGAGCGGTCGAGTGCCTGGGACATGACCCGGCCCACCAGTTTCCGGAGCTCGGTGTCTCCACCGGGTGAAGGCAGCGCGGTGTGCCTGATGTGGTAGTCGATGTTGAAATGCGGGTCGTCCACCCACACCGGTCGACCGAGCTCGAGGGGGACGTGCCGGACCACGCACCGATAGCGCGGTACCCGGTCCAACTTCGTGTCGATCATGGCCACGATGTCGCTGAACGGCGGCACGGGGCCTTCGAAGATCCCGATGGAGGCGATGTGCATGTGGCTCACGCCATCCTCGATGTGGAGGAACGAGGCGTCCAGCGGACTCAGGCGGTCAACACTCACTTCGTCACCATTTCCTGCCGGTTTGCGATGCCCCCGGCGGTCGCGACGCTATCAGTGGAGTCGTCCGGCTGCCGGGTCGAACCGTACCGGTGGTCAGAGCGGTAGCGGAACGCCGGTGTCCGGCAGGACCGTGAACCGGCCGTCGGCGATCCGCCGGAAGGTCTGCTGGTAGGCGGCCTCGACCACCCGCACCGTCCGGCCCTCCTCCATCGGCCGCAGGCCCATCGAGGTGATCTCACTCGCAACGGGCTCGACACGAACGACCCGTGAGCCTCCGGCCTCGAGTTTTCGGGTCTCTCGTTCGAGCCGACGGTGTGCTGCCCACCGCAGCAGGGCATCCGGTCTGCCGTGGGGAACCGTCGATGCCGACATCGGCGAGATCACCACGACGGTGTCCAGTGATCGGCTTCTGAGTACGTCGGCATTGGTCGGCGAGTGGACACCCCCGTCGAAGTACTCGACCCCGTTGAGGGTCACGGGGGCAAAGTATGCGGGTATGGCGCAGGAGGCCAGCACGGACGATGCGAGGGGAGCGGGCGGCGACCCGTCCCGACCGAAGACGACGCGGACCCCGTCGCTGCGCCGAACGGCACAGATCCATAGGCCGTCTGGCCAGTGGTCGCCGATCATCTCGTGCAACGGTGCGGCACGATCAGTCAGATCGATCGTACCGGCAGGAAGCATGGTCATGGCGACGACCTCAGGGCGGAAGCTCCAGGGTCGAGAGGCCACGCGGGCCAGAAGCGCCGGCGTGGGTAGCCGCCAGAGTCGGAACCACGAGCCGATCCCCGGTGTCGGCAAGTTCTTCGAATCGGGCAGCACGCGTCTCACGAGCGTCTCCCCTTCAAGCGAGAGAGGCGATCCGAGGGACATGGCGGCCAGATCAGCGGGGCTCATCCCCATCCGGAGCAACGACCCGGTGATCGAACCAGCTGATGACCCGACGATGATGTCAGCCGACCGTGGGTCCCATCCCGTCCGCTCGTGCAGTGCGGCCAGCACACCGGCGTGGTACGCCTGCCCGACGACGCCACCGGCGCCCAGGACAAGTCCGATCGTGGTCATCGCATCCCCATCTCTCGGTGGTGGTTCCGGCCTACCCCGTGCGGTTCTCCCAGCTCTTGATCGCTGCGACCCCGCTGGTGAGCGTACCGGGGATAGGGGCCCGCCGGGCTCGATTGGCGGCGGAGGCAACCGACGTATGTCGACGTCTCGCGATTCGGGGACCGCTCAGTTTCCTACGTGCGCACGAGCACAGCGGCCCCGTTCACTCGATCGTGGGCGAGATCGGATAGGGCGCGGTCCGCCCGGTCGATCGGGTAGGCCGTTGTCGAAGGTACGACCGGGATGCGGCTGGCGATTTCGAGGAACTCCTCCCCGTCCCGGCGGGTGTTGGCGGTGACGCTGACCAGCCGCCGTTCGTCGAACAGGTGCCGCCGATAGTCGAGGGTTGGGATGTTCGAGAGATGGATGCCGGCAATCGCCAGGGTTCCTCCGCGGTCCAAGGCGGCCAGAGCAGGCAACACCAGATCGCCGAGCGGGGCGAAGAGAATGGCTGAATCGAGTGGCTCGGGGGGTGGGTCGGCGGCCCCGCCGACACTCTCCGCGCCCAGGGAGAGCGCGAGCTCGCGGGCGGCTGTCGAGCGGGTCATCACATGGACTCGTGCCCCTTCGGCCATCGCGACCTGAGCGGTGAGGTGCGCCGATCCACCGAAGCCGTAGATCCCGAGCCGCCCTCCAGACGGCAGGGCCGAACAGCGCAGGGCCCGGAAACCGATGATGCCGGCGCAGAGGAGCGGTGCAGCATGCTCGTCGCTGAACTCAGGGGGGATGCGGTAGACGAAGCGTTCGTCGGCCGAGACGTAGTCGGCGTAGCCCCCATCGGTGTCCCATCCTGTGAACCGGGGATCGGTGCACAGATTCTCGCGGCCGGTCCGACAGAACCGACAGATCCCACAGGTGTGGGCCAGCCATGGGACCCCCACCCTTTCGCCGGGACCGAACCGGCTCGCACCCGGCCCCAGCCGATCGACAGTTCCCACCACTTCGTGGCCGGGCACGACGAAGGGGTGCTTGGGAGCGAGATCACCCTCGGCCAGATGGAGGTCGGTGCGGCAGACGCCACACGCTGTCACCCTGACCCGTATCTGACCGGGGCCGGGTGACGGCAGCGCTCGCTCCTTCCGGACCAGAGGGCCTGAATCGATGGGTCCCGGGGTACCGACCACCCAAACCTCCATCGACTTGGACGGCCGCTGTGGCACGGCTAGGACTGCTCGGGTAGGACGTGCACAAGGCAGTTGGCACCGGCGTGATCGCTCACCGAGCGACCACATGAGGCGGGCCGGTCCTTGGTCGCGACCGGCTCGAGGGGTAGGCCTGGGCGAGCGGGCCGGGTGGACCCGATTGTCGCTGGGGCCAGCGTCAGGTTTCGGTCGATGCGGACGACGGGAGGTCCAGGTCCCTCTGTCTCAGTCTTCGCCATGAACGTCTCCTGACTCGATCCACCCGTACCGTCGCGTGGCCTTGATCGAGGAGCGATCATGGCACGGTCCTGACGGCCGCCACCGCGCCTGCAGAACGGTGTGCTCTGGCCGTAGCAAGAGTAACCAGCATCTGCGGTCGTACACAGTCTTGCTCGGGCGCAATCGAGCACTTCGCGCCACGGAGATGACAGGTTCGGAACAAAGCGGCATGCTGGACGCTGACTCGTCCACGGGCGTCACTGGAAGGCGCGCACAAGATTGGGAGGCCGAGCTGCAAAACTTCCTCGACCATCTGGCTCCTGGGACTCGGGCCGATGAGATCGATCTCTCTCGGCGGTGGACGCTCGTGCACGCGTGGACGCACCGCTGGTCGTCGGAGCCGTCGGAACCGGTATGGATGGAAGTCGATGCCGGCCCCGGAATCAGCGGCATCGAAGGACCCGCTCCCGGGCACTGGTGGTCCGCCGGTGCCTTCGAGGAGGCCACCCGGCGTGCCGCCAACCGGCTACTCGGCGCGGGTCTCGTCGCCGGAGACCGGGTGATCTGGTCGGTGTCCTCGTCGGTGGCAGCGTTGGTAGTGCATGTCGCTGCCCTTCGAGCTGGCCTGGTCGTGGTCCCGGTCAACACGTCGTCGACCGAGCGCGAGCTGGCTCATGTGGTCCGTGACGTCCTCCCTGCAGCCGCGATCGTGGACCGGAAGGACCGGGCTGCCTGGATCGCAGGGGCAATCGGTGCTCCCGGTCTCGTCATCGGACCCGAACTCGACCTGCCAGACGCCGACGGACCTCCAATCGACACGGTCGATCCCGATGACCCGGCACTGATCTGCTTCACGTCGGGGACCACCGGCCTTCCGAAGGGGGCTGTACTCCGCCACCGCCACCTCCTCGCCGGAGTGGAGTCGTTGCGTCTCGCCTGGAGGTGGACCGAGGGCGACCGCCTGGTGCACGCGCTGCCCGTCTTCCACGCCCACGGGCTGTGCGTCGGGATCTACGGCACGCTCACGGCCGGTGCATCGGCCCTGCTGCTTCCAGGGTTCGATGAGCAAGCCGTGGCGGACGCCGCCTCCGATTGTGGCGCCTCCCTGTTCTTCGGAGTCCCCACCATGTACCACCGGCTGGTGGCGTCCGGCCTGGCCGGCTCCCTCGGTCGGCTCCGGTTGTGCGTCTCCGGGTCGTCACCGCTTTCCGTCGCATTGTTCGATGCCTGCCACGCCGCCTTCGGCGGCAGCGTGCTCGAAAGGTACGGAATGACCGAGACGCTCATGAACACCTCGAACCCCTACGACGGCGAACGCCGGGCCGGCTCGGTCGGGTTCCCTCTTCCGGAAGTCGAACTCCGCTTCAGCACCGATGGCGAAATTCTCGTGCGGGGTCCGAACGTCTTCGACGGTTACTGGCATCGGCCACATGCGAACGAGGAGGCATTCGAACCGGCTGCCGACGGTGGCGATCCGTGGTTTCACACTGGCGATCTGGGGGTGGACGACGACGGCATGCTCGTGATCCGGGGCCGCTCGAAGGAGCTGATCCTCTCGGGTGGCTTCAACGTGTACCCAGCCGAGGTCGAAGACGTCATCGGTCGTCATCCGGGTGTGGCCGAGGTGGCGGTCACCGGAACTCCGTCAGACGAGTGGGGCGAAGTAGTGACGGCCTGGATCGTCCCCGACGGGAAGGCCCCGACACCGGAGGACCTGGCCGAGTTCTGCGGACCCCTGCTGGCCCGCTACAAGCACCCGCGCCGTGTCCGAACGGTGGAGGTTCTTCCCCGCAACGCGCTGGGGAAGGTGGTTCGGAACCGGCTGGGATGATGACCGCGGCGAATCCGGTTGGACACGATCAACGGACAGCGACGCGTACCGAAACCGACTGACTTCGAACCGATCTCAATAGCGCGTAGACGAGTTCAGATGTCCCCTGACAGCATGGTCGTGATCTGGGCAAGGTCGAAGTAGTCGCGCCAAGCACAGATCTTCCCATCGCGCATTTCAAAGGCACCCATCACGGGCAGGTCGGCCACCGTGGTCCCCACGATGAAGGTGTCGACCCGCTCGGTGAGGACGACGTCGCCAACCACCGCCATGTGCACGATCTCGATGGCCAGTCTGTCGCACATGCCGAAGAATCCCTCGATGAACGCGATTGTGGCGTCCACACCGATCGCGGGATCCATCGGAATGTTGTGATAGACGATGTCGTCGGTGAAGAACGGCCGGAGTGCTTCGGCTTGGTGCCGGTCGAAGGCGGCACAGAACTCCGTCACGATCCTCTCGGGGTTTCCTTCGGCCCGATCCGCCACGCCCATCAGGGTAACCTGCTCCCATGACGTCGGTCGCTGCTCACCGGGGGGAGCCTTCCGACGGATGACCCCTCGGTCGTACGCCGGCATACCACCCCAGCAAGCCGGTCCGTTCACTCATCCTCTGGACCGGCGACTGTCGTGCCGTCCGTTTCGTCTTCAGGACGCATGCGCTCGGCGACGGCGATGGTGGCCGCCGCTCCGCTCACACCGAGCAGGAGGCCGAGGGCGCCCCAACGCAGGCCCGAACGCTGCTTGCCGAGGATGCCATCGATCGAGATCGGACCGGGTCCTGACGTGGCCAGGGACAAACAGGCGGCGATGAGGGTGAGGTTGTATTCGTAGCCACCCGAGCTCACCCACGGACCGTTCTTGGCATGGACCTTGACAATGGCAACCGACATCGCCCCGATGATCATCGATGGCCCGAGGGGGCTGAGGAAGCCGGCGGCGGTCAGGCCGCCACCGACGGTCTCGGTCAGGGCGGCGGCCAGTGCCTGCTGGCGGGCCGGATGGAGCCCGATCGCCCCCATCATCTGCTCGGTGCCCTCCAGACCGGATCCGCCGAAGCTTCCTTGCAGCTTCTGGAGCCCGTGGCCCATCAAGAGCCCACCGATCGTCGCCCGCAAAGCGAGCCGTCCTGATGGCATGACATCCTCCTGGATTTGGTGGACCGCTACTTCGGATGTCGACGATAGCGGTGTCCGAAGCGGAGTTGTTCACGTCGACCGAGCGCTTACCGGATCGCCGTTCACCGGCTCACCTGTCGTTGGTGATGAGCTCGTCAGTGCGGCTTTCGGTGACTACGCTTGGCGAATCGGACCCTCCGGTCACCCTCGGGACCGTTCTCGTGCCCCGAATCCGAACCCGGCGGTCGATTGAGCCGATCGAGGGACGAGGTGTCGGCTCTCAATCGCTCGTCGAGTTGCCGGCCCCGATCGGTGACAGCTCCACTGATGGCCCCGGCCAACGTCGACCAGGGCTCGCGGTCGGGGTCGATGGTTCCGGTCAGCTCGTCGGCCAACCGGTTGGTTCCACCTCCACCCACCGGCTCGATGAGCACCCGGTAGGTGCTGTCAGTGGCACCCTCCCGATAGCAGCGGAGCGACACCACGTTGAGATCATCGTCGACCAGGATGATCGCAGCACCTTTGACCGGGTCGAGGTGAGGGGTGTCGACCACCCAGCCGCCCGTGTTGGCGACACGAACAGGCGCGTCGAAGGAGTCGACGGTTCGTTCGGCGACGAACGGCTTGTGCGTATGTCCGAACACGAAGGTCATCTCACCCGGTCTTCCGACCTCTTTGCGCACCTGGCCGGCAACCGGCCCGGCGAGATAGGTGAGCAGGCCCTTCTCGGCTTCGACGCTGAGAACGGAACCGGAGTGGTGACGCTCGCGGAGCAGCGTGCCCACGCCGGCCTCGAGCAACGCCGCCGCGGCATGGGCTTCGACGTCGGCACGTGCCCGGGATCTCCCTGCCACCTTGATCGCTCGTTCGATGGCCTGGATCTCGGCGTGGACCGCCTCATGGCTCTGCAGCGACTCGTAGAGCGAACGGGTGATCCCCATGATGTCGCCGCTATTCCCCATCGACGACCAGAAGAAGTCGATCCAACCTCCGTTGTCCGCCTCGATCTGCCAGGCTTCGGTCGGCCCGCTTCGGGGCGTTCCGAACGCCTTGGCCAGCAAGGACATCATGCGATACAACGGCTCGATGTAGTGGCCATGGCTGAGCACGACCGCCCGCCCACCGGTCGCGTCGACCAGCCCGAGGTTTGGATAGCTCTGCTCGACGCTGATCTTGTCGGTACGAAGGCCCCGGTTGGCCAACGCCTCGACGAACCTGTCCCGGGCGGGCACGCGAACGTTCGAGGGAACGAGGCTCGTGGCGTGACGGTCGCGGGCTGTCGGCATGGCCGTCGGGTCTTCGGCGAGTAGTTGGACGTAGCGATCGTCACTCGCTCGTGACCAGAGATGGTGGTCGTGGTTGCCGGGTATGAAACGCAGCGAGGGGTCGACGGCCGAGCCGGTACCACCCGGGCTGAGTGTGTCGATGAACTGGGAGAACGTGGCGGCCGCATCCTCGGGGGCGGTGAGCGCGAGCTCGAAGAGGTCGCCAAGGACGACCAGCTGGGGAGGTCGCTCACTCCCATCGCGCAGGTTCTTGAGGCACTGGCAGAGCGACGAAAGGACCGGCGAGGGTGACGAGCGATCGACGTGCTGACCGTCCGAGGTGACGTTGGTCAGCAGGCTGTTGAGCGCTCCGAGGTGGAGATCGGAGATGCATACCCAGCGTATCGAGGCCATTGCGATTCCTCCGTACAGGACCGTAGTCCACCGGATCGCATGGGCTGGCCGCGGTCCGAGGAGAGGGAGCACACCTGGCTATCGGAACGTGGCGGGTGAGTCCAGCTCGGTACCGTTTCTCGATTTCGAGAAGAATCGGGGCGGTCAACCGTCCCGCCGGTAGCGGGCTGCAGCCTCGTGCACGGTCCGCACCACCTCCTCGTTTGACGTACCGGGGCCGTGCACCGCGGTGATGCCGGCTGCGATGAGCCGGGGTACATCGATCGGTGGGACGATCCCTCCCACCACGACCGGCGTCTGCAAGCCGGCATCCCGCAACGATTCCACCACAGCGGGTGCCAAGGTCAGGTGTGCACCGTTGTGCATGGAGAGACCCACGACGTCCGCGTCCTCCTGGACCACGGCCGTGGTTATGGTCTCGGGAGACTGCCGGAGCCCCGCGAAGATGACCTCGCATCCGCCGTCACGCAGGATCCGGGCCACGACTCGCAGGCCGCGGTCATGACCGTCGAGGCCCACCTTGGCCAAGAGGACCCGCACCGGCAGGTCGTCTTCCCTGGATGGTTCGGTCACCGACGCATTCCGGTTGCCGATCACGCGACCGGAGGCTCGAGCCAGTTGCCGAAGACCGACTCCAGTGCCTGCATCGTCTCGCCTACCGTGGCATAGGCGTTGCCGGCGTCGATCAACGCCGGCAACAGGTTGACGGCCGGATCGAGGGCATCCGCCTGCACTCGGGCCAACGTGCGGCGGACGGCGATGTCGTCACGACGTTGCTTGACCGTGGCCAACTCGGCCAACTGCCGGGCCTCGACCGCCGGGTCGATGTACAGCGTCGCCGTCTCCGAGTCGTCGCCCTCCGTGTAGCCGTTCACACCCACCTGGATCCACTGCCCCGAGGCCACCTTGGACTGAAATCGATAGGCTGCCTCCGCAATCTCGGAGCAGAACCAGCCGTCGTCGATGCAGGCCAAGACCCCTTCGAGGATCGAGCCACTGCCGACCTCATCCAGGTGACCGAAGATCTCCTCGGCTTGGCGTTCGAGCTCGTCGGTCAGGGACTCGACGAACCACGAGCCTCCGAGGGGATCGGCGACGTGCACGACGCCGGTCTCCTCGGCGATGATCTGCTGGGTCCGCAGCGCGAGCCGGGCCGCCCTTTCGGTGGGCAGCGCCAGCGCCTCGTCGAACGAATCGGTGTGCAGGCTCTGGGTTCCGCCCATGACCCCGGCCAGGGCCTCGATAGCCACTCGGACCAGGTTGATCTCCGGCTGCTGCGCGGTGAGGGAGACACCGGCGGTCTGGGTGTGGAAGCGGAGTTGCAGCGATCGATCCGAGTGAGCTCCGAATCGGTCTTTCATCCAGCGTGCCCAGATCCGACGGGCCGCCCGGTACTTGGCGATCTCCTCGAAGAAGTCGATGTGGGCGTTGAAGAAGAAGCTCAACCGGGGGGCGAACGCATCGACGTACAAGCCAGCCTCAATGGCCGCCTCGACGTATGCGAAGCCGTTTGCCAAGGTGAAGGCCAGCTCCTGGGCGGCAGTCGATCCTGCTTCACGAATGTGATATCCCGAGATGGATACCGGGTGCCAGCGGGGCAGCTCTGCGGTGGCGAATTCGATCAGGTCGGTCACGAGGCGAACGCTCGGACGGGGCGGAAAGACGTACTCCTTCTGAGCCTGGTACTCCTTCAGGATGTCGTTCTGGATGGTCCCCGAGAGCGAGGCTCGGTCGACTCCGGCCCGGTCGGCTAGGCCGATATACATGGCCATGATCACCGGCGCCGCTGAATTGATCGTCATCGAGGTGCTCACCCGGCCGAGGTCGATTTCCGAGAAGAGCCGTTCCATGTCGGCAAGGGTGTCGATGGCCACCCCCGCCCGCCCGACCTCACCTTTCGCGAGCGGATCGTCGGAGTCACGACCGAGGAGGGTAGGCATGTCGAAAGCGACTGACAGGCCGTTGCCACCTGATCGCAGCAGGTCCTTGAAGCGTTGGTTGGTGTCCTCGGCGGTGCCGAAGCCGGCGAACTGACGCATGGTCCATAGCCTGGACCGGTACATGGAGGCGTACGGACCCCTGGTGTAGGGAAAGTGTCCCGGCCATTCGACACCGTCCCCGGGGCCGGCCCCTCCGGGGCCGTAGACCGGCTCGAGAGGAACGCCGGACATGGTCTCGAATCTGGACTGGCGGAGGGTTGCCTTGTCGAACTCCGATTGCCACTCCGAACGGTTGCTCACACCCCAAGGGTACGTTTCCGCCGCGGCCTGCGCCACGGGCCGGAGTACGGGACCGTGAGATCGAGGACAGCCACGACCGGCGTCATCGACGAACCCACGGGTCGTGGCTGCCGTTGGCGGAGCCAGTCACCGGGCCCCGGGCCCGAGGTGGTGAACCGAACTCTCGAGCACTACCGATCACCGGGCTCGAGGTCGTGCCCTCCGAGACGCACCGTGTCGATTCCCCAGCGCGTTCAGATGCGAACGTCCGGGTCCCCCGACCAGGGATCGGTCATCGTTTGAACACTCCCTTGTCGAAGGTGCTGGTTACTGTCTTGGCCTCCGCCAACCGAGGAAGTCCGAACAGGTCTTCGATGGAGGCCAACGATGAGTAGTGGTTCAACTTCTTGGTCACGACGGTGCCCGGAGTGATGAAGGGTGAGATGAGCACAGCGCCGATATGGCCGCCACCCGGTCCGGCGATGCCATTGCCGCCACTGAGTGTCGCTGGACCCGGAGTCTCCCCACAGCACGCCCTGGCATCGATGGGCGAGATGTTTCCCTCATCGAAGGTGATCTCGAGCAGACCGTTCTTCTTGAACGCAGGCGAGGATTCGATCAATGGCACCCAAGTCCTCAGGAAGGAGTCGATATCGGCCAATCGTGAAGGGCCACTGGGCTGGTTGATGCACGGGTAGTCGTGCCCGTCGTAGCACAGATTCGGTGTGATGAAACTGAAATTGGGGGTGGTGGCTATGGAGCGTAGGTCGGCGGCGAGACCGGTCACGCCAGGGGGAGTATTGGCAGGCATGGCACCGGTCACGGACCCGAGTGGGACCACCCTGCGGCTGCACAACGCCGGTTGGTCGATGATCGATTGGAAGTAGACGAACGGGTCGTGCCTGGTCGCGTACCCGTCACCCGGGACCGCGATGAATGAAGGATCGGGAGATCCGATCGGGGGGTGCGCACAGGTGGTTGCTTCTCGGGTCGGCACATTGCCCATGTCCTGCATGTACCCCTTCCACTTGTACCCCTTCGCCGTCAACTGACCGGCCAAAGTCTGAACTGCGGGGGGATACACGCAACCGGTCCCCTGTTGGATTCCGGCGCTGCTCTGACCCGCTCCGGCCGGAAAGCCGACGAAGCCCCCCACGCAGTCGAACTGATTGTCGACGTTCGGCGGTTGGCCAGAAATGAATCCGATGTAGTTGTCGTTGGAGTAATGACCGGTTCCGTAATAGTTCTTCAGGAGTGCTCCCTGAGAGGGGAGTGTGGTGGCCAGGTACGGGTCATTTGCCGGGGAGCCGAACGTCGAGTTGTATCCCGCGTTCTCCAACATGATCACGAAGACGTGCCGTACTCCGGGCAGACCTCTCACTGAGAAAGTGAGGTCCTGGGTCACCGAGCCCTGGCTGTTCGTGGCCCGGAGGAAGACGGTGTATGTGCCGGCGAAGGCGAAGGAACCACTTATGGTCGCCGTTCCGTTCCCATTGTCCTGAAGGGAAAGTCCTTTCGGCACAGCTCGGGTGGCCTGGATGGACGGTGTCGGATTGCCACGAACCCTTACCGTGAACGAGATCGGCACGTCTGCCCGTCTGCGGACCGCGGATCGGTTGATGAAGACGGGTACCGAAAGTGGTTTGGATCGAGGGGCCACAGTCTGGGCTTGGGCCGGGAGCACTCCGAACACCGACAGAGCGGTGAAGATCACAGCAGTCACTACGATTGCTCTGCGTACCATCGTCGTGCATCCCCCTGTTCCGAACCTCGTAATGGGATTCCACGGGCAGGTGCTGCAACCCGGCGACCGTTCGACCCCCGGCGCCAATCCGACCCATTGGAACCTTCGATAGCGTAATCGCCATCTCGTGGTCACCGCCATCGCCTTCGTGGTGATGGCGCTCGCGGCGCTGCTCGGGGGTAGTTGGAGTGTCCGAAGAGGGCCTCGATGGCTGTTCGGATGATCCTGGTCAGTGCGGATCACGGTTTGGGGTTGGGAAGAGGTGGTTCTGGGTAGCGAGCCACCGTGTCCGGTGGAACCGCCGGTAACACCATCGACCTCTTCGATGAAGAGGTTTGCGCGATTGGGGCGCTTCTACATGATTTCGAGGTGTCGCGTGCACCCGGCATCGACGAACAGGTCGCGCACGGGATTCAAGGCAAGCTCCTCGTTCGGTACCTCGGAGTTCGGGAAGCCGCCAAGTTGGACATCGTGGTGTGCCTCGAGGGTCTCGATGACTTCGAACCCCTCCGTCAACAGATCATCGGCGAGCTCCGAGAACGCCGGACTGCGGTCAACGGTCTCAACCAGACCAGCTGCCACGCAGGAGTACCTCGAGCACGATTGCCCGGCAGGCTGGTGACCACGGACGGCCGTTACTCCCTCCCCTGGCCCCATCTCGCCCCTCCGGCCGTTCTGACGCCGTCTGGCGACTCCCGGCGCCGTCGCTGTTCTTCGTGAACGTGTCGGCCGCAATCCCCGCAACTCGTCCATGCCGCCATCGGCCGAAGGATTCTCCAAGCCGCCGTCTCCATCGCGTGCCGAGCGTCTGGCAGCGGCCCGCAAGAAGGGTAGGCAGCCCTGAACGCCGTGCAAGCACCTGGCCCAGGTGGCCGATCCCGACCACGTGGTCCACCACGCGCCGCCATCGTGCTCGTCGTGCGGATCTGGCCTGGAAGACGCCGAGGTCGTCGACGCCGAACGTCGACAGGTGTTCGAGCTCGCCGAGATCCTCCTCGTTGTCACCGAGCACAGAGCGGAACGCCGGCGGTGCCGGTGTGGATGCACGACCAAAGCGGAGTTCGCGAGAGCAGCCATCGCCCCGGCCTGTTACGGGCTTTCCGTCCGAGCCCTGGCTGCCTACCTGGCGGTCCACCAGCACAGCCCATGGACCGGATGGCCCAGTTGTTTGGTTTATGCCGATATCGGCATAACGAGAACCACCAGGCGGAGCGAGACATCCGCATGGTGAAGCTCCGGCACCATGGCCATGACGTAGACCTCGGCGGCGTAGTGGCTATGTCTCACCAGCGTGAGAAACCCCACGTTCTCATCGCCCAAGGACGCAATTATGGTGGGCGACCGGTCCGCGGCGGCGACGTAATCCTCAACCGAGGCTTGAATGCCGAACCACGTCGGGAGGGCCGTCAAGATCCTGCGGCAGATCTTCCCAGTTCCAACTGCTTCGTCCCGAATCCGAAGATGTCCATCAGGGTCCACCCGCACAGTATTCCTTCAGGAGTCCCTCGGGTGTTCCACTTCGCCGGGTGATGGTCACAACCTCAGTAGGGCAAATCCTCAGGTGAGCAGTTCCTGTAGTCCGGCTCAGGTTCAATCACGAACTGCACGGCCTTGATCGTAGAGCGGCCCTCCAAGATCGCTCGAGCGATGCGGTGCATGCCGTCCATGACTCGCCCTTCAGCCCCGAGGATGACTGGATGCACCACTTCAACCTCGTTGACCAGCTTCATGTGCTCGACAATCAGACGAACCGTGGGGACGACCGGGCCATATCGGAACCAGTAGTCAGAGTCGACCTCGGTGATGGAATCGAGAGGCACGTCGCAGATGGGCAGATCACGACTCAGCTCGATCAAGTGATCGATGTCCCAGGCGTCAACGCCGTGCTCGCCCGGCCAGAAGTTGTACTGCTTGCGCATTCGGACAGCTTCTCCCAGATCCTTCCCTGCCGCTGTCTTGGGGACCATGCTGTGCAGAGAACCGGAGTGGCTTCGACCTAACGTCTTCGAGAACGTTGGTCTCCGCCGACGGCCTCGGGCGAGACGCCGAGGCTGTCTTGAATTGCAAGGAACTTGTTGGCGTCCGCATTGCACTGATCGCAGATGAATACTTCCCCATCATGGCTGGCGATGCCGCTCGGCTTCATGAGCTGACACATTCCGCACTGTCGCAGTTCAGCAGCCATCAGCACGCCCCTCCTCTCAATCGGCACTACCACCGACATGTGGTGGTCTTCGTTTGAACCGGCGCCAGCGGCCTCTGTCCGAGGCCGACCTGCCGGTGTTGGCTGGATCTCCCAACTGGGCAGGAGAGCCATGTCCGTACTCGATTCAGATGCGACCACCCTGGCCACCATCATCGAGGACCACAGCTTCGATGAAGCCCAGGTTGAACCGGTCCAGCATCCGTGGAGACTCCATCACTTGGAAACGAGGATGGAGACATGGCAGACAAGAGCAAGAAGCATCCGGCCCCGAAGCGGTATCCAGATGAGCTGAAGGAGCGGGCCGTCAAGATGGTCCAGACGCTCCGGCGGGAGGACCCGTCGGACCACGGAGTGGCTTCTCGAGTGGCCCGTCAGTTGGGTGTCGGTACCGAATCACTCCGGCAGTGGGTGAAGCAGGCCGAGATCGACGCCGGCAGCCGAGGTGGCCTCACCACCGAGGAGCAGCAGGAGCTGGCCAAGCTTCGCAAGGAGAACTTCGAGCTCCGACGGGCCAACGACATCCTGCAGGCCGCAGCGACTTTCTTCGGGGCGGAGCTCGACCGCCGACACAAGAAGTAGTCACCTTCGTCGACGCTCATCGGGACCACGAGACCGATGGGCGTCGGTGGGGGGTCGAGCCGATCTGTGAGCAGCTCCAGATCGCCCCCCAGACCTACTACGCCAAGAAGTCCCGACCGCCGTCGGCCAGGGCCGTCCGGGACGCTGAGCTGTGCATGCTGCTGATGGCGCTGTGGGTCACCAACTTCTCCGTCTACGGCAAGCGCAAGCTGTGGAAGGCGGCCCGACGGTCCGGCATCGACATCGGTCGGGAACAGACGGCTCGGATCATGCGCGAGCTGGGGATCCGTGGTGCGAGCCGGGAGAAGAAGCGCTTCACCACCAAGTCCGATCCGGCCGCCGGCCGGGCCCCGGACCTGCTCCACCGGGACTTCACCGCCACTCGGCCCAACGAACGATGGGTGACGGACTTCACCTACTGCTCGACGTGGTCGGGCATCATCTACGTCGCCTTCATCATCGATATCTACTCCCGCCGGATCGTTGGCTGGAAGGCGGCGCGTTCGATGACCACCCCGCTGGTCCTCGACGCCCTCAACATGGCCGCCTGGGCCCGGCGCCACGTCGACATCGAGGGCGTGATTTGTCATTCCGACGCGGGCTCGCAATATACGTCGATTGCCTACACCGAACGCCTGGAGGACGTCGGAGCCGCACCCTCGATCGGGACCGTCGGCGATTCCTACGACAACGCCATGGCCGAGACCATGATGGGTCTCTACAAGACCGAGCTGTTCCGGAACCCGGCCATGCTCGTCGAGAACGGCGGACCCTGGAAGGGCCTTGACGACCTCGAGATCGCGACGGCCCGATGGGTCGCCTGGTTCAACGACGGGCGGCTCCACTCCGAGCTCGACGACCAGACACCGGCCGAGGTCGAAGCCGAGTACTACGCTCACCAGTCTCAGCCTGATGCGGCATGAGAAACCCAACCACCGGAGTCTCTACAAAACCTGGACCGGTTCA
>DAHUZT010000021.1 GCA_027315005.1 Acidimicrobiaceae bacterium | reverse complement strand
GGTACTGCCAGGGCTTCTCCGAACCCGACGCCGGGAGCGACCTGGCCTCGCTCAAGACCCGCGGCGTCGTCGACGGCGACGAGATCGTCATCACCGGCCAGAAGGTCTGGACCTCGGGGTCCCAGATGGCCAACATGATGTTCTGCCTGTGCCGGACTGACCCCGACGTGCCGAAGCACCAGGGGATCTCCTACGTGCTCGTACCGATGAAGCGCGAGGACGGCTCCTCCAACGGTTTCGAGCTGAGCCCGATCAAGCAGATGAACGGGGGGGCCGGCTTCACTCAGACCTTTATCACCGAGGCCCGGGCCCCACTGTTCAACGTGATCGCCGGCCTGAACAACGGGTGGCGGGTGACCATGACCACCTTGGGAAACGAGCGGGGCGGTAACGCCACCACCCAGCACGTCCAGTACACCCGTCAGTTCTGGGACGCCGTCGACATGGTGCGCGAGGGGGGCAAGCAACGCGACGCCCTCATCCGCCAGAAGCTGGCGTGGGCCTTCACCCGGACCGAGATCATGCGCTTCCAGGGTCTCCGGCTGCTCTCCGAGGTGATCGCGAAGAAGGAGCCGGGACCGGCCTCGTCCGTCAACAAGATGTTCTGGTCCGAGTACGCCCAGCGGTTCGCCGAGATCCTGATGGACATCCGCGGTGCCGACGCGCTGGTCATGCCGGAGCAGAAGCCCGACGACTACCGTCCGGACCGCTGGCAGTCGGACTTCCTCACCACCCGCTCGGTCACCATCTGGGGCGGCACCGCCCAGGTCCAGCGCAACATCGTCGGCGAGCGGGTCCTCGGGCTCCCGAAGGACCCTTCGAACGAAGACGTACGGACCGGTCGCTGAGGGCGATCCAGAACGCAGGTCCAGAACTCCCCAGTCAAGAACTAGCCAACAGCATGAACAACGAGGAGGACCATCATGGCCGGAATCTGTGACGGACGGATCGTCATCGTCACCGGGGCGGGGCGGGGCATCGGCCGTTCACACGCCCTTGAGTTCGCCGCCCAGGGGGCCAAGGTCGTCGTGAACGACCTTGGCGCCAAGGTCGACGGAACCGGGGCCGACGCCGGACCGGCCAGCGAGGTCGTAGCCGCGATCAAGGACATGGGCGGCGAGGCCATCGCCAATGGCGACGACGTGAGCGACTTCGAGGGAGCCAAGCGGCTCATCGAGTCGGCCGTCTCCACCTTCGGCGGTGTCGACGTCCTGGTCAACAACGCCGGGATCCTGCGCGACCGCATGCTCATCAACATGACCCCCGAGGAGTGGGACGCTGTCATCCGCGTCCACCTCCGGGGCACCTACGCGCCGGCCCATCACGCTGCCGTCTACTGGCGGGAGCGGGCCAAGGGCGGCGAGACGAACGACGCCAGGATCATCAACACGAGCTCCTCGTCGGGGATCTACGGCAACGTCGGACAGGCCAACTACGGCGCGGCCAAGGCCGGGATCGCCGCCTTCACCATCATCTCGGCCATGGAGCTCGGCCGCTACGGCGTGACCGTCAACGCCATCGCCCCGGGGGCGCTCACCCGGATGACCGAGGGTCTCCGGCCCGACCGGCCCGAGGTGAAGCCGGACGAGTTCGACGCCCGGTCCCCCGACAACGTCGCCCCGCTCGTCGTCTGGCTGGGGTCCAAGGAGTCGGCCGGCATCACCGGCCGGGTCTTCAACGTGGCCGGCGGGCGGATCAGCGTCGCCGAGGGGTGGCACGCCGGCCCCGGCGTCGACAAGGGCGATCGCTGGGATCCGGCCGAGCTCGGCAAGGTGGTGCCGGACCTGGTCGAGAAGGCCGCGCCCAACGCCGCGATGAGCGGCGAGCGGCCCCAACGCGCCTCGTCGTGAAGTTCGGCATCTTCTACGAGCACCAGCTGCCCCGCCCCTGGGAGGCGGACTCCGAGTACCGGTTGCTCCAGGACGCTCTGGAACAGGTCGAGCTCGCGGACAAGCTCGGATTCGACTACGTCTGGGAGGTGGAGCACCACTTTCTCGAGGAGTACAGCCACTCCTCGGCGCCCGAGGTGTTCTTGGCCGCGGTGTCGCAGCGGACCAAGCGGATCAAGCTCGGCCACGGCATTGTCCAGACCCCGCCACCCTTCAACCACCCGGCCCGGGTGGCCGAGCGGATCGCCACCCTCGATCTCGTCTCGGGCGGCCGGGTGCAGTTCGGGACGGGCGAAGCCGGCTCGGAGGCCGAGCTCGGGGGGTTCCTCATCGACCCATCGAGCAAGCGGGCCATGTGGGAAGAGGGACTAAGGGTCGCGCTCCGGTGCATGACCGAGGCCCCCTTCACTGGGCATGCGGGTGACTGGGTGACCATGCCGCCGCGCAACGTGGTGCCCAAGCCCCGGCAGAAGCCCCACCCCCCGGTCTGGGTGGCCTGCAGCCGCCGGGACACCATCCACCTCGCCGCCCAGAAGGGCATTGGAGCCCTGACCTTCGCCTTCATCGACCCCGAGGAGGCCCAGCATTGGGTCACCGACTACTACGAGACTCTCGAGCGCGAGTGCGTGCCGATCGGTGACGCCGTCAACCCCAATGTGGCCGCCGTGACCCCGTTCATGTGCGCCCCGACCGAGGAGCAGGCCATCGAGCGCGGCACCGTCGGGTCGAACTTCTTCGGCTACTCCCTCGGCCACTACTACCTGTTCGGCGAGCACCACCCGGGGTTGACCGACGTCTGGAGCGAATTCGAACGTCGCCGGGCCGAGCAAGGATACGACCCCGAGGCGGTGCGCCAGGCGGCAGCCAACCCCGAACGGCTCGGGGCCCGGGCCGTGCAGGCCGGGGTGAGCGGCCTGCGGGGGTCAGTCGGGACTCCCGAGCAGATCCGCGACTACCTGCGCCGCTACGAAGAGTTGGGCGTCGACCAGGTGGTCTTCGTCAGCCAGGCGGGTCGGAACCGCCACGAGGACATCATGGAAAGCCTCGAGCTGTTCGGCACCAAGGTCCTCCCCGAGTTCGCCGAACGCGACGAGCGCCTCAGCCCAGCGAAGGAAGCCCGCTTGGCGCCGCTCCTCGAGCGGGTGATGGCCAGAAAGCCGGCGGAAGATCACCCTCCGTTGCCCTCCCCCGGCTACTCCTTCCCGGCTATGCCCCGTGCGGCAGCCGACCGTTCCGGCACCGACGAGTTCTTGGCCTACCTCGAGGAGTACGCCAACCAGCGGGCCACGGGCGCCGGTCCTCCCCCGGGCACCCAGGTCGGTGCACCGGGTCGCGGGATCCTGACCTAAAGACGGGTCAGTGCGTGGGCGGCCGCAACGAGGCCTGCACCCGCCGCATTCCGTTCAGCCAGCGTTCCCGGTCCCCTGCCCGACGCTGCTCGTAGGTGGCGACCTCGGGATGGGGCAGGATCAGGAACCGGTTCTCGGCCAGCGCGGCCATGACGGTGTCCGCCACCTCCTCGGCCTCCAAGAACCCGTCCCGGCCGGCGGTCGACCGGGCGACTTCCGAGGGGTCCCGCCGCCGCCCCTCACCGCCGGTCATGTTGGTCCAGACACCCTGGGGGCACAGGCACGAGACCCCGATCCCGCGGTCCCCGTAGGTGATCGACAGCCACTCGGCCAGGGCCACCGCGGCGTGCTTGGTCACGCTGTAGGGTGCCGAGCCGATCTGGGTCAGCAGTCCGGCCGCCGAAGCGGTGGAGAGCAGGTACCCCTCGCCCCGTTCGAGCATGCCGGGCAGCACCGCTCGGGCGGCGTAGATGTGGGCCAGCACGTTGACCCGCCAGATCCGGTCCCAATCGCCGTTGTCGACCTCCACCCCGCCGGCGACGATGATCCCGGCGTTCGAGCAGAACAAATCGATGCGGCCGAATTCCTCCTCGGTGGAACGCACGAGGGCCACCACGTCGGGCTCCGAGCCGACGTCGGTCACCACCGCCCGCCCCCGGCCCTCGAATTCGTCGGCGACGGCCCGTGCCCCCTCGGCATCGCGATCGGCCACGACGATCGCGGCCGCCCCGGCAGCGGCGAAGGCCCGGCACAGGGCACGCCCGATGCCGCTGGCCCCGCCGGTGACCACGACTACCCGGTCCTTCACGTCCACCGCGTCCACCTCCCCTGGCGGCACACGCCTGGCCGCTCACAAAACTCCTGTTCAGGGGCACGATAGCAGCGAGGACCGGCTCCCACTGACCGGCGGTCGGTGGCGACACTCAGGCCCGAAAGGTGCCGAATCCGCCCCGGTAGAAGAGGAGGGGCCGACCGGTGCCGACGCCCAGTGCCAAGACCCCCCCGGTGACGAGCTCGTGGTCGCCGGCGTCGAAGATTTGCTCGAGCTCGCACTCGACCCAGGCCACGACGCCCTCGAGGAGGGGGGCACCGGTGGCCGGACCGTGCTCCCACGCGACCCCGGTGAACTTGTCCCCACCGGAGACGGCGAACGAACGGGCCAGGGCCTCCTGGTCGGCGGCCAGGATGTTCACGCAGAACGACCTGGCCTCGGCGATCTTCGGCCAGCTGGTGGAGCTCTTTCCCGGTGCAAGCAGGACCTTGGGCGGTTCGAGGGAGAGGGCGGCGAAGGCCTGGCAGGTGAACCCGACCGGGTCCTCGCCCGAGGCGGTGACCACTGTCACGCCACTGGCGAAGTGTCCGAGCACCTCGCGGAATCTGGCCGCGTCGATGCTCGCCGATGCCACGACCCGGCATCGTAGGTCACGACCCCGCAACCAGCCGGGGCGGAAGATCCGGAGGATACGGCCAACTTGGTCCTGCCGGCCGGTCTCTGGAACCAGGTCGACGAGGCGTGCTCGGTGGGGCGCGCAACAGTGCCCGAAGATCTACCTAAACATGACCGAACGTGTGTACGCTGCGCACGTGAAGCTCGCTGCGTGGGCTCGTTCGTACGGGGTGCACCCAAACACGGCCTATCGCTGGTTCCGCGACGGCACCATGCCGGTACCGGCTCGTCGACTGGCGTCGGGGACGATCGTGGTCGAGTTCGATCCAGTGCCCGCGGCCCGCGGCCGGACCGTGGCCTACTGCCGAGTGAGCTCGCACGACCAGCGGGACGATCTCGAGCGGCAAGCCGGGCGCGTGAGCCTATGGGCGAGCGAACACGGCCTGTCGGTCGACGAGGTGGTCACCGAGGTCGGCTCTGGCCTCAGTGCCAAGCGCCCACGACTGGCGCGGCTGCTCGCTGACCGAGAAGTTGCAAGCATCATCGTCGAACACCGCGACCGCCTCGCGCGCTTCGGCGTCGAGCACCTCGGCGCGGCCCTCTCGGCCCAGGGCCGGGCGATCCTCGTCGTCGGTGAGGGCGAGGTGAAAGACGACCTCGTACGCGACATGACCGAGGTGCTCACCTGGTTTTTCGCTCGCCTCTATGGGCGCCGCGGTGCGCGCAACAGAGCGCTCCGAGCGATCACGATAGCGAAGAACAGCGGGGCCGCTTGATGCTCGTCCGCCAGGCGTTCCGCTTCGAGCTAGATCCGAACGACCGGACCAATGCATCTCTGGCGTCGCCCCGCGGGGCGAGCAGGTACGCGTTCAACTGGGACCCGCGCTTGGTCTGCGACCGGCTCCGGGCGACGCGCACGCTGACCGTCCTTGCGATCCGCCAGGGTGCGAGCGTGGAGGAGGCGCCGCCGTGGGCTCATGAGGTCACGGGGCCGATCGTTGGTCGCTTCGGACACTGCGACGAGCGTGGAACGCAGCGAAGCGCGAGGTGCCTCCGTGGTGGGTTGAGAACTCAAGGGAAGCGGGGCTCGACGGACTGGCCCGAGCCCTCGAGATCGAAGGGGCGCCAAGCCGATGGAGCACGCGAACTTCGCGACCCCCAAAAGGATGGGAACCGTTGGAGTTGCCAGTTCTCCACCAATGCCATCGGCGTTACCGACGACCGTCATGTGAGGCTCCCGCGCCTTGGACAGGTCCGGACGAAGGAGCAGGCGACGACATTCCGTGACCTGCTCGACGACGGACCTGCACGCATCTGCTCGGCCACGGTCTGCGAACAAGCCGGGCGGTGATTCGTCAGCTCCACTTGCGGGATAGAGCGCCACGACCTGCTGACCACGCGGCCGGCCACCGTGGTCGGCGTCGACGTCGGGGGAAGCGCCTGGCGGTGTTCTCGACCGGCGAGGGTCGAGAACCCGAATGCACTCAGCCGCTACGTCCGTCACATGGCTCGCCTCTCGCGCGAGCTTGCGCGCCGCGAACATGGCTCGAAGCGCGGGCAACGCACGAAGGCGAAGCTCGCGCGGTGCCACCGCAAGGTCGCCAATGCCCGGCGTGACGCGCTGCACAAGCTCACGATGAGCCTCGCCGCCACCTCCGGAACCGTGGTCGCCGAGGACCTGAACGTCACCGGGATGACCGCCGCCCCGGCACCGAAGCCTGACGCATCCCGAGGCCATGCACCCAATGGCAAGTGCCGGAAGGCCGGGCTGAACCGGGCCATCCTCGATGCCTCTCCCGGCGAGGTGCGTAACCAGCTCGTCTTCACGCCTGGCATGGCGGTCGACTCGGCCTTGCCGACTGGTTCTCCCCGAGTTCCAAGACCTGTTCGTCGTGCGGCGCAGTGAATGCCGAACTATGTCTCGACGAGCGCATCTACCGCTGCGAGCATTGTGGTCTCATCGTCGACCGGGACCTCAACGCAGCCCTCAATCTCGCTGCATGCGGGGAGCGATGGTCGCGCTGATTGGCGCCGAGACCCCAAACGCGAGTGGAGGGGGACACCGCCAACTTGGGTCGGGCGTCCCGATGAAGCGCGAAGACGGCACCGGGGAACCGGACAGGACCGTCACCGCCTCGCCGCAAGGAGAGGCTGCCTGAACGTGGTCACATTTGGCGACGGTTCAAGTAACGGTGCACCCATGGACACCGCCACCCACAACCGCGCGGCCTGGGACCACGAGGTGGCCATCGGGAACCGCTGGACCGTCCCGGTGGGGGCCACGGAGATAGCCCGTGCCCGCCGTGGTGACTGGAACGTGGTCCTCACGCCCCGACGGCCCGTGCCCCGAGCCTGGCTCGGCGAGCTGGCGGGCACCGAGGTCCTCTGTCTCGCGTCCGGCGGCGGTCAGCAGGGCCCGATCCTGGCGGCGGCGGGAGCTCGCGTGACGGTCCTGGACAACTCCCCGGCTCAGCTGGCCCAGGACCGGAAGGTGGCCGCCCGCGAAGACCTGCACATCGAGACGGTGCTCGGCGACATGGCCGACCTGTCCTCGTTCGCCGACGCCACGTTCGGCCTGATCGTGCACCCGTGCTCCAACTGCTTCTCCGAGGTGGTCCTCCCCGTCTGGCGCGAGTGCTACCGGGTGCTCCAGGGGGGCGGAGCCCTCTTGGCCGGCTTCGCCAATCCGCTCCTCTTCTGCTTCGACCGGGAAAAGGAGCGACTCGGTCAGCTCGAGATCCGTTATCCGGTCCCCTACTCCGACGTCACGTCGCTCAACGCGGAGGAACGGGCTCGCTTCTTAGAGCCCGACGAGCCACTGTGCTTCGGGCACTCCCTCGAGGACCAGATCGGCGGGCAGCTCGACGCCGGATTCGTCCTGACCGGGCTCTACGAGGACTACCACGAGGACGGGGACATCACCGTGCCGTACTTTCCCGGGTTCCTGGCCACCCGGGCCCTCAAGCCGGCCTGAACGCCTGGCCGCCCGGCGGCGTCCCCGCCCAACGGTCAAGGCACGGCGCTGGGCGTCCATTCGACGTCGTCGGTGTCTACATTGTCCGTTGTCCGAGCCCGCCCGACAACCGATGACCATGCCGAAGCGCCGACCGCGAACCCACCGAGAACTGCGCCTCGACTCCTCGCACTGGCGCCGCGACGGCAGTGCAAAGATCCGCTTCTCCTCCCGCACCGACGCGCTGGACGCAGCAGCGGAGCGGAGCGCGGAGGCCGGGGCGACCTTCGCCGTCTACGAGTGCCCCTACTGCCACGGGTGGCACATGGGTCGTCGAGACGAGGAACGCTGATCGGTTCCGGGCGACCGGTCAGCGTGCGCTCCAGGGATTAGGTCAGGGTGTGGGGTCGAAGATCCGGCCCGGACCGAGGATGCCTCGCGGATCAAAGGCAGCCTTGATGCGACGCATCAAGGCCACCTTGGCTGGATCCTCGAGTGCCGCCAGGTGGCGCTTCTTCGCGGTGCCGATTCCGTGTTCCCCACTGATCGCCCCACCGTGGCCAACGCCGAGCTCGAGGACCGAACGCACCGTTTGCTCGCAACGCTCGGGGTCGGGCTGGAACACCGAGAGGTGCACGTTCCCGTCGCCGACGTGTCCACATCCGCCGACGTACGACCCGAACTTCTCGGCCACCGCTGCGACATCAGTCAGGTACGCGTGCATCGCCGATCTCGGAACCACGACGTCGATGAGCTCGTTCGCCCCCGCCGCCTTGGCCACGAAGAACGCTCGCTCTCTCGCGACGACCAGTTCTGCCGCGGCGCTCGAAGGGAGCACGTAGACGTCGATCGCCCCCAGAGATCCGAGGAGCTCAGCGAGGGTGCCCGTGTCAACTTCTAGCCGGTCCTCGTGAGAGGACTCGAGCACCACGATCAGGTAGGCGCTCGCGAGGCGTCGGACCTCCTCGGGGACACCGAGCTCGACGTCAACCTTGGCCGTGATAGCCACGAGCGTCGCGGCATCGAGGTACTCGAGGACCCGAGCCCCGAGATCTCGCTCGAGCACCCTGGGCACCGCCCGGGTGATCTCCTCCAGGGTAGCGAAGGGGACCAACACGGTGGCGGCGTGCTCGAGCCTGGGGTAGAGCCTCACTGTCGCTTCGGTGACCAGGCCGAGGGTGCCCTCCGACCCCACCATGAGCTGGGTCAGGTCGTATCCGGCCGAGGACTTGACGAACTTCCCGCCGGTCCGGATGACCTCTCCGCCTGGGAGCACCATCTCGAGGCCCAGCACCTGATGCCTGGTGACCCCATACTTGACCGCTCGCATGCCTCCCGCGTTGGTTGCGACGTTGCCGCCGATCGACGCGCTGTTCTCTCCGGGGAACACCGGGTAGACGAGCCCGAGCGGGGCAACTCGGTGGTCGAGCTGCTCCAGGGTCACCCCGGGCTGGACCACGGCGACATGGTTCTCCGTGTCGATCTCGAGGATTTGGTCCATCTTGGCGAACGAGACGAGGAGCGAACCTGGAGTCGGAACCGCTGCCCCGGAGAGGCCGGTCCCGCTGCCCCGGGCGACCACGGGCACCCGGTGTTCGTGGGTCAGGCGCAGGATCTCGGCAACCTCGACCGTCGTCGTCGGAAAGACGACGGCCGCCGGGAGCACTGGGACGATGCCCAGGGTCTCGTCGTGGCCGAACTCCTCGGGCACCGCATCGTCGACCAACAGCTGCCCCGGCCCGACCACGTCGGCGAGGAGCTCGACGAACTGGCTCATGGAACCTCCCACTGACGTCGCACGCACCACCCTACGTCGAGGTTCGCTCGTTCGAGGTGTGCCGTCACCGGGCGAACCGGGCCGTGCCGTCACCCTCAGTGCAGCAGGAGCCGGATCCCCAGGATGCCCAAACCCATGGCGAGGCCGATCGAGGTCTCCACAAGCAGGTCGCGAACACCCAGGTGGCGGCGGATCGACGCGACGAGCTCGAAGCCGATTAACTCCACGCCGGCACACCAGAGCGCCGCAGCCACCCCGGACTCCAACGACGCTCCGGCCAACCACGCACAGAGCATCGCGAGCACCGGGATCGCCGCCCCCACCAGGATCGACGCCGCAGCGGTCAACGAGACGAGGATCTCGTGGAAGCTCCAGGTGGCCGGCTCTCGCAACCGCGAGCTCAGGTGGTGGGCCTAGGCGTGGGCCAACCAGTACAGGACCATGGTGATGACGCTCGCGCCGAGCACCTTGCCGGTCGTCTCTTGACGAGTGCCTTCGGCGGCGATGACCGTCGCCACCGCGAGCACGCCGTAGATGGTCCCGGCGGCATTGGCGAAGAAGGTATTGACGGACTCGACGGGTTCGGCAGGCTCATTCACCCAAACAGATTGCCCCGGGTTCGGCCCAAGCGCGGCGGTCGTGCTCGTGTCCGTTTCCTCTCTACTTCCTCTCGACCGCGCCTACGAGTCGGTATCCCGGGACCTGGACTGCGCATACCCTGCATCGAGAGTGACAGTGGGAATCGACGGAGGATCGTCATGGGCATCACCTGTTCGAGCGTCGTCCAGACACCGATCGACGAGGTGTTCGCCTGGCACGGGCGCCGGGGCGCCGTCCACCGCCTCCTCCCTCCCTGGCAGCCGATCCGGGTGGTCGCGCAGACAGACTCGCTGGCCCATGGACGTGCCGTCCTGCGTCTCCCCGGTGCAGTGCGTTGGGTCGCCCAGCACGAGTCCTACGACCCACCCAACCAGTTCACCGACCGCTTGGTGTCGCTGCCCCTTCCTTGGCGTCACGTCCACCGCTTCGCGCCCGAAGGGCCCCAGGCCACCCGGGTCACCGACGTCGTCGAGACGCCGGTTCCCACAGTCCTCCTCTCTCAGACCTTCCGCTACCGGCACCGCCAGCTGGCCGACGACCTGACGGTACAGCGGGCGATGGCCGCTTACGCGCCCGGTCCTCTGACTATCGCAATGACCGGGTCCTCGGGACTGGTCGGCTCTGCCCTGGCGTCGCTGTTGTCGACCGGTGGGCACCGGGTTATCCACCTCGTCCGTCGCCGGGCCGTCGGAGAGAACGAGCGGGAGTGGCGCCCCGGGTCCCCCGACCCTTGGCTGCTCGAGGGCGCGGACGCCGTCGTGCATCTCGCGGGAGCCTCGATCGCCGGGCGATTCAGCGCTTCTCACAAGAAGACGATCCGCGAAAGCCGGATCGAGCCAACCGACCATCTCGCTCGGCTCATGGCGGGAATGCCCGACGGGCCACGGGTGCTCGTGGCCGCGTCAGCCATCGGCTACTACGGAGCCGACTGCGGCGACCGGTGGCTGGACGAGGAGAGCCCGCCCGGAGACGACTTCCTTGCCCGGGTCGTCGTGGGCTGGGAGGCGGCCACCACCGCGGCCGCCGACGCCGGCGTCCGAGTGGTGAGGGTCAGGACCGGGATCGTCCAGTCGCCGCGCGGTGGCGTGCTCCGACTCCTCCGCCCGGTCTTCCGAGCCGGCCTCGGCGGGCCGATCGGCCGTGGGGAACAGTGGACCGCCTGGATCGACCTCGACGACCTGACGGACATCTACTACCGGGCGGTCGTCGATCCCCGTGTGACCGGGCCGATCAACGCCGTCGCTCCCGAGCCGGTGCGCAACAACACCTACTCGAGGACCCTCGGATCCGTCCTTCGCCGGCCCTCTCTGCTCCCGACACCCGGCCTCGGTCCCCGGTTGCTCCTCGGAGAGGAGGGCGCCGAACAGCTCGCGTTCGCCAGTCAGCGGGTCCGACCGAGTGCACTGGAGGCCTCGGGCCATCGCTTTCGGCGGCCTTCGCTCGAGTCGAGTCTGCGGCATCAGCTCGGGCGTCTCCCCCGACTGAACCTGCACCAGTAGAACGCTTCGATGGTGGCCCGGTCCGCAGCCACAGGCCGCCGTCCACCTGGTTAGCCGGTCTTGAAGACGCCCCGATCGAAGGTACTCCGGACTGTCTGGGCGTCCGCCAGACGGGGCAACCCGAAGAGGTCCTCGATCGACGCCAGCGTCGAGTAGTGGTTGAACGCCCTGGTCACCACCTCACCCGGCCTGAGAAAAGGGGAGAGCAGGAGCGCTCCGACCCTCCCGCCGCCCGGTGCGCCGCCACCCCCCGGAGCCGAGTTGGTCGGTCCCGGGACCTCGCCACAGCACGAGGTCGGCCCGCTTCCCTCGTCGAAGGTGATCTCGAGGAGTCCGTCGGCCCTGAACGCTGGCGAGGAGGTGATGCGAGGGACCCAGACCTTGAGGAACCCTTCGATGTCGGCGAGAGCGGAAGGGCCGGGTGTCCGCTGGTTGCCGCAGGGGTAGTCGTGACCGTCCAGGCAGAGATTTGGACTGATGAAGCTGAAGTTTGGCGTGGTCGCGACGGACCGCAGATCCTGGGCGAGACCGGTGACCCCGATCGTGTCGCTTTTGGGCATCGACCCGCTCGTCGTGCCGAGCGGAACGACGTGCCGGCGACAGTTCTCGGCATTGTCGATGATGGAGCGAAAGTAGACGAAGGGGTCGTGACGGGTGACGTACCCGTCTCCTGCGACCGCGTTGATCGCCAGATCCGGACCGTTCACCGACGGATGACCGCAAGCCGAGTCGGGGGCCCCGTCCCGGTGTGGATCGTTCCCCATGTCCTGCATATAGGCCTTCCAGGTGAACCCGTGGGCGGCGAGCTGTCCGACGAGGGTCCCGACTCGAGCGGGGTAGACACATCCGGTGCCGTGTTGGACCCCCCTCGCCCCGTCCCACGTCGTCTGACGGGAATTCGACGGGAACGCATCAAAGCCGTCCGTGCAGTCACCCTGGGTATCGGGATTCGGCGGCTGACCCGACACCATGGCGATGTAGTTGTCGAGCGAATTGTGGCCAACGGCGTAGTAATTCTCGAGCAGAGCACCCCGTCGTACAAGCGTCCTCGCCAAGTAGGGGTCGTTGGCCGGATCGCCGAAAGTCGAGCTGTATCCCTGGTTCTCCAGCATGATCACGAACACGTGCCGGATCGGGGGAAGCCCGACCGGAAGGGTCGGGGTTGCGACCACTGGCACCGTTGTTGCGGGCGACTGGGCCACGCTCGTCGCCGAGGGGCTCGAGGAGCAGGACGCGAGCAGGACCGATGTCGCAGCCAAAGCCAGGAGGCCGCGGACGACGCCAGCACGATTGCCGATGGCGCGCTGCGATGGATCGGTCAATACCCGTCGACCCTCGGCCCGGGGCCACCTCGCGAGCGTGCCAAGACCGCCACCGAAGGTCGCGCATAGGCCGCCGAGGACTCTGGTCGCTCTCCTACTCACCGGCTCGGGCCATGAGGTCGGCATTCGAGAAGAGGTGGGCGTCGTCACGGCCGGTCTCGACGTAGCCGAGCTGTCGATAGAGCCCGATGGCCCGGATCTGGCGCAAGGCACCGAGATGGAGGCGAACGAGCTCGCGGTGGAGGCACAGGGCTGGGCGCCGCGTGATCGACATCCCGCCATCCTCCCACCCTCGTCTCACAGGTAGACAGCGGCCGAGCTCGAGGACCGCGTCGCCTTTCGCAGATCTCTTCGGAACAGGCCAGACTTCACAGCCAACAGATCGATGTTCCGATACCGTGTCACCTCATGGCTTCGCTGGATGACGCGGCCGCCCTCGCGTTGGCGCTGCCCGAGACACTCGAGGGCGTCCGCCGCGGGAACCGAACCTGGTTCGTGAGCGGGAAGGCGTTCGCTTGGGAGCGACCCTTCAGCAAGGCCGACATCAAGCGTTACAAGAGCGACACCCTGCCCGATGGCCCGATCTTGGCCGTTCGGGTGCTGGACCTCCAGGAAAAAGAGGCGCTGTTGGCTTCCGGTGTCAGGGGCCTGTTCACCATCCCGCATTTCGAGGGCTTCTCGGCGGTGCTGGTCCAGTTGCGCTCCATCGGGAGACGCGCACTTGAGCGGTGCCTCCTCGACGCCTGGCTGGCGATTGCTCCACCGGCGCTGGCCAAGGAGCATCTGCGGGGTCCGAAGAGGTAGCGCTCCGGCCCGTGGGCCCCCGACGTCGGTAGGGTTCGATCCGCGGGGGCCCGCCGAGCCCGGGGTTACCCGGCTGACGAGATCGCACGACCACTCCGCCCGCCCTCGCCCGCAACACCTCGAGTCGGTCAGACCCCGGGGCCGGCACTCCCGAGTTCTACGCTTCATGCCCCTGAACAGGGCCGAGCTCCATTCCGAGTTGGCCGGGCAGCGGCGACCGGCAACGCGGACCCCGAAGGGCGGGCTCTTCATGAGATCGTAATTGACCGTGGGCCACACTTTGGGTCGTGGCCACTGCGGTCTTCGACCCCTCCGTGGCGTCGCCACGCAAGACCCGTCGGCAACGCTCTCACAACCCCCCCGCTCCCCCGCCCCGGCCCTGGGTCGGTGCACTGGCGACGACCGTCGCAGTCATCGGACTCGTCCTGGTGGTCGTGCTCGGGATCAGTAGCGAAACGAGCAAGGAACTCGGGCTCCCGGGAGGGGTCACCACCTTCATCGGGAGCATGACCGGCCTCGTCGGCATGTACCTAGCTCTTGTCCAGGTGGTCATCGTCGCCCGGATCCCCGCCCTCGAGCGGATCCTCGGACAGGACGGCATGCTGCGCTGGCACCGGTGGCTCGGCCCTTGGCCCATAAGCCTGCTCACCGCCCACGCGGTCTTCATCACCATCGGCTACGCCCAAGCCTCGCGGACCGGCTTCTGGCACGAGATCGGCAAGCTCGTCAACTCCTATCCCGATGTGCTGGCAGCGACGGTCGGCCTCGTCCTCATGGTGGCAATAGGGATCGCCTCCATCCGGGCCATTCGGAGCCGCATGCGTCGCGAGACCTGGTGGGTGCTGCACCTGTACATGTACCTGGCCCTGGCCCTGTCCATCGCCCATGTGATCGTGCTCGGGCCTTCCTTCGTTGGTCACCCCATAGTCCGCATCGTCTGGTCAATGATCTGGGCGGCCACTGCTGGGACGGTCCTCGTCTATCGGGTTGCCCTCCCGGTGGCTCGGAGCATGCGCCATGGCCTCCGTGTGGTGGAGGTGAAGCGCGAGGCTCCTGGCGTGACGTCGGTGATCTGCTCGGGCCACAGGCTCGAGCGTCTCGCGGTCTCAGGGGGTCAGTTCTTCGCCTGGCGGTTCCTCACCAAGGGGCTGTGGTGGCAGGCGCACCCCTATTCCATCTCCGCGCTCCCCCAACCGCCTTACTTGCGACTCACGGTCAAGGCCATCGGCGATCACTCCTTGGCCGTGTCCCGCCTTCGCCGCGGGACCAGAGTGGCAATCGAGGGGCCCTACGGCGCGGTGACCGTCGACGCACGACGTCACGAGAAGGTGGTTCTGTTCGCCGGAGGCATCGGGATCACCTCGTTGCGCTCTCTGCTCGAGGACCTGCCGCGCCAATCACAGCCCATCGTCATCATGCGGGCATCCTCTGAGGACCAACTCGTGCTGCGCGATGAGGTGGCCGAGCTCGTCCGCCATCGTCGGGGGGTCGTGCACGAATTGGTGGGGCCGCGCAAGAACCTGGGCTCCGCTCGGGCGATGCTGCAACGATTCGTGCCCGACCTTCTCCAGCGGGACCTGTACGTCTGCGGGCCACCCGGCATGATCGAGGACGTCATCGACGCAGCGGCGCAGTTGGGGGTCGAGAAGAGCGCCATTCACTATGAGGTGTACAGCTGGTGAAACGCTATCCCTTCGTCATGGGCGCAACAGCGGCCGGGCTCGCCGGTATTTTGAGCTTCCACTCACGCGGCACCACCGGACTACTCGCCAACTCCCTACCCCTGAAGAGTGGACCGTCGGCTCCGTCGAATTCATCGAAGACTTCGACGCCGTCGACCACCTCGCCACCCTCGTCCAATGCCAACGGCTCGTCGGGACCGACGTCCACTGTCCCGACGACCGTGCCCCAGTCCCCGACCACGACCGCTGCCAGCAGTGCCACGGGCGTCAGTGAGCAGTACGGCTACGGCACCCTCTCGGTGCGGGTCACCGTCACCGGATCTCGCATCACCGATGTGAAGGTGGCCAACCTGCAGACCATCGATCAGTACTCCCAGCAGCTGGCCGTCCAGGTCATCCCGTACCTGCGCCACCAGGTGCTCTCGCTGCAGACTGCCCGCATCTCTGGGATCTCGGGTGCGACCTACACCAGCGAGGCATATGCGTACTCCCTGCAGTCGGCCCTCGACAAGCTGCGCTTCCATTGAGCAACGACGCGGTCGGGAAGGTCCGTTGGAACGTCCGCGGCGTGCCGGTTGCCGAGGCTGCGTCGGAACAAGCGGTCAACCGGCCAACGATCCCGGCCACCCTCGGGAGGGCGGGCGACCTCGTCCACGCCGAGCCAGTGATGGGCACGGTGGTGTCCTTTCGGGTCTTTCCTGGTCGTGCCGGTGTTGACAGCGCCCGAGCGGCGATCGATGTGGCCTGCGAGGTTCTTCACGAGGTGGACGCCACATTCAGCATCTGGAAGCCGGACAGTCCGATCAGTCGTCTTCGCCGTGGTGAGCTCCTGCTCACCGACATGGTCCCCCGCGTCGCCGAGGTGCTGGAGCTCTGCCGCCACGCCAAGGCCAGCTCTCGGGGATGGTTCGACCCTTGGGCGATGCCGGGAGGAGTCGACCCGACAGGCTTGGTGAAGGGATGGTCGCTTGACATCGCCCTCGGGACGCTTCGTGAGGCGGGGTTCGAGGCGGCGCTCCTCAACGCCGGCGGTGATCTGGTGGGTTTTGGAAACCCGGGCCGGGGCGATGGCTGGCGCATTGGCATCCGGCACCCGTGGCTCAGGGATGCACTCGCCGGTGTCGTGCAGCTTCGCTCGGCGGTGGCGACCTCTGGTCCATACGAGCGTGGAGCTCACTTGGTCGATCCCCGGTCCGGCGAGCCGGCCCAGACCGTCGCATCCGCTACCGTTACCGGCCCGAACCTCGCGACGAGCGACGCGTTAGCGACCGCACTAGCCGTTGGCGGGGACGATGCCTTTGACGCCGTGGCCTCGCTCGATGGCTACGAAGCCTACGTGATCGGCGCCGACGGCTCAGAGCGGGCGACCCCGGGAATGGTCTTTTTGGACTGAACAGATGAGCCGGACGTGACGACCGGGCGCGTGCCCTGAACCCAATCAGCCAGGTCTGTTGTCGTAGGAAGAAGATCCGAGGAGCCCCTTCTGCCCGTTCAACAGCTGTCAGCTGACAGGCGCAAGCTCCGATGAAGTGAGACTTCGCATTGGAGGCGGCGCCGGGAATCGAACCCGGGTGAAGGGCTTTGCCGGCCCGGTACAGCGCCGATGAAGTACCTGGTCAGCCGGTATAAACCTACCTCTACCGCTGCCGGAGTGAGCGAAAATGGAGCGGCCGGAGGGCCGCAGTGAGCAAAACCAGGCCCTTGCCTGGCTGGGGCTCAGGGTTCGCGGAAGATGTCGTGAGTTCCGACCCGGCGCCAGATGATGTGAGCCTCGCCGGGTTTCACTGCCCCGCCGTACCGGAAGGTCGCCCGACCGTCAGGTGCCCAGCTCATCTCGAAGACGCCGGCCGAGCCCTTGACGCCCTTGACCCGGAGGCTGCTCCGGAACCCCTGGCCGCTTCGCAGGTCTTCCACGAAGTGGGCCACCGCGGCCAAGAACGCCGCCTGCTGGGTCGGCGTCAGCCGGTTGAACTCAGCACGGAACCTCGGGAGCCAGCGGAAGGTCGGCAAGCGGAGCTAACGCGGGCGACGCCGGCGGGCAGCTGGCTTGGCCATAGCCCACAGGGCCTCGAGGAACTCCTCACCGGACTGGAAGGTCTCGCCCAGACCGGCGGCTTCCTGGTCGTCGGCCTCCCTCTCGCCGGCCTGCCACTCCGGCCTCCAGTACCACGCCTGGGTCGCGTCGATCACCTTCTGGGGACGGAGGAGGATGCCCTCGTCGGTCAGCTCCGCGTCCAGGAGGTCGCCCTCCTCCAGCCGAGCGGCCTTGCGGACCTCCTCGGGCAACGTAAGTTGACCCTTGGCGCGCAGTGTCGTACGGGCCACGGCATCAGTATACCCCTGGTACTCCTACTCTCCGATAATTGGACTCTCGGATGCTCCCACGCTCGTCGGTCCCCCAGTCAACGGCCCCGCCGACGCTCGGGATCAGTCGGAAGCGGACCTGTGGGCAGGGGGCGCCGTGACCTTCGGGGACACTCGGGTGCCGCCTCCAAAGGGTTCGTGAGCCGGTTCCGGAACCATCCGGGGCTCCCCCCGACCGGCACCTCTGGGACGGGGGCGCTGCGTGCGACCGCCGCACGTTCGGGGACACCTCACGGCTGGCTTCTGGCCCACCGATCCGATCCGGTGGGCAGGGCCGAGTTAGGCAGCGACAGCGAGTACCTTTCCTCCGGACGGCGGCGCTCGAGCGAGCGGAGCTTGGTGGAACGCGAACCTTCGCGCAGGTCAGCTCTGCTGGGCGGCTTGGGCGAGAACATCCGAGATGGCTTGGGCCACTACATCGGGATGGCGAAGGTGGATAGTGAGGTGGCCGGCATCGACTGGAACCACCCGCCCGCGTGGGACCGTCCGTGCGAAGTCCTCATACAGGCGCCGCTTGCCGTCGATCTCGGCCTGCACCAGTTCCTCGGACTCCCCGCTGGAGACGACGTCTCTGAACCCGTCGGTGCTCATGGAGCAGATCACCACGTGCGGGACGTCGGGTAGTGGTCCGGCGGTCCGTACCTCTCGGTACAGGTCCTCGACATTCTTGGCTTCGAGCATCCCGACCCGCAGCCACTGTGGGCTGACGTGACGATCCATCAACACGCGGCGTAGCGGCTCCGGGAACCCCTTGTCAGCCGTCTCTGCTTCGAATAGGTCCCGATAGGTGTCCTGCATGCGCCTCAGCGGGGGCAGCAGGACGAGAAGCCGGCTGGTGATGGGATTGGACAAGGCGGCACCGAGCACGGCATTGAGGAGGGCGAAGCGCCGGTTCCCCGAGCGCATGGCGGTAAGCGCTTCGGGCATGTACTTGTTGTAGTCCTCATGCGCGGGGTCGAGCAGGACGAGACCGGCGACCCGCTCAGGGAACCGGGCCGCGTAGTGCCGGGCGTAGAGGCCTCCGGGAGTGGCCGACCAGAACATACGGGTCAGGTAGATCGGCGACCCGGAGCAGCTCATCCAGCTCGTCGGTCACCTGCCGAGAGCTGCGTGGGAGGGCGACCCGGTTGCTCCACCCGGTGCCGGCCCGGTCATACAGGACGGCGGTCGACACCTCGGCGGCCATGGTCTGGACGTTCAGGTAGTCGAGGCCGACCGTCCCCGCCCCGGACAGGAACACCACCGATGGTGCGCCGCTCCCGGAGCGGTGAACGAGGAGCCGGCGGCCCCCGACGTTGTGGTAGCTGCCAATCGGGGGATCGTTGCCCTTCGAAGTGGCCGCCGGCGCCTGCTGCTGTCGCATCCTTCTGCCTCTCCATCCATTATTCTGAGTTGGGAGAACATTAGCAGCTCTGATATCGTTGGGCCCAGTGGAGACCCTTGAACTGGTGCTGCATCCCCTGCGTATGCGAATCCTCCACGCCATGGGCAGCGGCGCCGAGCGCACAACAGCGGAGCTATGTGCCGGCCTGTCCGACGTCTCTCCGGCCAGCGTCTACCGCCACGTCGGGGTGCTGGCAGATGCAGGCGTTCTGGAGGTCGTCGGCGAGCGGCGGGTACGCGGCGCCGTCGAGCGCCGCTACCGGCTGCGAAGGGAGCAAGTGGCAATTGATCGGGATCTGGCGGCTTCGATGTCGCTGGAAGACCACCGCAGTGGCTTTGCGGCGGCCATGGCCACCCTGATTGCCGAGTTCAACGCTTACCTCAAGACCGCGCCCAACCCGCTCCAGGACTCCGTCGGGTACCGGCAAGCGGCCATCTGGTTAGACCAAGGCGAGGTGAGCCAGCTGATGGGTCAGCTTCGCGACCTCATCGTTGCGAGCAGGAACAACGAGCCCCGACCCGGACGGCGACCGTATCTGTTCAGCCCGATCGTGTTCCCGATCCAGCAGCCAGGCGAGCCGAACGGACTCGCGACAGACGGCGACCCGCCCGGCGGGAGCTGACCGCCCCAGATCAGGGCGACCGCGCGGGGCCTCTCTTTATCGCCAGCTGTCCCCGGGGACCAGGCAGCCTGGCTGAGGGCAGGCTCCGCCGAGGATACCTCCCATCCCCTACCGCTCGGCAGGCCTTTCCCAAGAATGCGAACAGCGACCGCGACCTTTCGCCGGGTATGCGGGGGGCTGCAGGGTGCCTGCGGGTGCTTGGGCGCTCCGCGCAGTTCGGCGCGCCATTGGCATCAAAGTGGGGGACGGCTCAGATCGCGGGGGTCGAGGTCCGTATCTGGATGACCAACGCGGCTTTGTGGGAGCGTTGGGGGCGTTCAGCTGTGTAGTGATGCCGGCAGACAGCGCACGCTGCGGATGGCTCCGGCTGTTGCAACTGCAGTAGCCAATGCCATGAGTGTCACGGTTGCGACGAGTCGGGCGTCGAGTGGTGAGGAGGGGTCGCCGCTAAGGAAAGCCGGGGCCCGTTCCGCCACGGTGGCCCACCATACGGTGGTAGCAGTGAGAATGCCGGCTATGGCGAACGCGACCGCTACGGCCATACCAGCTTCGGCTGTGAGCACTGAGCGGGAGAAGGTGACCTTGCGGGCAGCTGTAACTGCAAGCACGGTCCACAGAGCCAAGGTTGTCGGTGTACAACTTCTGATGTCGCATCGCGTACGGCCTGATCTGTCGTTCCCGCGTACGACCTGATGTGTCGGTCAGAGCCCGGCGATCCACCAACTGATCGCAGGTAATGGCCATCCTCCGGACTGCAAGGACACCAA
>DAHUZT010000020.1 GCA_027315005.1 Acidimicrobiaceae bacterium | reverse complement strand
GAGCGTGTGGTGCTGGTCGATGGAAGGGGCGAAGAACCAGAACTTGATCCGGCTCCAGCACAGCACGGCGCCGAAGCAGTGCAGTTCGTGGTCCCAGCCCCAGCGCCGGGCGAAGCTGTTGCAGTCGGACCAGTCGAACTGGAACTCCTCGCCGGGCACGGTCTCGATCGGCATGGTCACCATCACCGCACCGCGGGTCGGGCCGCGCACCGAGTGCAGGTAGCGCGTCAGCGTCTGATAGGAGCCGGGATAGCCCTCGGCCTCGATCACTCGCATGATCGACGAGCCCTGGAGGTCGGCGTTGTGGGCCAATAGCGCCGTGATGCGGTCCTGCCAGCGGCCGTCGATCACCAGGTCCTCTTCGGGGACACTGCGCGTGGGAGGCGGTCCGCCGTTCTTCAGCCACGACGACACCGTGGCCGGGTGGAAGCCGAGGTGCTCGGCGATCTGCTTGATCGTCCAGCCCCCGGCGTGCAGGGCCTTCACATTCATGTACTCCTCCTGGGTCATCATCTGTTTCGGCTTCCTCCAGCTCGTCGAGTGCTTGCCAGCACCGACAAGTTGGAGGGGCCATGACCCCGACCGGTGGATGCCGGTCAGGAGGAGCGCGGCCTCAGATCAGACCGCGACTTTCAGTGAGCGAAAACCGCGAGGTTCCGTGAGCGCCGCGACAAAAACAGCCGATTGCTCGATAACCTCTCGGTCGGGGCGCATCTTGGGCACGTGTCCTACCAATCGATGAGCGTTGGGTCCGGCCACCGTCTGACCGATGGACCAGTGGCTCGGCGACCTGCCTGGCTCGCGGAGAGGGGAGCACGATGAGCAGGGTCAGCACGTACTTGAACTTCATGGGCCGGACCGAAGAGGCGTTCTCCTTCTACCGTTCGGTGTTCGGGGGCGAGTTCAGCGCCCCTATCGTCCGGATGGCCGAGATGACGGGTCCCGACACCGAGCTGCCGGCAGCCGAGCGGCACCTGGTCGGCCACGTCGAGCTGCCCATCCTTGCGGGGCATGTCCTGATGGGCACCGACATGCTGGAGTCGATGGGACACCAGCTCCGGATCGGCAACAACGTGACGATCAACCTCGAGCCTGACTCGCGTGCCGAGACCGACCGCCTCTACGCCGCGCTCAGCGAGGGAGGCAACGAGTCCACCGGGATGCAGGAGATGCCCTTCGGGTACTGGGGCTGCACCCTCGACCGCTTCGGCGTCCGGTGGATGTTCAACTGCACCCAGCCGAGCTAGGTGAGCCGCGCTCTCAACCCGGGGCCGCTCGGCAAGGCGGGCGACCCCGCCCCACGTGCGCTGGCACCCACTGGCCGCCTGCCGGCTACCGGTGGGCCGCCGGTGCACCGGAACGGAGACGAGTCGCCGCGTCGTGCAGTTCGCCGAAGGGTTGGGCCTTTGAGCGGATCAGGGGCGCGGCGACCGGCGCCGGGCGCTGGGCTTTCTGGCCTCCTCCTCTTCCCGGGCGCCGGTGCCGATCGAGACCAGCCGACGCTGGTCGCGATCGACCTGGCGGTGGGCGCGCTCGGTGTCCGGGTCGAACGATGCGACTTCCCCTACCGCTTGGCCGGGCGTCGAGCCCCCGACCGACCGCCGGTCCTGGTCGCGACAGTGGTGGAGCGGGCGATCTCGCTGGCCCGAACGCTCGCTGTGCCAGCCGGGCGGATCGGGCTCGGTGGGCGCTCGATGGGGGGACGAATCTGCTCGATGGCCGTCGCCGAGGGGCTTGCCGCCGAGGCCCTCGTCCTGGTGAGCTACCCCCTCCATCCGCCCGGTCGTCCCGATCGGCTGCGGACCGAGCACTTCTGCGACATCACCGTCCCGTGCCTCTTCGTGTCGGGTACCCGGGACGCCTTTGGCACCCCCGACGAGCTCGAGCAGGCGACCTCGGCCATTCCGGGGCCGGTTACGCACCACTGGATCGATCGCGGCGACCACGGGCTGCGGAATAGGGACGTCGAGGTAGCCGAGGTGGTGGCGGCCTGGGTCGCGGCGGTCGCGACCTGAACGGCATCGGGGCGGATGCCGAAGACGCCGGCGTTGATAACGTGCCTCGCGGTGGCTCCCCCCGAGCACGCGGCGCAGGTCGAGGCCGCACGGTCCCTCATGGTTCGGGCCCACCGAGTGGTCGGGTTGACCGGTGCCGGGGTTTCCACCGACTCGGGCATCCCCGACTTCCGAGGTCCTGACGGCGTCTGGACCAAGAACCCCGGTTCGGAGCGGATGGCCACCTTGGAGGTCTACCTGGAAGACCCGGAGGTCCGGCGCCGAGCGTGGCGCAGCCGTCTCGACTCACCGATCTGGGCGGCGGAGCCGAATCCGGGCCACCTCGCCTTCGTGGAACTCGAGCGTCAGGGGAAGCTGGACGTCTTGGTCACCCAGAACATCGACGGGCTCCACCAACTCGCCGGGAACGACCCCGACAAGGTCGTCGAGATCCACGGGACCTTCCGCCAGGTGGTGTGCCTGCGCTGCGGGCACCGGAGCCGGGCGGAGGAGACGGTGGATCGGGTCCGGACCGGTGAGGAGGACCCGGCCTGCCTGCACTGCGGGGGCGTCTTGAAGTCGGCAACGATCAGCTTCGGCCAGCAGCTGGTGGCCCGGGACTTGCTGCGGGCCGAGCGGGCGGCCCGCGACTGCGACCTGCTGTTCGTGGTCGGAACCAGTCTCGTGGTCTACCCGGCGGCCGGCCTCGTACCCATCGCGCTGGACCACGGCGCCTCGGTGGTGGTGGTCAACGGGCAACCGACGCCGTTCGACCGAGTGGCCCACGTGGTGGTGCGGGCGTCGATCAGCGAGGTGCTCCCGACGATCGTGGGTCGGTGACCCGGCCGGGCCCGACGGTGGCGGGCTGCGCCGAGTGACCGACCGATGCACGGTCGGGCGACGGTCGCCCCGACGAGCGTCCGGGTCAGCTGAGCGAGAACCCCGAGTAACCGGCTGCAGCCACCTCGTCGCACCTGCGTCGGTAGGCGGGCAGTCCGCCGATGTAGGGCATATGAATGCGCTTCTTGCCCGGCACGTTGGTTCCCAGGTACCACGAGTTGCATCCCTCTGAGTTGCGGATGGTCCCTTGCACGAGGGAGGCGGCGTGGTCGACCCACTCCTCTTGGGCGTCGGGCTCGGCCTCGATCGCTCGGTGGCCGTGGTCTCGTAGGTAGCGGAGGCAGTCGGTGATCCACTCGACGTGCTGCTCGATCGAGACGACCATGTTGGTCAGCACCGAGGGGCTCCCCGGACCGGTCACCGTGAACAGGTTCGGGAACCCGGCAACCTGGAGGCCCAGATAGCTGACCGGACCCTCTGAGCTCCAGACCTCGCGCAGCGTGCGCCGGTCGCGGCCGATGATCTCGATCCGGTTGAGCGCCCCGGTCATGGCGTCGAACCCGGTGGCCAGGACGAGGACGTCGACGTCGACGTGGAGGTCGCGGGTTCTCACCCCGGTGGCCGTGATCTTGTCGATGGGGTCCTTGCGCAGGTCCACCAGGGTGACGTTGTCCCGGTTGAACGTTTCGAAGTAACCCGTATCGAGGATCTGGCGCTTGCACCCCATCGGGTAGTGGGGGACCAGGGACTCGGCCGCCTCAGGGTCGTCCACGACCCGCCTGATGAGCTCACCGTAGAGCTGGGTGCCGGCCTGGTTGGCCTCGAGGTCGAACATGACGTCGGCCCAGGCGCCGGGGGCGCTCCACCCCAGCTGATCGACGAGCGCCAGGCGTTCGTCGATCGGAGTCTCGAGGATCCGTCGTTCGGGCGGCTTCATGCCCTCGAAGGAGACCGCGCCGAAGCTGACCAGGCCGGCGTAGGCACCTCGTTGCTTGACCCGCAGCTCCTCGTAGTTGGCCTTCACGGCGTCGAGCTCGCCCGGGCGGAGGGGTCGGTTGTCGGCGGGGCGGCTGTAGGCGGCCGACCGCTGGAAGACCGTCAGGTGGTCCGCCTGCTCGGCGATGATCGGGATGCACTGGACTCCCGAAGAGCCGGTGCCGATGACGCCGACCCGATGGCCGCGGAAGTCGAAGCCCTCTTTGGGGAACCGGTTGGTGAACAGGCACGTCCCGGCGAACGTCTCGAGTCCTGGGAGACCCGGCTCGAGGGGTTCGGACAGACAGCCGGTCCCGGCCACGACCCAGCGGGCGATGAACGTCGCCCCGTCCTCGGCCTCGATCGCCCAGTGATGGGCGTCTTCGTCGTAGGAGATGGCCGTGACGAGCGTCGAGAGCTGGATGTCACGGCGGAGATCGAGCCGGTCGGCCACGAAGTTGAGATAGGCCTCGATCTCGGGCTGGGCCGGCATCAGCTCGGTCCATTCCCACTCCTGCTGGATCTCCTTGCTGAAGCTGTAGGAGTACTCGATGCTCTGGACGTCGCACCGGGCTCCCGGATAGCGATTCCAGAACCAGGTCCCCCCGACTCCGTCGGCCTTCTCGAGGGCGATGACGCTGAAGCCTGCCTCCCGCAACGAGTGGACGGCGTACAGGCCCGAGAAGCCCGCTCCGATGACGACGACGTCGTAACTGCGAACCCCCTCCATGGCCGAGAGCCTACCCGGGGTAGTTCCGAGGTCGGAATTCGTTCCCGGGGGACCCTCCGGGCAGAACGCCTGCGGACCCTGCGCTCGCAGGGACGTTCGCCCCTATCGCCGGTCACCTCCGAGGCCTACCACTTTGGTATGGCGAGACGCGTGGTGGTTCTCGGTGGTGGCACCGCCGGGACGCTCACGGCCAACCGGCTTCGTCGGGCCGTCGGCGACGAGACGGAGATCCTCGTGGTCGACCGGGACGACCGGCATCTCTATCAACCGGGGTTGCTCTTCGTCCCCTTCGGCATGGCCCCACCGGCGAGGCTGGTCCGTTCCCGGGCCCGTCAGTTCCTGAGCGGGATCGAGTTCCACCAGGCCGGCGTGGACCGAGTGGACCTCGAGGAGAAGAGGGTCGCACTTGACGACGGCGAGACCATCGCCTACGACGTCCTCGTTGTCGCGACCGGAGCCCGGTTGGCCCCGGAGGAGACCGAGGGCCTCACCGGTCCCGGCTGGGGGCGTACGGTCCACACCTTCTACTCACTCGATGGGGCCGCCGCGCTGGCTGGCGCCATGGCCCGCTTCGAGGGTGGCCGTCTGGTGGTGAACCTGGTCGACCTGCCGATCAAGTGCCCGGTCGCCCCGCTCGAGTTCTGCTTTCTCACCGACTGGTTCCTGTCCCGGCGAGGGCTGCGCAACCGCGTCCAGCTCACCTACGTGACCTCCCTCGACGGGGCGTTCACCAAGGCCACGTGCAACCGCGAGCTCTCGGGGCTGCTCCGACGCAAGGGCATCGAGGTGGTCACCGAGTTCGCGACCGGCGAGGTGGACGGCGACGGAGGCCGGTTGGTTTCCTACGACGGCCGTGAGGTCCCCTTCGACCTCGCCGTTGTGGTGCCGCTGCACGAGGGGGCCGAGTATGTCGGCCGGTCCGAGGGGCTGGGCGACCCGCTCGGGTTCGTGCCGACCGACGAACAGCTGCAGGCCAAGGCATGGCCCGGTGTGTTCGTCGTCGGCGATGCCACCGACCTGCGGGCCTCCAAGGCCGGTTCGGTGGCCCACTTCGAAGGCGAGGTGCTGGTGCACAACGTTCGCCGATACCTCGACGGCGAGACCCCGGACGCCCGGTTCGACGGCCACACGAACTGCTTCATCGAGTCGGGGTTCAGCCGGGCGCTCCTCATCGACTTCAACGACACCCTCGACCCGGTCACCGGGAGGTTCCCCGGCCCGGTGGGCCTGCCCCTGCTCAAGGAGTCTCGGCTCAACCATGTCGGCAAGCTGGCGTTCGAGCATCTCTATTGGCATGTCCTCCTGCCGGGGCGGGACATCCCCTTCGTCGGCACCGAGATGCCGATAGCTGGCAAGCGCCCGGGCGAGGGCGACCGGAGACCTGAGCTCATCGGAGGTGGACGATGACGACGCGGACCTATGCAGGGCGAGAGGTGGAGCTCAATGCCGAGGGGTTCTTCACCGATCCCCGGCAGTGGAACGAGGACATGGTGGACGAGATCGCCGGCGACCAAGGAATCCACGAGGTGACCGATCGTCACCGAGAGGTCGTCAAGTTCATGCGCCACGAGTACGAGGAGAAGGGCGACGCTCCCAACGTGCGGGCCCTCGCCAAGAGCTCTGGGGTGTCGATCAAGGAGCTCTACCAGCTCTTCCCCGGCGGCCCGGCGAAGTCGGCGGCCAAGATCGCCGGGGTGCCCAAGCCCAGCGGCTGCATCTGAGCATCACGGAGGACCGACCATGTCTGAAGCCATCGAGAAGGTGTCGATCATCGTCTCCAGGGGGTCACTGGAGGGGGTCTATCCCGGGCTGATCATGGCCAACGGGGCCCGCGCTGAGGGCATCGAGGCGAACCTCTTCTTCACCTTCTTCGGCCTGGACGTCATCCACCGCGCCCGTCACGAGCACATCAAGGTGGCGACGGTCGGCAATCCCGGCCTCCACCTGGCGACCATGTTCGGTGGCCTGCCCGGGATGTCCTCGGTCATGACCCACTACCTGGATCGGAAGATGGCCCAGCTCGACATCCCGTCGATCCCCGAGTTCGTCGAGATGATCGCCGCCTCCGGCGCCGGGCTCTACGCCTGCAAGGCTTCGGTCGACCTGTTCGGAATGGCCAAGGAGGACTTCATCGACGAGGTCCAGGAGGTGATCACCGTGGGCGAGTTCTACGGCATCGCTGCGGGTGGTCAGATCATCTTCACCTGAGGGCCGCGGCTCGATCGTTTCGCCGGTCCCAGAGCAGCCTTCGCCGGCCCCCGGACGCGGCGTCCTGCGCCCAGGGCCGTCCGGGCGAGCCTGGCCGGGGCGACCAGGCTGTAGGAGTCCGGATCCGCTCCTCGAGCTCCCTCCCGCGCCTCGACCCGGCGCCCGAGGGATGGATACCGTGACCGAGCCGTGCCGGCCAGGGCCATAGTCCGTGGGCTCGCCGGCCCGGTCGGTCGCGACGACTGCGGCTGCTTCGCCCGGGTCCGCTTTACGGTGAGCCTGGCGCCGTCGGCGCTCGCGAACACGAAGCACTTTCCCCGGACACCCGGAAGGTCGGCTCGTTGCCCCAGGCCTCGACGTCCACCCGCTCGGCCTCCGGCAGCCCCGAAGGATCCGTTCGAGGCGCGCCCAGCGACCGCCGCCACCCATCGCGACGCTAGCTCTGCTTGGGCGCGGCAACTTTCAACAATGTGACAGGTTTCAAGCAGCGAGCCCGAGGCGTGCGTTGACGACGTAGTCCGCGACGACGCGTTCGATGGTCACGAGGGCGCGGCGGAGCTCGGGTGGTGCCGGAGGGACATGGGCCGCAGAGATGAGCGGTCGCAGGACTCGGTCGTGGACCTTGGTAAAGAAGACGGCCGTGCGGATCCCTTTGGCGGTGAGGACGTAGGTATTGGTGTGCTCGACGCGAGTGATGAGCCCGTGGAGCCGGAGGCGTCGGAGGTCGTAGGTCATCTGGTGCACGCTGTAGTCACTACCGAGCAGTCCGGCCACCAGCCCGCGAAGGCTCTTGTTGGTGAAGCCGCCGACGGCGTGGACGACACAGCACAAGGCGCCGGCCAGGGCCATGGCGCGTGGGTCCCCGAAGCGCAGGGCTCCGGTTCTTTGGCCCTCCCGTTTGTAGGGCTGGTGGATGCGCTCGAAGAGCGCAGAGCCGATGGCACAGCCCTGGCCGGCACGTTCGATCATAAGCACCCGACGGTTGACCTCCCGGGCCTTTTCGACGAGCTCACCGAGATGGCAGATCCTGGACAAGAGGCGCAGGTCAGCGGGCTTGTTGACGACGGTCTCGATGCGATACGCCCTCCCCTCTTTCAAGTACTGCTTCACCTTCGAGTGCTTGTAGTGGACGTCGATGCTGACCTCGGTGCCCGGCGAGAAGATCCGAGTCGAAAACGGCATGGCCGTCGTTCGCCCGCGACGGTCCCGGCCGAAGACGGCGTGAACCTTGTGGGGACGGCCGACCCCGACGTTGTCTTGGACGAGGGCCTCGAAGAACGAGCGCGCTCGGCGGGGGTCGTCGAAGACGAGGGTGCGCGACACCTCGACCTGACGCATGGACAGCTCCCAGAAGTAGCCAGCTCGGCGCTCGGTCTCACCGAAGGGAGCGGGAACGACGCCGATCCATCGGTCGAAGAAGCCCTGGACATCTTGGGGGCCGAACGCATCGCAGATGGCCTGGACACGATCGGGCTTGCTGCACGAGGCGAACCCGTTGGCAAGCTCGGTGAAGGAGAGCCGTGCCCGACGGGCCTGGCGCTTCGCCCACTCGTGCCCGTTCAGCCACACCTTGGCGGGATAGGGGAAGTACGTCGAGCCCAGGCCGAAGTCGGGGTCACAGATGTAGAAGTAGAAGGTCCCGACCCTGCGCTCCTCTTTGTGCCAGTCGAACCACACGCCGCTCCCGCTGCCTGTCTTCTTCGTGGCGGAGAACACCCACTGGAACTCTTGGGCTGCCACGATGGCGGCGACGCCGTAGCGGCGAGCCTTCTCGGCTCGCTCGAAGTAGGGGCGCACGTGGTCGACCTTGCGGTCGTCCCACCGGGAGCGGTCGGGCTTCTTCAAGTGGAGGATCGGGACACCGTGGGCCTTGGCGAAGGCGTCCACCTCGCGCCGGAAGCGGTTCCCGATGGGGTGGATGATCGCTGGCGAGGCGATGGGCAGACCCAGGTGATCCTTGCAGAACCGCTCGACCTGGCCACCGACCTGGAGGTTGGGGACGTAGGCGTTGAGGTAGAGCCGGTCGACGCACTCGAGGTCCAAGGTCACGTGTCCGTCGAGGACGTCTTGATGTTGACGACGCTGGTCATCGCACCATCGTGGCCGCCCGAGGGACGGCTCTGCCGGCCCGACAGCATGGACGTGCAAGCGGCCGCGCCGGGGGTGGCTCGGGAGGGGGGCCCGCCCCCCTCCCGCTAATTACTTCTAATTACGTAACTGTTCAGGTGCGGTAGGCAGCTTCTGCACGTCGTGAAGTGACCGTCTCGCTGAAAAGTTTTGAAAATCGCGCGCGACCAGCGCGAACGTCATCGCGCGATGCTCGCGATTTGTCTCGGCACCGACTGGAATTGTCGATGTGGAGCTCGACAAGCCGTCCTACGAGGAGCTGAGCGAGGAGGTCGCCTCGCTGCGGACCACCGTCGCCAGGCAGGCGGCCCTGGTCGAGAAGTTGACGGCTGAGATCGCCGAGTTGCGAGCGCGACTCAACATGAACTCGCGCAACTCCTCGAAGCCCCCGTCGTCCGACGGCTACGCGAAACCGGCGCCGAAGTCACGGCGCAAGCGGTCGGGGAAGAAGCCTGGGAAGCAGCCCGGGGACCCGGGACGCCACCTCGCTCAGCGCTCCGATCCCGATGCCACGACCGTCCACCCGCCGAGCACCTGTGAGAACTGCGGCAACGACCTCTCCGATGCGGAGGTGACGGGCAGGATCGTGCGCCAGGTGTTCGATCTTCCGCCGGGGCACTGTTCTGCACCGAGCACCAGGCCGAGCGGAGACGTTGTCGCTGCGGTGCCGAGACGACCGGGACGTTCCCGCCGGAGGCGACCGCGCCTGCGTGCTACGGCCCAGCACTTCGGGCCTACGTGTGCTACCTGGTCACCCGCCAGCACATCCCGGTCGCCCGGGTC
>DAHUZT010000005.1 GCA_027315005.1 Acidimicrobiaceae bacterium | reverse complement strand
GCTACTTCGCTGAAAGCTCTATGGCCAAGCTCTACACCGAAGGCGATAATGATGACGCGACAGTCGGTGAGCTCGAGCCCGCTGATTGATCGTCGCCGAGAATCACGGGGTCAATCCCCACCACTCGGCGGGACGTGACCTCGAAGTTCGGGAATAGAGCCTTCACTCCAACCTACGCCTTCCCGATCAAGAACTTTTGTGCTCTCAGTCTGGCGAGTGTCTTGTCGACCTCCTTCACGCCGGCAGCAGCTCTTCGGAGGAACCTCGGCGACGAGCGTCTCGACGATCTACGTGGAGGCGGATTCGGCAGCAGCGCTGTCAGGTGCCTACCAGGAGACGATGGACCTCTTGCTGACACTGCACCACATCAGTCAGCCGTCGCAGGCGGACTTCACGATCACGACTCAGTCACAGCTGCAGTCGACCGCGAACTCGGTCAATCGGACGCTGACGGACCTGCTTGCCGGAATCGCCGCCATCTCGCTGCTCGTGGGCGGGATCGGGGTCATGAACATCATGCTCGTCTCGGTCACCGAACGGATCCGAGAGATCGGTCTCCGGAAGGCGGTCGGTGCGGCTCCCGGGGAGATCCGCCAGCAGTTCCTCGTCGAGGCGACTTCGCTCGGTCTGATCGGCGGGGTGGGCGGCGTCTTGCTGGGCCTCGTCGGATCGGTCGTCCTCCCGCATCTCGAGAGCAACCCGGTGACCATTTCACCGGTGGCCGCCGTTCTCGCGGTCGTCGTCGCCGTCGCCGTCGGGCTGATCTTCGGGGTGTACCCGGCCAGCCGGGCGGCCCGTCTCTCCCCGATCGACGCGCTGAGAACGGAGTAAGACGACGTCGTGCCCACCTATCGACCGACGACACCATCCAGCTATGACACGAGGAAGAGCATGAGGGACCCTCTTTCAACTTCGTTGTACGCATCATTGCTGCGGGTCGCTGCGGGCCTCGCCGTGATCACCGGTGTGCTGGTGGTGCCAGGAACCGCGGTGGCGGCGGCCAAGAGCAAGAAGTGACCCCCGAGACCACCACTCCGCATCCCAACTTCTCGACGGCTTCAGGAACAGTGGCCGCCGTCTCGACGGCGACCAGCTCGATCGAGGTGCAGAACCCAGGCGTTGGCCAGGTCACGGTCTCGTGGACCCCAACGACAACCTTCAGCCAGACCGTCACGGTGCCCTCCACGCAGCTGGCAAAAGGCGATTGTGTCACCATCGCTTCGTCGAAAATGACTAAGAAGAACGCTCCGCTCGCCGCGACCACGGTCGCACTCCAGCCGAGCGTCAACGCTTCGTGCGCCAGACCATTCGCTCGCTCGAACGGTTCGACGAGTCCGGGTCCGGGGGGGCTCGTTGGCACCGGCCCCTTCACACGTGGGGCGTTCCCCGGTGGTGGCTCTCCGCGAAACCGATCTGGCTCGACCCGCTTCCGGATCCTGAACTCCCACCTGGCATCGGGCCAGGTCATCTCGATATCCGGTTCGACCTTCGAGGTGAGAAGCTTTGTGCCGGTCCGGGCCACGCACGCATCGAAGGCGGAGAAGACATCGAAACGTTCGAAGGCACGTCCAACGGTGAAACTGAAGGTCGTCAAGACGAAGGTGACGTTCAGCCCATCGACGCAGTTCACCATGGTCGAACCGGCGTCGTCCTCCAACCTCGCAATCGGAGTCTGCGCTACGGCGTTGAGTCCGGCCGATCAGATCGGGGCGATCACCGCCTTGACCATCAGTCTCCACCCTGCGCCGCCGAGCGGGTGCACCGGCTTCCCGGGGTTCCCCGGGTCATTCAAGGGGCGGGGCGCCTAACCCGGAGAAACAACGCCAGGCAGCCCGTCGACGCGAACTCGGGTCGCCCGGACCCGTCAAGGTCAGCTTGTGGGAAGCTTCTGCAAGACGAAGCCGGCCGAACTCGAGAAGGGGGAACCATGCGAGACGTCGTGATTGCCGAGGCCGTCAGAAGCCCGATCGGGCGGCGCAACGGAGGCTTGTCGACCATGCACGCGGTTGACCTGCTGTCCATGGTCCAAGAGGAGCTGATCCGCAGGTCGGGCATCAACCCCAACGAGGTGGGGCAGGTCATCGGTGGGTGTGTCACCCAGGTCGGGATGCAAGCCGGCAACATCACCCGTGGCGCCTGGCTCACGGCCGGCCTGCCGCTCGAGGTTCCTGCCGCGACCATCGACGCGCAGTGCGGCTCCTCCCAGCAAGCCACGAACCTCGCCACGAGCCTGGTGGCATCGGGCGTCGTCGACGTCGCCGTGGGGTGCGGCGTCGAGACCATGAGTCGGCTCCCCCTCGGCGCCAACCGCCCACCGGATCTGGCGTTCGCGGCAAGCCGCACACGTGTCTACCCCTACGAAGCGACCTCTCAGTTCGAAGGGGCCGAGCGGATCGCCGACAAGTGGGGAATCTCTCGCGACGACACGGACGCCTTCGGTCTGCAATCCCAGCAACGCGCTCAACGGGCATGGGCTGAAGGGCGCTTCGACACCCAGGTCGTGCCCATCGACGCCCCCGACCTCGATGACGAAGGAAAGGCGACGGGCACGACGCACCGGGTGGAGCGCGACGAAGGGTTGCGCGAAACCAACCTTGAGGCGTTGGCGAAGCTGAAGCCGGTGGCGCGTCCCGATGGTTGCCACACTGCTGGCACCTCGTCGCAGATCAGCGACGGCGCGGGTGCAGTGCTCGTGATGACTGTGGAGAAGGCAGAGGAGCTGGGGGTCCAGCCATTGGCCCAGGTGGTCGACACCTGCCTCGTCGGGTCGGACCCGACCCTCATGCTCACGGGCCCCATCCCGGCGACCGAGCGGATCTTGGCTCGCAACGACCTCAAGATCGACGACATCGATCTCGTCGAGATCAACGAGGCGTTCGCCTCGGTCGTCCTGGCGTGGCAGAAGGAGCTCGACCCCGACCTCGAGCGGGTGAACCCCAACGGCGGGGCCATCGCGCTGGGCCACCCGGTCGGCGGTACGGGCGCCATCCTGTTGACCAAGGCGGTGCATGAGCTCAAGAGGACGGGTGGCGAGTTCGCTCTGATCACGATGTGCTGCGGCGGCGGCCTTGGCACGGGGACGCTGCTACGACGGTTGTAGAACCTCGCGTGCCCAGTCACACACGGCACTTGAAGTCGGGAGGATGAGATGAACCGGGCGTACACCCAACGAGAACCGCTCCAGCGGCGTCACGCCAGCTGGCACGGAGCGCAGCGATGGCTCGGCTGAGCGGGAAGGCGGCCGTCGTCACCGGGGCCGCCCGGGGGATCGGCCGCGGTCATGCCATGTTGCTCGCCGAGCAGGGCGCGAGCGTCGTCGTCAACGATCTCGGCGGCGAGTGGGATGGCAGCGGTGCCGACCAGCGCCCGGCGCAGCTCGCCGTCGACGAGATCACCGCGGCCGGCGGGACGGCGGTGGCGAACTACGACGACGTCTCAGACTGGAAGGGGGGACAACGACTCATCAACCAGGCGATCGAAACCTTCGGCGGCCTCGACATTGTCATCTGCAATGCCGGCATCCTGCGCGACCGCATGACCTTCAACATGACCGAAGAGGAGTGGGACGCCGTGATCCGCGTCCACCTAAAGGGTCACTTCGTTCCCATTCGCCGGGCCGCGACCTATTGGCGCGAGCGAAACAAGGAGACCGGCGAGCCGGTCAACGGGCGCGTCGTGCTCACATCGTCGGAGTCCGGCCTGTTCGCCAATCCGGGTCAGCTCAACTACGACGCCGCGAAGTCGGGCATCGCGACCATGGCGATCGTGTTGGCCAAGGAGCTGGCTCGATACGGCGTCACGGTGAACGCCATCGCGCCAAGAGCCCGGACGCGCCTCACCGAGAACACCTTCGGCAGTCGCCCGGTCGAAGGAGACTTCGACGCCCGTGATCCAGACAACGTCGCACCATGGGTCGTGTGGTTGTGCACCGAGGCAGCCGCGCACGTCACCGGTCAGAACTTCGTTGTGGGCGGTGGCACCGTTCAGCTCGTGTCGGGCTGGCGAGTCGACTCGGCGATCGAGAAGGACCAGCGGTGGACGCTCGATGAGCTCGACGAGCGCTGGCGCGAACTCTTCGGCGACCGTCCCACCGCACCCGCGCAGCGGTCGGTGCCCGCCGCGGCCGTCGGCGGGCACCGAACCACGGAGTTCATGACAACCAGGCCGGCTCGTGCTCGGCCTGGCCCTTCCCGTGGGTAGAGGACCGGTCCGTGGTGCTGACACGCGAGAGGGCCGGTGACGGCGACGTCCGCCGGGTTCTGGACTTGGCCCATGCCCTGTGGCGACACGACCCGGGCCGGATGAACTTCGAGACCTCTTTCGGGACGCTGGCCTGGGAAGGAGTGACCGCAGGATGCACGCGGGTCTTCGAGCGTGACGAGCAGCTCGTCGGCTGGGCTCGCCTGACCCCCGGCTACGACAGGATCCGACGTCCGGGCGTCTTCGACCGGGCGCCGGCCTCCCTGGTTTGGCTGGTGGACTGGCGCGACTCGATGGCGACCGAAGTGCTGGGGCACATCGTGGAGTGGGCCGAAGAGCGGGCTGACGAACCGTTCACGACTTCGCACCCGGTAGGCGATGCCGTGGCCAGTCAGGTTTTGGCAGATCTGGGGTACCGACCCGATCCGACCGAACCCTTCTCCATGTACCTTCAGCACCCGCTTCCGGCGGGCCCGTCGGCCCCGCCCAGCGGGTACGTGCTGACGACCATGGCGGAGCTTCGCGATCTCGACCTTCGAACCGAGGCCCACCGGCTGGCATGGGACTCGGCACGGACCGTCGACGACTGGCGCCAGACCACGGGGACTTGGCCCTACCGGCCGGACCTCGACATCGTGGTGACCACCGAGGATGGCGGGCCCGTCGGCGCCGCCCTCATCTGGTACGACCGGCGCTACCAATACGGCGAGTTCGAACCGGTCGGCGTGGCCCCCGACCATCGTGGCCACGGGGTCGCCCAGGCGATGCTGCGTTTCGGGTTGGAACGGCTGGCTGCGGCCGGGGCGGCACAGGCCGTGGTCGGCGCCAGAGGCGACGATGACTACCCGGCGCCGAGACAGCTCTACAGGTCGGTCGGCTTCCGCCCCTTCACAGTCCAGCAGGTGGTCGGCAGGAACTGAGCCGACGTGGAGCGCGGCGGCCCGCGCCGGCAGTGACCCTCTTCGGCGGGGGCTCGCGTCGGGCGGTCAGCGGCTGATCCGGACCGTCTCTGGGTCCAGCCCCAGGTAGGAGCGGAGTACCTCGGGTGACGCCAGGACCTCTTCGGGCGTACCCCGGGCGACCACGGTGCCGGCGTCGATCGCCACCGCGCGGCCGGCCAGCCCGCTCAAGAAGGCCATGTCGTGCTCGATCACCAACATGGCGCACCCCAGCGCCGTCCTCACCTCCTGGAGCAGCGCGGCCAGGGGTTCGATCTCCCGCTGGGCGATGCCGACGGTGGGCTCGTCGAGCAACAGCACGTGAGGGCGCTGCGCCACCACGGTGGCCAACTCGACGATGCGCCGTGTGCCGGTGGACAGCTCGGTCGCGAACTTGAGCCGGAAGGTCTCAAGGTGGAGCAGCTCGACGATCTCCTGCACCTCGGCTCGGATGGCCCGTTCCCGGCGGGCGGTCACCGGCAGGCTGAGCAGGGCACCCGCCACCTTGAACCCGCCGTGGCGGCGGGCGACGCCCAGCGCCAGGATCTCCTCGACGGTCAGGCCCGCCCACAGCCGGGGGTCCTGGAAGGAGCGGGCGATCCCGGCGGCCGCCCGGCGGTGCATGGACCAGGTCGTCACGTCCCGCCCGGCCAGCACCACCTGGCCCGAGTCCGCCCGCTGGGCGCCGGTGAGCAGGTCGAGGAGCGTGGTCTTGCCGGCGCCGTTCGGTCCGATGAGCCCGACCACCTCCCCGTCTTTGATGTCCAGGTCGACACCGGCCAGCACGGTCAGTCCGCCGTAGCTCTTGACCAGGCCCGAAGCGACCAGGACCGTTGCACCGCCGGGGGCAGACGGTGGTCTCGTTCCGTTGGCCGCGACCGCGGTCCCGCCGGCCGGCGCCGGGACGTCCGCCCCCTTGAAGCCGGAAAGGAACACCGCCCGGGCCAGGTCGTCGCGCTCGATGAGCTCCGACGTCGACCCCGAGAAGACGACCTGGCCCCGCTCCAGGAAGGCGGCCCGTTCGGAAACGGCCATGGCCGTCGAGAGCGACTGATCGACCAGCACTACCGCCGTGCCGGCGCCGTGGACCGCCTTCACCCGCTCGATGAGCTGGGTAACCACCGACGGGGCCAGGCCCAACGACAGCTCGTCGATCAGCAGGAGGCGGGGCTGAAAGAGGAACGCCTGGGCCAGGCTCAGCATCTGCTGCTCGCCGCCTGAGAGCTCGCCGGCCGCCGTGTGGAGGCGCTGACAGAGGGCCGGGAAGAACTCGAGGGCCTCCTCGACCGACGATGCGCCCCCGAGCGTGCCGCTCTCGAAGCCGGGTTGCCGGCGTCGGCGTCTGCTCGGACCGAGTGCCAGGCCCAGGTTCTCCGACACCGTCAGGCCGGGGAAGATCCCCCGCCCCCCCGGGACGTGGATGACACCCATCTCCACGACCCGGCGGGGGTCGGCGCTGGTGATGTCGATCCCGTCGAACATGACGGCGCCGGCGGTCGGGACCAGGAGCGCCGAGACGGTGCGGAGCAGGGTTGACTTCCCGGCACCGTTGGTGCCGAGGAGCGCCAGCATCTCCCCATCGGCCACGTCCAGGTTGACGTCGAAGAGGACGTCGAGCGGGCCGTAACCAGCGCGCATCCCCCGGACCATGAGCAGTTTGGTCCGCCCTTCCAGCCGGGCCTGGCGGATCTCGGCCCGGGCCAGGGTGGAGATCCTCACCTTCTCGATGTCCCGGGCCACGTAGGCGCCACCCGAGGCCAGGATGTAGCCCCCCAGGATGAATACGGGGACGAAGACGATGATCCCCGTCCGCAAGCCGAAGTCGTCACCGATGACACCGACAAGCGGCAGAACGGGAAGGCCAACCAGGAACCAGATCGAGGCGGTGGCGAAGCCGAGGGTGCGCATCCGGGGTGGGATCACCAGCGACAGGATCGTGGTCACCCCGGGGACGATGGTGGCCATAACCGCGGCCATGAGGAAATGGAAGAGGGCCGCCATCCATACCGCCGTGGAGAGGGCAAATCCGACCAAAAGCCCGCCCGCCAGGGTGGCACTGACGGCGATGAGCCGCATCACCATGCCCGGATTCCGCCAGATCAGCGGGCGCAGGACGATCGCCCCGAAGATGAGCCCCACCACCGCTCCGGGCTCTGTGAGCGCGATGACGAAGCCGCGCGAGGCGGCATCCAGGTGGAGGATCTGCTGGTAGAAGAGGCTGGTGAACTGTCCGATGCCGAGGGCGGCGACGGTGAAGAACGGGAGCGAGTAGTACAGCCTGCGCATCGACGGGTTGGCGAATAGCGTCCGGAAGGTCTCGCTGAAGGTGGCCGGTTCGTCGGTCACCGAGGCGGTGGCGGGATCCGCCCCCATCAGTTCCCGCTCGTAGCGCCCGCGCACCGGCTCCTTGATCATCAGCCCGAACGCCGCGAACAGCACCGTCGGCACCGCGAAGACGAAGAACGGCGTCTCCCAAGAGAAGCCCAGCTCGATCAGACCGACGGTGGCCGGGGCCACCGCCCCGAGCGCGGCGGCGACCGCGGCCCGGGCGAAGTAGACCTTGGCGCGCACCCCCACCGGGAAGAAGTCGGCCATGAGGCTGGCTCCGGTCGATTCGAACGCGCCACCGATCGACACCCCGATCCGGGCCACGTACAACAGCGTGAGACTGGCGAAGATTCCCGACAGGCCGGTCAAAGCGGAGAAGGCCATGAAGATGAAGAACCCGATGGCCATCATCCGCATCCGCCGCACGCGGTCCCCGGCGTAGGCGAAGGGGACGTCGAGCGTGAGCCCGATCGGTGCCGCCACCGCGGTGATGGCGGTCAGGCCGGTCAGGCTCAGATGGAACGCCTCTTTGATGTTGGGAACCAGCACGTTGAACGCCGAGCTCTCGAACTGGGCCATCGCCCCCAGCCCGGCCAGGACGAAGAACGGCACCACCGAGGCGGGCCAGGTGATGCGGCGCGGATCCAGCCAAAGGAGATGCGACGGGGGCGGCTCGATGGCGGCCTCCGCGGCCGCCGCGGCGGAGATGGCCGACTCGGCCGCCTGGGGGTTCAACGGCGTCGACGGAGCCGAGAGCGGCGGTGACGGCACGGTCATCCGACGAGTCCCCCCACGGCGGCCGGCGCCACCACTTCGGGCTCTTCGGGCGGGGGCCGGCCGGCGTCCGGTGCCAGCAGCTCGGGCACGTCGAGGTCCCGGTGGATGGCCAGGCGGCGCAGCGCGCCGTCCCGGGCCAGGTTTGCCAGGCCCGCCAGGCCCTCGGGCATGACCAGGAGGAGGATCACGACCCCGAGGCCGCCCACGACGATCCCCCAGTTGGGAGGCAGCAGATACTGGACCCCCCAGATGTAGATGACCCCGAAGATCAGGCCGGAGATCGAACCGAGCCCGCCCACCACGGCCATGGTGAACAAAAGAATGCTTACGTCGGGGGTGTAGGAGGCGTAGAACACCCCGCCCTCGTCCATCACGAAGAGAGCCCCGGCCAGCCCGGCGATCGCTCCGGAGACGACGAAGGCGGTCAGGCGGATCCGGGTGGTGGGCAGGGCCATGGCCTCCGCGGCGAGCTCGTTGTCGCGCGTAGCGATCAAGGACCGACCGGCTGCGCTGCGTCGCAGGGACCGCAGCGACAGCGCCACCAGCGCGAAGACCGCCAGGCACAGGTAGTACATGCCGGCGTCCGAGCCGAAGAGGTCGTGGCCGAAGACCGTCGGTCGGTTGACCGACTGGGCAACGAACGACGGGAACCACTGGGGCGGGAGGACGTACTCGTACATGGCCACGGCGAAAGCCAGGGTCGTGACGGCCAGGAACGGGCCGCGGATGCGCAGGGCCGGCAGGCCGATGAGGAAGGCCGCCGCTCCCGCGACCAGAATGCCGACCGCCATAGCCGGGAGCCAGTTCCAGGATTGGAAGCCGTAGAGAAAGCCGGTCACCGCCCCGCCCAGCCCAGCCAAGCCGAACTGTCCCAGTGAGATCTGCCCGGCCCAACCGGACAGGACGACCAACGAGAGCCCCACGATGCCGTAGATGAGCAACGGCGCCAGCAGATAGACCCTGGCGGCGGGGAGCAGGTGCGGGGCGTCGATCAGGAGGAACACGGCGACCAGTGCGGCCACCCGCCGGGTCCAGCGCACCTCGGGAAGGCGGCGCAGGACCAGCGGTACCGGCTTGAACTGGCGGACCGTTAGCCAGTTGATGCCCAAACCGTCCCCCGAGCGCGTGAAGCGACGGTGCTGGAGGAGCAGGGCGACCACGATGATCACCACCAGCGTGGCGTCGACGAACGGCACGTTTGCCGAGGTCCAGGTGGCACCGGCGTCGTAGACGCCGAGCAGGAGCGCGGCCAGAACCGTCCGGGGGAGGCTCTCCATCCCGCCGATCACGGCGGCCGCCAGCACCCGAATCAGGATGTCGTTGCCCGAGGCCGGGGCGCCGCTGGCCAAGGTCGAGAACCCGTACACACCCACGTAGAGCACCAGGGTCACCGCCGAGAGCACGGCGGCCGTCACCCAGACGGCCACGTCGATCGGGAACACGCGAATGCCGAGCAGGACCGCCCGCTCTCGATTCTCGGCCGAGCCCCTCATGGCCTGTCCCCAGTAGGTGAACCGCAGCGTTGCCCACAAGATCACGAGCACGACGGCGACCGACACGAGGGTCACCACGTCGGCTCCATCGAAGATGACCGGACGGACGCTGAAGGTGACCGTGAGCGGAAACGTGAACCCGCGACTGATGTTGCAGGCGCCCAAGAAGGATCCGCAGAAGATTCTCGGCAAGAATCCCTCGACGCCGGTCAGGGCCTGCGCCAAACCGATCGTTGCCACCGCCACAAGCAGTCGTGAACTGCGTCGCAGGCGGTGGATCACCAGCATGTGGGTGAGGGCACCGGTCAGAACGGCCGCGAAGAGGCCGAAGAGGAGCGCGAGGTAGAAGTTCAAGCCGTGGCCTGCGACCAACAGGGCCGTAATCGTTCCACCCAGAAGCCCGAGTTGGGCCTGGGCGAAGTTCACGACCCGGCTGGAGCGGTAGATGAGGACCAGACCGACGGCGGACAGGGAGTAGAAGGCCCCGTAGACCAGTCCTTGAAGGACGATCCCCGGTGGCAGTCCTTTGGGCAGGAGACGGGCGGCCACGGCCCAGGCGGCCGCGGCACCCACGGGCACGGTCAGGAGCACCAAGCCCCGCCTCACGCTCACTGGCCCGTCAGTATTCATCAAGGGGTCATCGGGCGCCATGGGTGCCGAGGGACGGGCCGGACCTCAAACCTCCTCGTGGTCCGGCTACCAGGTGCTCTGCGAACGCGAACCTCCCGTAGCCCGACGGGCCCGTGCCGACGAGCGCCGTACGCGAATTGGCCAAGAGGAGTCGCCAAGCTTCGGCCACCGATCGACCACAGGAACGACCGTGACCCGCGCCGGTTCGTGCGCCGAGATCGAGACTGGGATACTGGCCCACGACTGTTACCAGGCACGTCGTCGGTGGCACCACGGATCGCATGCGGACTGAATTGATTCGCTGCAGTCGGCCGGATCCCTTCGTTCGCAGTGACGGTGGCACGTGGAGAGGAGCAGAGACCGGTGAGGCTCATGTCCTACAACATCTTGGATGGCGCGGTGGACGCCGACGGAACGAGTCGGCTGGCGCTCATCGCCGAGCTGATCGGGAGACTCGACCCCGACGTGGTGGCACTCCAGGAGGTGAACGACTTCGAACTGCGTGGGCAGCAGCGTCGCTTCGAGCTCGAGCGGGCAACGGGGATGCGGTCATTACTCGGTCTCTCGCCGAGCGGCTACCACGGAGCCCTGTTGGTCAAGCCCGGGTATGGGGTCGTGACGTGCCACTCGGAATCCCCAGGGGCCAACCGGAGCCTCGTCGAGGCAAGGCTTATCACTCCGGGGGGTATGGGCATCGGAGTTTCCGGCGTGCATCTCGATCCGTTCTCGCCTGACGCCCGGCTGCTCGGGTCCCTCCATGCCCTGCCGGGGCCCCCGGGAATCGTCATGGGCGACTTCAACAGCCCCCGAGCCGATGACCCCGGTCTCGACGCGGCACTGTCGAAGATCGGCGCGCGATTGTTCGCCCGCTCGGGCAATCTCGGAAGCGACGTCGACGACCGGGCCCTGCGGGTGCTGGAAGCCGCCGGCTTCGTCGACCTCTACCGCAATGTGCATCCGGGTGAGCCCGGCGTCACCATGCCGAGGCTGGGGGTCCGTTTCGACTACATCTTTGCCACCGCCGATCTGGCGGCGAGCCTCGTGGATTGCCAGATCTACGAGTCGGCTCCCGCGGACCGCGCTTCGGACCATCTCCCCGTCGTTGCCGACCTCGATGTCGCCTGACGGGATCAGCAATCGCCCGGCCATGGCACTTACCAACGGTTGTCGGCGAACATAAGATCGCACTGGTGTCGCCCAACTACCGACGGGGCTACACGACCCGGAACTACCACGTCACCGGTGGCCACGAGAACCAGGCGAGAGCCGCCCAGCGGGCCAGGAAACCGAGTCGAATCGGAGTTCTGGTCCTCAGGCTCCTCGGTCTTCGGGGTCTTCCCTCCCGGACCCGCACCCGGCGGACGCCACCGGGCCACATGCATGGCCGGACACCGTAGCTTCGGGCTGACCCCGGCCGCGCCGGGATGGACAGTGATCTCTTGGAGCTCAGAGATCAGCGGTTCAGGCTGAACGGTTGCGAGCGCTCGTTCTCAGCTGAGGGGTCCTTCGGCAGGCCCAGTGCCCGCTCGCCAACGATGTTGCGCTGGACTTCGGCCGTTCCTCCCCAGATGGTGCCGGAGCGGGACCCGAGGAACATCCCCATCCACTCGTTCTGTCGGTAGTCCTCGTGTTCGGGACGGATCAACGCCTCCATGCCGGCGATGTCCATTGCCATCTCGCCGAATCGGCGGGCGTACTCGGACCAGAGCATCTTGCCCACGCTCGCCTCGGGCCCGGGCTCGAGCCCGGCGGCAGCCAGGGCGTTCATGCGCTCCGCCTGGTACCGGATGATCTGGACCTTGGTGTAGGCCCAGGCCAACTGCTGGCGGACGTTGGGGTCGTCGATCTTGCCGTTCTCGCGGGCCTTGTCGACGACCCGCTGCCAACTGTTCAAGAACCCGACATGGCGGGTGCCTCCTCCCCGGCGCTCATTGCCGAGCGTGGTGTTGGCAACTCTCCACCCGTTGTGCAGACCTCCGATGACGTTGAAAATCGGGGCGCGGGCGCCGTCAATGAACACCTCGTTGAACCCGGCCCCTCCGGTCATCTGGCGCAGCGGACGGACGTCGAAGCCGTTCTCGGGCATCGGCACCAGCACGTAGGAGATACCTTGGTGCTTGGGGGCCTCGGGGTCGGTCCGGCAGAGGCAGAACATCATGTTGGCGAACTGGGCCCCCGACGTCCACACCTTCTGACCAGTGATGATCACCTCCTCGCCGTCGACCACGCCACGGGTCTGGAGTCCCGCGAGGTCGGAACCGGCTCCGGGCTCGGAGAAGCCTTGGCAGTACCGATCGGTGCCGTCGAGGATGCGGGGCAGGAAATAGCGCTTCTGTTCCGGATCGCCGTGCACGATGATGGCCGGGGACACCAATGACTCGCCCATGCCTCGGCTGATCCTCGGGTAGCCGGCCTTGCCGAACTCATCGCTGACGATGCCGTTCTGGAAGCTGTCGAGCCCCCGTCCGCCGTATTCCTCGGGCCAGTGCGAACAGATCCAGCGACCCTCGATCAGGCGACGCTCCCACTCCGCCATTGCCTCGGATCGCTCGGTGCCCCGGGCACCCTGCCTGACGTTCTTCACCTCCGCCACGGCGTTGTCGGTGATCCAGGACCGCACCTCCTGGCGCAGCTTCTCGTCCAAGGCCAGGTCGACAGTCATTCGAACTCCTCTGATTTGTCACTACGCCGACCTCAGCACTTTATTCGCCGGTATCGGGAAACGGCAGACTGAGCCGAGACGAGCCAGCTTCGCGCGATCGGGGTGCCACACCGCTCGGACTGCTTCGCCAGGACAACCCCTCAATCCGCCAGTGACGTCGACCACTCCACCAACGTGTCGGTGAAGAGCTGCGGGTCCTGGGCGTGCATCGAGTGGCCCATGTTCTCGAACGAGCGGTATTCGGCCGCCACGCCGGCCTCGTCGAGAAGGCCGAGCACCCGTTTCGCCTGAGCATCCGACAGCGCGCCGAGCAACGAACCGGTTGCTTCGTCGACTCGACGGAAGTGGTGGGTAAGGAGGACCGGGACCTTGACCGCGCGGAGCATGCTGGCATGGTCACAGGACGCTGCCACGGTCCCGTACCAGAACGCCCGGGCCCACTCCGGGTCGTACTCCTTGAGGTTCTGGCTCGGCTCGGCTCTCGATCGGAACGACCGTGCCATCCAGGCCGGGAGCGCGTCGGGCGCGGCAGCGAGCAAGCCCTCCCAGTCGCCGATGCTCCACTGGTCACCGAGATAGGTGCTCCACAACAGGAACATCGGACCGATCGACTGATTGATCCCCTGGCCGATGGGCGGCCCGACCTGCGAGGAGAACAGCGGTGGGTCCTCGTAGTGGGCGCCGATCACCTGACCGGCCTTGGCGTAGGCCGACATCCACGCCGAGAGGACCCCGCCGGAGGACAGCCCACTCACCACGGTGGGTCGGCCGATGACCACGTCGATGAACCGCACCAGGTCGTTGCCCATGTTGTCGAGCGTGTAGCGGCCCGGGGTCCGAGTGGATCGGCCCTGGCCTCGGAGATCGACGGCGTACGCGTTGAAATGCTCACCGAGCAAGTGGAGGGCCTGTTCGTAACCCCACCACGATTCGGTCTGGCCCGGGATGAGCAGCAACGCCGGCTTTGACGAGTCACCGACGGTTGCGTAGTTCATCTCAACCTCACCAAGATCCGCCAGCCGCTCGGGAAAGGCGTGGGCCACGTAGGTCTGGTCCGGATTGTGGGGGCCGAAACGGTTGCGGTAGGTGGCCATGGACTCCTCCGGGAACAAGAACCGAGCCAGCGCCCCAAGCCTAGGACTGCAAGGAATCGTCCTCTCCGACAACGCAACGTCGTCTATCCTCGATCGGCGCGAGCGGCCAGCGCGACGAAGGGACGCTCCATCTGCCGACGGGCGATGAACCGACCCGAGCACCGAGGCGGCGGCTCTCGCGCTCTGTCAACGTCGCCCCGCTACCGCACCGCACTGAAACATTGGACGATGTCATCGCGACCTGAGGGGTGAGGAAAGATGATATGGCGGCTTGTGGTGGTCATTGCCGCAGTCGTGGCCGGGGGGTTCGGGCTCGCGGCCTGCTCGTCTCCGTCAGGCCAGTCTTCGCCCACGACGCAGCACCCTTCGACGACCATCCCCTCCTCGACCCCCTTGCCGGTGTCGGCGATGTCGACGACACCGGTCCCGACGACGCCACCCTCCATCTGTACAACGGCGGACCTCGAGATCTCGCTTGGGGAGGGTCAAGCCGGCGCCGGCAACATCGAGGCCCCAGTCCTCTTCAAGAACGTCGGATCGGCCCCCTGCACATGACCGGGTACCCGGGCGTGGTCGCGCTCGACGCCAGCGGCCATCAGGTGGCACAAGCACAGAGGAGTCCGTCCGGCTACTTCGGCGGCCTCCCACCGGGCCAAACGACACCCATCACCGTCACCCTACAACCAGGATCAACGGCGTCTGCTCAGATCGAAGACACCGACAATCCGATCAACGGCGCAACCTCGTGCCCGTCGTATCAGGCCTTCTTGGTTACGCCTCCGAATGACCTGCAGTCGGTCAAAGTGACCGACTCCAACGGGTTCCCAGGATGTTCGACGCTTCGAGTGCATCCGGTCGTGCCCGGCACCACCGGCTCAGGAGTCAGCTGACCGCATCGTCTGCGCCAGCACGACACGCGCCTGGGCGGGGGGGCCGATGCCCGGCGTCCAGGGACCCGGGATCCCTACGCAAGCGGACCGAGCCACTTTGTCGATACGTCGAGCCTGAGCATGATCCACCGATCTCGGTCGTGATCGATCGGTCGGCCTCGCCGGTCGCGACACCCCCGATCTCACATCTCCAGCGCTCCTGGGGCTGTGAGCGCACCATGCTTGATGGCATCGACGGCGCTCGGCGGCTGAGGCATTCTGGCTCACAACCCGCCAGGATCTCCGTGCTGATCGAAGAGCGCGAATCGACACGATGCCCCAAATCAGAAGAATCGAGCAGGGCACGACCATCGGGACGACCACCACCACTGCCGTCGCATCGGACCGTCGCTTGACCTCGTCTTTGCTCCTTCTCTCGCGCCCTATCGATCGAGGATCCCTGGAGAGGGGAGCACCCGACCACGGGGCCTGCCGAAGGAGGAGCACCGGTTGGGCCCAGGACGAGTTCGTGGCTGATCAACCCGTGTCTGAAGCGCCTGTTTTAGGTCGAATAGCTACTTCGACCTGAAAAAGCCGCCCTGACGAAGCGCATCTCATGGCCGTTTCTGCTGGCCTTCGCCCGGGCGGCCTCTCTATCGAAGTAGCCCGGCCACCTTCACCAGGTTCTGGGCGAAGATCCCGTGTCCGGTCCACGTCCGAGCCCCCGCCAGGGTGTCCATCCGGGTCCTTCGGCATCCCCATTCCCGCTTCACGGCGCTGATCCTGCCCTCCGACCCGGGTTCGACAGTTGTAGATGAGCGCGCCTCCTGATCTGGCAGTTGACCAGGCGCGACGCGAGGAGGGCTGGTTGCGTGTAGTGCCTACGCGGACTTCTTCGCCCTGCGTGGACGGGGTGTGGTGAGCTCGAAGACC
>DAHUZT010000038.1 GCA_027315005.1 Acidimicrobiaceae bacterium | reverse complement strand
AGCTTCCAGACCTGCTGGAGTTGTGAACGGTCGAATAGCAGCTCCTCGTGCCGAGTCGAGCTGGCATTCACATCGATTGACGGGTAGAGACGCCGCTCGGCCAGACGGCGGTCGAGCCGGAGCTCCATGTTGCCGGTCCCTTTGAACTCCTCGAAGATCACCTCGTCCATCTTCGAACCGGTCTCCACCAGAGCGGTGGCCAGGATGGTGAGCGATCCACCCTCTTCGATGTTCCGGGCAGCGCCAAAGAACCGCTTGGGAGGGTAGAGGGCGCCGGAGTCGACGCCACCGGACATGATCCGGCCGGTGGCCGGTTGAGCAAGGTTATAAGCACGGGCCAGCCGTGTGATGCCGTCGAGGATGATCACTACGTCCGTACCCGACTCGACCAGACGCTTGGCCCTTTCGATGGCGAGCTCCGCCACCGCGGTGTGCTCTTCGGAAGGGCGGTCGAAAGTCGATGCTACGACTTCGCCCTTGACCGATCGGCGCATGTCGGTCACTTCCTCGGGGCGCTCATCGACCAACAGCACCATGAGATGAACGTCGGGATTGTTGGCTTCGATCGAGTGGGCGATGTGCTTCATCACGGTCGTCTTGCCGGCTTTGGGCGGCGAGACGATCAGTCCACGCTGACCTTTGCCGATCGGCGACAGGAGGTCGACGATTCTGGTCGTCAGGTTCTCCTTCTCCTTCTCGCCGGGCAGTTCGAGGAACAGCTTTTCGTCGGGGAAGAGCGGGGTGAGGTCCTCGAATCGGGGCCGATTACGAGCGGCCTCGGGGTCGAGACCTGAAACCTTGTCGATCTGCAGGAGCGCCGGGAATTTCTCCGTGCTCGAGGCCGGCCGGCAGAAGCCCTCGACCGTGTCACCCTTGCGGAGAGCAAACCTTCGGGCCTGGCTGATCGAGACATAGACGTCCTTTCCCGAGGCGAGGTAACCGTCGCAGCGAAGGAACCCGTATCCTTCGTCCCGCAGGTCGAGCAGACCGCGAACGGGGATGAGCTCGCCTTGGTACTGCTGGTCCTGGTTCCCGGAAGTCTGGAGATCTCCTTCACCTCCCTGACGGTCTCGACCTCTCCGCCGCCGGTTGCTCCTACGATTGCCGACGTCTTCGTTTCCGCCCTGGCTATTGCGGTTGCGGTTTGTCTGGTTGTTGCGGTTTGTCTGGTTGTTGCGGTTTGTCTGGTTGTTGCGGTTTGTCTGGTTGTTGCGGTTTGTCTGGTTGTTGCGGTTTGTCTGGTTGTTGCGGTTTGCCTGGTTGTCGCGGTTTGCCTGGTTGTCGCCACCAGCCGTATCAGCCACGTGTTCGTTGTCACCTCGATCTTCACCAACCGATTGACCGTTGGAGCTCGACTGCGGCAGTACGCGGTCGCCGGCCCGTGAATCGGTCCCGGGCGAGTCCACTTCGTCGTTCGACGAATCAGCGGATCGATGCTCAGCACCGGCTTCCGCATCCACCCGGGAGGTCACCGCCCCGTAGCCAGGATCGACCGATCGAACTGGACCTCTCTCGGCCTCGGGCTCGGCCTCTCCGCGCCTCTCCGTGCGGTGGGCCGAGTCCTCGCCGGTATCGCCGGTATCCGAGGCATCGGACGTCTCGGACGCATCGCCCCCACGAATCTTGTCGATCGTCGATGTCGCTCGAGACCTGTCGGCGCGCCCGGCCGGTGCCCCGTCGGTCGGAACTCCTGAGGCGGGCTCTGTGCCAGAATTTCCGTTGGTCGATCCGGTGCCGGTTCCGACCCCGGTCGCCTTCAGAATGCCATCGATCATGTCGGCCTTCTTGGTCCTGGTGTTGGTCTTCACTGACAGAGCCTGGGCGATGGCCTGGAGTTCGTCACGCTCCTTGCCCTCCAACACCGAGCGCTCGAGCTGCTGTTCGGCAGTCATCGGCTTCCTCGTTTCGAATGTCCTCGTTGGTGGGTGGAACGACTCCACCCGCCAGGGAATCAGGGATGGGGAGCTGCGAGACCTGCCTCGCACAGGGCTCCCCCCGACGCCGAGACCGGGCCGGCCACATCACTTGACGTCAGCCGGGGGGTCTCGCCCACGGACCCAAAAGGGCCTGGCGTGGAAGCGAAGGTGACACCAGTCTACAGGTGGGACGCCCGATAGGCAACAACCCCCGCCGACGGGCATCACGGAATGCTAAGGCACGCTGCCCGCACCCGCGCTCACAGCGCCAATTCGGCCAACACCGCTTGCAGCTCGGCGTCCACAACAGTGGGCACCGAGATCTGGCTGATGGCGATGTCGGGGTCCTTCAGCCCATGGCCGGTCAGCACGCACACGATGGTCGCACTCCCACCGAGACCATCGGGCAGTCCCAACTTGAGCAGGCCGGCAACCGATGCTGCAGAAGCCGGTTCGCAGAACACCGCCTCTTCGGACGCCAGGAATCGGTAGGCATCCAGGATTTCCTCATCGCTCACCGCTGATATGCCGCCACCAGATTCCGACGCTGCCGAGGTGGCTCCGTACCAGCTGGCCGGATTGCCAATCCGGATGGCGGTCGCCACGGTGTCAGGGTGCTCGACCGGGTGTCCGACCACGATGGGCGCCGCACCGGCCGCCTGGAACCCGAGCATGCGAGGCAACCGGGTGGAGCGACCAGCCTCCTTGAACTCGAGATACCCCTTCCAGTAAGCGGTGATGTTCCCTGCATTCCCCACCGGGATGCAGAGCGCGTCCGGAGCGTCCCCGAGAACGTCCACCGTCTCGAATGCGGCCGACTTCTGACCTTCGATGCGGAACGGATTGACCGAGTTCACTACCGTGACCGGTGCGCGTTCGCTCAACTGACGGACGATGGTGAGGGCCTGATCGAAGTTCCCCCGGAGCTGGAGGACCCGTGCTCCGTGGATGAGGGCCTGGGCCAGTTTCCCCAGTGCGATGTGCCCCTCGGGGATCAGGACCGCACACGTCAGTCCGGCCCTCCTGGCGAAGGCGGCCGCCGACGCCGAGGTGTTGCCGGTTGAAGCACAGACCACGGCCCTGGCCCCCTCCTCGGCCGCCTTCGAGATGGCCACTGTCATGCCACGGTCCTTGAACGATCCGGTGGGATTCGCCCCTTCCACCTTGAGTAGGACCCGCGCGCCGACCCGCTCGGACAGCCGGGGAGCCGGTACGAGGGGAGTCCCTCCTTCCAGCAGCGTGATCACCGGCGTGCTCGCGGTCACCGGCAGGAACTCGCGGTACTCCTCCAGCACCCCGCGCCATGACGGGAAGTGAGCGGACCCACCCACAATCGTCATTCGCGGTCCCCGACTATCCGCAAGACGGCTCCGATCCTCCGTACCACCTCCAAATCGTCCAGTTCCTGCAGCGTGGCCTGGACATCACCCTCCCGGGCGAAATGGGTGACGAGCAACAAGCGGGCTCCCGTGTCGTGACCCGCTTGCTCCAGCGCCCGGATCGACACATCATGATCTGCGAAAACGGTACTCACTGCGGCGAGCACGCCGGGACGATCGGCGACTTCGAGACTCACGCAGTAGCGCGCCCGCACCTCCGACACCGGGAGCAATCGCGCCGGCCGGCGGATCGCCGACGGTGCTGTTGTGCCCGCCGACCAGTTCCGGACGGCGTCGATGAGGTCACCGACAACTGCACTGGCTGACGGCAACCCTCCGGCCCCCTGGCCGTAGAGCATCAGCTCCCCCGCTGCCTCACCTTCGATGAACACCGCATTGAAGGCATCTCTCACGCCGGCCAATGGATGCGATCGGTGCACCAGGGAAGGGTGGACGCGCACCGAAAGGGCATCGTCACCGGTCCGTTCGATCACTGCCAAGGGCTTGATCGAATATCCGAGTTGCTGGGCAAAGTCGATGTCGACGCGGCTCACAGCGGTGATCCCCTCGCGCATGACGTCTGGCGAGGCGACGTCGAAGCCAAAGGCCACCCCGGCCAGAATGGCGGCCTTGGCAGCGGCATCATGACCTTCGATGTCGGCCGTCGGATCACGCTCGGCAAATCCCTTTGCCTGCGCTTCGCTCAAGGCGGTGTCGAAGTCGGATCCCTGCTCACTCATCCGGTTCAGGATGTAGTTGGTCGTTCCGTTGACGATGCCCATCACCCGGTGGATGCGCTCGCCGGTCAAAGACTCCCGAAGCGCCCGGACCAATGGGATCGCTCCGGCCACGGAGGCCTCGTACAACAGATCCACGCCCTGGCGCATCGCCAGAGTACGCAACTCCACGCCCTCGAACGATGCCAACAACGCCTTGTTGGCGGTCACCACCGGCTTCTTCTCCTCGAGCGCAGTCCGCACCAGTCGCCCGGCGGGCTCCATCCCCCCGATGAGCTCGACGACGATGTCGGTGGACGGGCGACGGACTAGCTCCATAGCATCCGTGGTCAGGAGGTCTGCCGGGACGTGTCCGGATCGCTTCCGTTCCAGGTCACTGACGGCAATCCCAGAGATCTCGAGCCGCGCACCGCACTGGACCGCCAACTCTTCTGCTCGGGTGCGCACGATCCCGAGAAGCGCCGAGCCGACATTGCCACAACCAAGCAGGCCGATGCGTACTACACGCTCAGGGGGGCGGGGCGAGATCACCCGGTCACGCTACCCTCTCACCACCCTCCGCTCCCCCGACCAGCCACCGAAACGATGAGGGCTCAGGTATCGAGCCGTATGAGATCGGCATAGGTTTCGCGACGAACGACCTCCCGCGCTCGACCCTCTGTCACGAACACGGCGGAGGGTCGGGGCACCTTGTTGTAGTTCGATGCCATGGAGTGCCCGTACGCTCCAGTCACCGGAGTGGCCAGCACGTCTCCCACGGCCAGATCGTCGGGAACATAACCGTCGGCCACGATGACGTCACCCGACTCGCAGTGCTTTCCGACCACCCGAACCGGCTTCGTTCGCTCAGCTCCGATCTCTCTCGGGAGGAACGCCTCGTAGCCGCTGCCATATAGCACTGGTCGCGGGTTGTCGCTCATCCCGCCGTCAACCGAGACGTAGGTCCTCCTCTCGGAGACCCTCTTGACCGTGCCGACCCGGTAGAGGGTGACACCCGACGAGGCCACGATCGAGCGACCCGGCTCGGCAGTCACTCGGAGCGAATCAGGGAGTCCCGCTGAACGACATGCCCTCCGGACGGCCATCGCCCATTCGGTGATGGTCGGCGCCGTCTCGCCGGTGACGTAAGCCACACCCAGGCCGCCACCGATGACCAGTTCGGAAAGTCCGAGCGGGGCGAAGAATCGAGCCAGAATGCCGATAGCTCTTTCGAAAGGCTCGAGCTCGAACACCTGGCTACCGAGGTGGGCGTGGATTCCGACCAGCTCCACGATTCCCTCGGCCGTGAGCCCGCTAAGCCTGTCGAGGACCTGTTCGGCCGCGCCTGAGGCGATGCCGAACCCGAACTTCGAGTCGTCTTGCCCGGTCCGGACGAACTCGTGGGCGTGGACCTCGACCCCGGGTGTGATCCGGACCAGCACCTTCGGCCGCGTTCCGTTCGTTCTCACGGTCGGACCGGTCCCGGAATCGAACGTCGATGTTGACCGATCGGCAAGCAGATTCTCCAGTCGGTCCAGTTCATCGAAGGAGTCGACCACGATTCGACCGACCCCGACCGCGAGCGCGGCACGGATCTCCTCCATCGATTTGTTGTTGCCATGCAGCACCAGCCGGTCAGCCGGTACCTCGGATGCCAGAGCGACGTGGAGCTCCCCACCGGTGGAGACGTCGAGCCACATGCCCTCCTCGTGGACCAATCGGGCCATGGCCAGACAGAGAAATGCCTTTGTTGCGTAGGCGACTCCTTCCCCCCAGGCCGCGACGGCCTCGCGACAACGTGCTCGGAGATGGTCCTCGTCGTACACGAACAGCGGAGTGCCGAAGCGATCTGCCAGCTCCACGAGGTCTATTCCACCGACCCGTAGACCTCCTTCCGGGCCCACTTCAGAGGTCATCGGGAGGAGGGCCGTATCGATCGGAGACGTCGGCCCCATCCTCACAGCTCCTCGGGTGCGGACACGCCGAGCAGGCCGAGCCCGATGTCCAGGCCGATACGAGTCGCCTCGACGAGCCAGAGCCGGGCCTGGGTCAGTGCCGGATCGACCTCGCCGGCGAGGATCGGGCAATCGTGATAGAAGCCGTGGAAGCAGGTGGCGAGACGCCGGACCCACGTCGTGATCCTGACCGGGGCTCGATCCACCGCCGCCTCGGCCACCACTTCCGGGAGCTCCTCCAAGCTGCGGATGAGCTCGAGCTCACGCTGGTGGTGGAGAAGTGCCAGATCGACCGCCGCCAACTCGGCACGAATGACGCCTTTCTCGGCCGCCTTGCGGCCAACGCCCCCGATTCGGGCACTGGCCATCTGCACGTAGTAGACGGGATTGTCCGCCGACTGCACCCGCGCCGAGGCGAGATCGAAGGTAGTGGCCTGGTCGAGGGAGCTGGTCAGGCTCAGGATTCGAGTGGCGTCGGGGCCGATGTCCGCCACGAGTGAATCGAGAGTGACGGCATTGCCGGCCCGCTTTCCCATCTTCACCGCCTCGTCCCCGTCGACCAGTGAGACCATCTGTCCCAGCTTCACCTCGAGCCGAGCGGGATCGACCCCCAAGGCCTTCACGCCGGCAACGAGGCTCGCCACCTGTCCGTGGTGGTCGGCCCCGAAGACGTCGATGACCCGGTCGAAGCCACGAACGACAAGCTTGTCACGGTGATAGGCCAGATCACCGGCCAAGTACGTGGCGTCTCCGTTCGACTTGCGAAGTACGCGATCTCGGCTGTCGCCTTCCGCCGTGGCTCGGAACCAAATGGCGCCGTCCTCCTCGAAAACGAGGCCCTTCTGCGCCAGCAGCCCGATGGTCTCGTCCACGGCGCCGCTCTCCTCGATGGAGGCCTGGCTGTACCACTCGTCGAAGTAGATCCCCACGGAGGCAAGGGACGATCGGATGTGGTCGAGGATGTGGTCGGCGGCCCAGCGGCCGGCAGCGGTCACCTCGTCGGGCCCTTCGTACTCAGCCGCCAGCTCGGTCACGTACTCACCTGAGTAACCGCCCTCGGGAACATCGTCATCCCGGCGCCGCGCGAGCAGGCTCTCACCCAGGGTTCGGATCTGTCCACCGGTGTCGTTCACGTAGTACTCGCGGACGACACGGTGCCCGGTGCGGGCAAGGATCCGTGCCAGTGAATCGCCGTAGCTACCCCACCATCCGTTACCGACGTGAATGGGCCCGGTCGGGTTGGCCGAGATGAACTCGACCTGGACCTTCTCGCCGCCACCGATATCGGGACGGGCGTAGTGCTCCTCTCCTCCTGCGAGCATCTCGAGCAAGGCGGCGTGGAGCCAGCCGTCGTCCAACCGAAAGTTGACGAACCCGGGTCCGGCCACCTCGACGGTGTCGACGTGACGGGGCGGGTCGGCGGAGAGCACAGCGGCAAGCGCTCCCGCCAGGGCCCGGGGGTCTGACCCGGCCTGCTTGGCCGTCACCAGAGCCACATTTGTCGACCAGTCTCCATGGTCGCGTCGGGCAGGTCGCTCGAGGTGGACCGCTTCGGGAGCTACTTCCCAAGTCAGGCCGTCGCGCCGGGCGATCTCGCCGATGGCACGGCTCACTGCATCGGCAAGCTCGTCACGGGTGGACATCGGGGACCGAGGATAGGTCGTCCCCAACCCGAACCCGAGCCCATCGCCGTCGCCTGATGCCCTCCTGTCGGTGGCAGCGCTCCTAGTTGACCCACTCTCGGGCGGCCGCGGTCCGCGCCTTCCGTGTGGCCCTGGTCGACTCCGGCACTACAGTTGTCATCCTGTCCAAAGGCGTCAGCTCGTTGGCACTTCCGGACAGCAAGCACGCCCTCGTAGCTCAGCGGATAGAGCATCGGCCTCCGGAGCCGTGAGCGCAGGTTCGAGTCCTGCCGGGGGCGCCAAGGGTCAGCGACAAAAGTGACCCATCTGCAACGACAGAACTCTGTCGAAGGCGTTGCCAGTATGCACCTCGGGTGCGACAGGCCGGGGTCGGCGCTGGATTTTGGCGAACCATGGCACATGATCGGCCGCAGCGCCGCGTCCATGCCGAGGCGCGTCCGAACCGTCCGGATGCGGCAGAGGTCAGCCGGAGGGCCGGAAGTCGGCCAGGGCGGTTCGCCGCCGTCTGGCCCGCTCGACCGACCTGGGGCCTTGCCGGACGTGACCATCTGGCGGTGGGCCCGCAGTCGCCTGGCGTTGCCCGCCGTCAGCAGGATGGCGCAGAGCAGCGACTGGGCGGCGATGCCCCGGACGCGCCGGCGGGCAGGCGCGCCGAGCGCCTCGTGCGCAGGATCTTTCACGTAGCCGTTCAGGTCCTCGATGGTGTTGCGCAGCGTCGCGTAGACCCGGGCCCACTCCTCGGAGCCGAAGGCGAGGTCCTGGCGGTGGCGGGCACCGACGTCAGGGGCGATGGTGACCGCCGTCTGGGTACACACCTTGGCCGGCTCAGCGGGCACGTCGAACACCTTGGGCCGCCCGTCACGGGCCTGGGTGCCGTCCGTGCGCAAAACGGGCAGTCGAGCCGGGCGCGTTCCCCGAGGGCCGGGCAGCGGTGGCGCTCATAGCCATCCCGATCAGGGCCTTCGGTGCGCTTGAGACGGTAGGAGGCGCGCGCGGCGATGCGCGCCTCGTAGGTCTCGCGGTCGATCGTCCCGGCACGCCAGTCCTTCGTGGCCGAGATGAGCAGGGCCGGGGTTCCCGGGCAGTGCCACGCCCCTTCAACGAGGAGTGCTCCGCCCGATTGGGCCTGCACGCCGAGCTGATCGATGCGGTAGTCCATCACCGGGGTGAACCCCAACGAGCGCGCCGGGAGGTGGAACCGCTCGGGCCGCGCTGCGCTGTAGGCGCGGTCCGCCCCGAGGGGTCCCCCCCCGATGACCGCGCCCGGCGACCGAGGCCAGCACCCGCACGCCGGTCCCGGCAGGGTCGATCCCGGGGCGCTCGAAGGCCACGCCGAGCACCAGGTTGGGCGCAGCGCTTGCCTGGCCGGGCCCGGACGGCGCGGCGGTGCAGATGGTGGCCTCGAGCGCAAAGGCGATCTTCGTCAGTCCCTTGCCGGCCGGTCCTTCGATGTCGCAGTGATCCCCCTGGCGGATATACCAGCCACCGTCGGGGTCACTGGCGCACAGCCCGGCGCTCGCCGAAGGGCCCCGGCTGAAGAGCGGCACGCAGGTGGCATCGAGCCCGACCGCTCCCGAACGTGCGGCCCGTTCGGCCTCGGTCATCGCCGACAAGCTGGCCTCGATGAGTGCGTTCACCGCCTCCTCTAGGCGTCCTCGGGCCCCGAGTTCCTCTGCGGGGCTCATCTCGCGTGTGCGCTCAGCCAGCTCCTCTTCGCTCAGGCGCCGGTTCTTCGGCAGAGAGGAGGGGTCCATGGTCGAAACCAGGAGGTGAAAGCAGTAGCGGACGCAGCGGCAGCGGGCGAGGAGCCCCCGACGGTCGAGCGAAGGGCCCGTTGTCTTGATCTCTGAGCGCACCTGGTCGGAGAAACGGCGCCAGAGGAGGTCGGTCACGTTGGTGAGCAGGAGGGCCCGACCTTCGATGGCCAGACACACCAAGGCGGTGAGCACGGCATGGAACCAGACGCTGCGGGGCCGACCGGTGGACCGGACGAGGAGGGCCTCGGCGTGCTCGGCCACACCCGAGCGGGCCACCAGCTCGGATGAGAACAGGGCCAGGTCGTCGTCGACGGCACCGGCGGACTCGGGGATCTCGAGGCCGCCGGGATCGCTCACCGACGCCGCTCCCCTGCGAGGCGGCGGCGGAGCTTCGCCTTGGAGGACGACGCAACATCGAGGTGGCGCGCGTAGCGGACGATCGACTCGACCTCCACGATCCCGGTGATCGACAGGAGCTCGGACAGTGCCGTGTCCGCCTCGAGATGCCCGCAGATGAAGGTCGAGCGCAACCGGCCCATCGACCACCACGGGTCGTCCGGATCACTCCTGAGCTTGCGGGCGAAGTCGTTGACGAAGTTCTTGTCCCGACGTGACGCGGTTCCCGGGCGGAACAGCGCACCTGCGCCTGTGGTGGCGGCCACCTCCATGAGCCCTCTGGCATAGGGGCCGGCCACGGGGACCAGGCGCGGCCTCGCTCCCGAGACCGCGATGATCGTCCGCCCGGCCCGGAGCGTCACGTCGGAGGCGAGGAGGGCCACGAGTTCGGTCGGACGCAGCCCTGCCGTGCGAGTCGTCGGCTCGGTCGGCCAGCTCTAGCCCGGCGGTGTGGAAAGCGCGGTACAGCGCCAGCCGCTGCGCCGGGGTGAGGGACGGCTTGTCGAGGCTGCGCAGCCGGTCTTCGATCCGGTCGACGGCGGTGAAGCTCTTGTACTTGGAGATGTGGTCCTTCACCTCGACGTGGCGGCGGAAGGACGTGTAGTAGCGCTCCGGGTCGACCGGGAAGGCGCTCCAGCGGCCGTACCGGGCCCGGCGCACCAGGCGCACTCGGGGGGTCTCGACCATGGCGGGCGTCATCGCCCGCCCCTCCACCCAGTCGTCGCTCACCTTCTTGCGCGCTCGGGCCAGC
>DAHUZT010000001.1 GCA_027315005.1 Acidimicrobiaceae bacterium | reverse complement strand
CAGCGGGGGCACCGGTTACTTCGCCGACCTGAACACGCCCCGACCCCTCCTGCACACCTGGTCGCTCGCCATCGAGGAGCAGTTCTACCTGGTGTGGCCGCTGATCGTCCTCGCCGTGCTCCACTGGACCCGATCACGGCGGGTACTCTTCGGGGTGGCCGTCACCGGGGCGGTGGCGAGCGCGGTGGAGATGGCCGTCCTCTTCCACGGCGGCACCGGAGAGAGCCGGGCCTACTACGGGACCGACACCCGGGCCCAGGCCCTCCTGATCGGCGCCGCATTGGCCATCGCCCTGTCCCAGCCCCTCGGAAGGGCCGGCCGGCACAGCCTGATCCCGGCGGGAGGATCACTGGTGGCGCCAGTGCGACTCGACGCCCCGGCCCGGTCGGCACTCGTCCTCCTCGGGGGTGTGGGCATGGCCGTGATCGTCTGGCTGGCCGCCACCACCAACGGCGCCACCCGGTGGATCTACGACGGCGGGTTCGCCCTGGTGGCCCTCGCCGCCGCCGCCGTCATCGCCTGCGTCGCCCTCGTTCCCACCAGCCCCTGGGGCCGGGCACTGTCGCTCCGGCCCGTCCGGTACGTGGGCGCCATCTCCTACGGGCTCTACCTGTACCACTGGCCGGTCTTCATCGTGGTGGACCACGCCCGGACCGGGCTGCTCGGCTGGCCGCTGTTCGTGGTCAGGGTGGCCATCTCGTTCGCGATCGCCGTGCTTTCCTACCACGCCCTTGAGCTGCCCATCCGGCGGGGAGCTCTGCGGGGATGGCGGGGTTGGACGCTCGCCCCGGCGGCGGTCGGGAGCACCGCGGTCATCATCCTGGCCTCCACTGTCGGTGCCATCCCGGCGATCGGCGCCCAGCTCCCTCCGTCGAGCCGGTCAGTTGCCGCCGGCCAGGCACGGGTCTCCTCGGCCGGCACGGCTCCCGGCTCTGCACCGGCCGCCGGGAGCACCACGGCCGCCGCGGGCGGAACCGGCGCCGGCGACTCCGTCCCATCGGTGCCGGCCGGAACCGGCGGTCCGATCCGCCTCCTCGAAGTCGGCGACTCCGAGGCCAGCTTCCTCGGTTTCGGGCTCGGACCGGATGCTGCCAACTACGACGTCAGCTACGTCGGCGACGGCGTGTTCGGATGCGGGCTGGTACAGGGTGAGACCCTGTTCCACGGCACCCTCGTCAGCCAGTCCACCGGTGAGCGGGGCGGTCAGGTGACCGTTCCCTGCGCCACCCAGCTCCAGAGATGGAAGGCCGACGTCGCGACCTTCAATCCGGACGTGGTGCTGCTGGTCGACGGCGAGTACGAGGTTCGCAACCAGCTGCTCGACGGGAAGTGGGTCCACATCGGTCAGCCCGCCTTCGACGCCCTCGAGCGCCGCGCGCTCGAGGCGGCGGTGAAGACCCTCCAGTCGGGCGGCGCTACCGTCCTGCTGGCGACCGCCCCGTACTACCACCAGCAGCCCCAGCTCGACGGAGCACCGTGGCCCGAGGACAATCCGGCCCGGGTCAACGCCTACAACCGCATCCTCCGAGAGGTGGCGGCTTCGAGTCCGGGTGTGGTGGTCGAGGGTCTGGGCGCGCGGCTCGATCCCGGTGGTCACTACGCCCAGACCATCGGCGGTGTCGACGTCCGGTTCGCCGACGGCATCCACGTCACTCCGGCCGGGGCGCTGATGGTCGCCCCATGGCTCCTCTCGGAGGTCGAAGGCCTCGGCCAGGCGGCCCGGGCCGCGGGACGCTGAGGGCCGCGCGACATCCCCGGCGTCGACGGCCCGATCAGCCGACCGGTACCACCGTTCCGGTGACGGTGACGGTGACGGCCATGTCACCCACCCGGCCCACGTATCCGTGCCGTCGCGGCGAGGATGGCGTCCACGTCGACAGCCCGATCCGGTGGCCCTCGGTGCCGCGGGTCAGGTATCCCGGACCGAACTGGGCCCGCCAGAAGGAGTTCACCTTCGGGTGGAATCCGGCAACATCGAGTGCGTCGACCAGCCCGATGAACCGCTCGACGTCGAGTAGCTCGTCGCGCCGGCCGCCGGCCCCGGCGTCGTTCACCAGCACGGTCCCCCGGTGCGGGAGCAACGGGGTGGTCAGCGCCACCAGCCGGCCGACCTGCGGGTCCGACGCGGCAGTGAGCGGAGGGATGCGGACCACCTGGAGGACAGAGAGCGCACAGACCAGACAGCCGATTCCCACCAGGGCCAGCCTGGCCACCGGCAACCGTCGGAGCGTCGCCGCGTGGCGCGGCACCGGGGATGCCGAGACGGCCACGGTGCCCACCCCGATCAGCCCGACGACGGGGACGGTCACCGCCCAGATCATGAGGTAGCCGTAGATCGGTCCGATCACCTGCTTGGCGGCCAGCACGGTGATCCCGCACCCGAGCACGGTGGCCACGCCGAGCCCGAGGGTGAACCGCCGCCGCTGCAGCACTCCGGCGGCTCCCACCACCGTCCCGATCAAGACGACGGCCACGAAGACGGCGACCACCAGCACCTCCCGGTCGGGCCGGTGGCCGAGGATCACGGCCATCACCTCGGCCGGACCGCGCACCACCACGGCCACCGAGGCCACCGCCGCCCACCAGGCGCTCCCCCACGACTGGATGGAGTGGCTCCGGCTGAAGAAGCGCACGATCAGCCCGAGGTTTCCGGGGTGATCGGTGACCTGCTGGACCAACGGTGGGATCCACATGACCACGAAGGTCAGCACCCCGGCAGCGCCGAGTATCCACGTCCAGCGCGACCGTACCCTCCAGGCGAGCGAACCCAGCACCCGGGGGACGACGACGGTCGCGGTCCAGCCCACCGCACCCACGGCGAGGAACACCGCTGACAGCGGAACGGTCGAGATGTCGGTCTGGATGACGTAGGACCCCACCACCACCGCCCAGACGAACGACACAGTGGAGCCGCCGGCCGCGGCAGCGAGCAGGGCCAGCAGCACAAGGGGGAAGATGATCACCATCGGGTTCCAGGGGCTGACCAGCGCGCCGAGCGCCCCCTCGGAGTAGGTCATGGTCCCCGATCCGGTGGTGGTGAGGATCACGATGAGCAACCCCAGCGAAACGGCGGCCCACAGGGCCCGGGTCGGCGAGGTCCGCCGGTGGACCACTGCGACACAGCCCAGCGCGGCCAGCGCGTTGAGGGTGGTGGACCCGACGAACAGGGCCTTCGGCCCCGAACCGAACATCCGGTAGAAGACCGAGAGCAGGTAGAAGTAGGACGGGCCGGGATGGTTCCAGTTGTACCGGTCGAACGCCCCCAGCTGCTGGTGCCATCGGAGGGCGACCCGGGTGTGCAGATCGATGAGGGCAAGATCGTCGGCCAGGTAGACATGGCTGCCCGGACCGGCGAGCAGCCTGCCCACGGCCACCGCCAGGGGAACCGCCACGACCCCGTAGGCGACCAGCGCCACCCAGCCGGTGCGGTCGACCGCCCGAGGCCGGTCATTCCCGATCACCGCGGATGCCGGCTCAGCCACGGGGGAGACGTGCCGCTCGGCGGGCCGGGCTCATGGAGGGACGAGTGTAGGACAGCTCCGGCCCGGCCCCGCCGGGGCACGCGCGACGCTCAGACGGTCCGCGCGTCTGCCTTGGCCTTCGTCTTCGCCTTCGACTTCGGCTCCCGCCCGACGCCGGTGCCGGCGCCCACCTCCGGCCCGACCGCCGATGCGGTGTCCAGCTTCCGGTTCGCCTCCGCGTCCGCTCTCGCCATCGGCCTCGGTCTCGCCTCCACGATGAACTGGTAGCCGAACAGCGTGGGCCACAACGACAACAGGACGTGATCGGCCAGCCGGAGCAGGCTCGCCTTCGAACCTTCGAGTCCGAGCGCGTCGAGCGGCAGCCCGACCGGCTCGATCCGGCGGACGGTGAAACCCTCCCGCTCGATCAACCTGGTGATGCTCCGCCTGGTGAAGAACCGCAGATGGGTGGCGTCCAGGATGCCCCGCTGGTCGTAGTCGAACATCCCCGCCGTCGACCGGAAGCGCGGGTACCAGTGGGCGACGTTCGGTACGCAGAACAGCGCGGTGCCGTCGGGGGCGAGCACGTCTTTGACCTGACGGACGAAGGCTCCGGGGTTCACCAGGTGCTCGACGACATCGGCGGCCAGCACGATGTCGAACCCCGAGCCGACCTCGGGGGGGATCCCGGCGTTCAGATCGGACTTCACGAAGGCGTCGGTCCGCTCGGTCACCCCTGGCAGGGCGGCGACGTCGACGCCGGTCACCTGGTGGCCGCGCTGGCGGAGCCGCTCGGAGAGCAGGCCGCTCGAGCACCCGAGATCGAGGACCCTGCTCGGCGGTCGCGAGCTGAGCAATGTCGAGATGCGACCGTGCGAACTGTCCTCGCTGGGCTTCAGCTGGTACTCCTCGGGCAGGGCGATCCGGCTGCCGTCCCCGAACCCGGCCTTCTGCAGCCGGTAGGCGACCACGTCCTTGGCCACGTCGGCCGCGTAGCCCATGCCGTCGACATAGCAGATCTCGTCCCCGTAGTAGGTGGGGATGGGTACCTCGGCGATCCGCATCCCGGCGTCGTGGAGCTGGATGATGATCTGGGTGTCGAAGTTGAAGCCGTTCGAGTTCTGCTGGAAGGGGATCTGCTTCAGGGCACTCACCGAGTAGGCCCGGTAGCCCGAATGGAACTCGCTCAGGTCGGTGCCGAGCGCGGCGTTCTCGAAGCGGGACAGGATGCGGTTGCCGACGTACTTGTAGAGGGGCATCCCCCCCTTGCGGGCCGCTCCTTTGACCATGATCCTCGACCCGAACACCGCATCGGCCTCACCCGCGACCAGCGGGCCGAGGATGTCCGGAAGTGACTCGGGGGCGTACTGGCCGTCTCCGTGCAGCATCACCACGACGTCGAGCCCGTGCTCGATGGCCAGCTCGTAGCCGACCTTCTGGTTGCCGCCGTATCCCAGGTTGACCGGTTGGCGGAGCAGGGTGATCGGCAGGTCGGACATCTGCTGGTAGCCGAGTCCGACCAGGTAGGTCGAGTCCTGGCTGTGGTCGTCGCTGACGATCACCTCGGCGATGTCCGGTCGGACCTCGTCGGGGATCCGGTCGAGCACCTTCGCCAGCGTGGTGGCGGCGTTGTACGCCACCACCAGCACCCCGATCCTCTTCTTCTTCCCCGTCGCCATCGCGCCATCCCCTCCGTCGGCCGGCCCGCACCAGCGTATGCCTTCCGCCATCACCCGCGAAACTGCCCCCGGGACGGTGGTGCCCGAGGGCCCGACTCCGGCCGCGAGCCGCGCTTCGGGGGTGGTCGAGCCCGATGCGCTCTCGGCCTTGCTCCTTTCGACCATCGCCGTTAGACAGTCCGGGTGCGCCGTGGCCCTAGGGTGGGACCCGAGCATGCAGGAACCGGGCCGGAGGGACCCGGGCCGGCAGGCGAGGTGCGGGTGGACGCCGCCGTCCGTCGGTACTCCCTCGTGTCCGCCGTCACCCTCTTGGCATCGGCTGTCACCTCGGGCTGGGTGCTCTTCGATCTGTGGGGCGGCTCGATCCAGCTCCTGCGCACCTACGGACCGGTCGACTCCAACGACCGCATCTACGACGAGCAGGCACGGGCGATGCTCCACGGCCACCTGTCCGTCCCGAACGGCAGCATCGGCCTCGAGGGGTTCGTCCACGGCGGTCGGACTTACACCTACTTCGGGATCTTCCCCTCTCTCGTCCGGATGCCGTTGCTGGTGTTCACCCATTCCCTGGACGGGAGGTTGACCGCCCCGTCGATCGGACTCGCCTGGGTGGTCACCGCCACGTTCGCCTCGCTCCTGCTCTGGAGGATCCGGACGGTCACCGTCGGTGCGGCCGCACCCCTCGGATGGTCCGAGGCGCTCTCGCAGGGCGCCCTGCTCTTCTCGGTGACATCGGGTTCGGTCCTGCTCTTCCTGGCGTCACGGCCCGAGGTCTACACCGAGGACCTGGCCTGGAGCGTGGCGCTGGCCTGCGCCAGCCTGTTCTGCCTGCTCGGGGTCGCCGAGCGCCCGTCTGGGGGACGGATTGTCGCAGCCGGCGTCCTCGTCACGCTCACCAATCTCAACCGGAGCACGACCGGCTATGCGTGCGTCGCCGCCACGTTCGCGCTCGCCGCATGGCTGGGCGCCGGACGCCACAGAGCGGGAAAGTGGCGCTCTGCACTGCTCCTCGCCGCCGCCGGGGCGGTAGCACTCGGTGCGGGGTGCGCTGTCGACCTCGCCAAGTTCGGACTGCTGTTCGGTTTCCCGGCCGGGGAACAGCTCCTCTTCCGCGCCCTGCACCTGCAGAACTTCAACCGGGGCCACTACTTCGGCGCCCGCTTCCTCCCGATCACGCTGGCCCAGTACGTCGATCCGACAAACATCCGGCTGAGCTCGATCTTCCCCTACGTGACCCTTCCCGACCTCGGGACGGGGAGCCGTGCCATCGACAATGAGCTCTTCTTCAGGGCACCGGCGGCCGCGGCGACGGCCACCATGCCCCTCCTCGTCCTCGCCGGACTGTGGGGAACGGTGGCCGCGTTCGCCCGACGCGGCACTGCTGCGCTCGGGGCCCTCCGGATCCTCCTCGCCGCCACAGTGGTGACCGCGGGGGCGGTGATGGTCTTCGGGTGGATCGACGAGCGCTTCGTCGCCGATCTGCTCCCAGTGGCGATCCTCGCCGGCTCCATCGGCATGGTCGACATCTGGCGCAGGCTGGCCGGACGCCCGAAGCGGCTCCGGGCCGGCGCCTTCGTCCTGGTGGTGCTCGTCGGTCTGTTCGAGGCGCTGGCCAGCCTGGGCGTGGCGGTCACCCCGACCGCGGCCTGGACCCAGGTCCAGGCCGCTCACTATGTCGGCTTCCAACAGGAGCTGAGCGACCTCACCGGGCACCCGCTCACCCGCGACGTGCGACGGGGGACTTCGCTGCCGCTGGAGGCCCCGATGGGCGAGCTGTTCGACCTCCAGGGCTGTCGCTCGCTCTACGTCGACGACGGTGAGGCGTCGAACTTCCCCTACGGCTCGGTCTGGGTTCGAGTCGAGCGGGCCCCGGACACCCCGATCTGCCGCTCACTGGCCGTGGTGGCCCGGCCCGAGGCCCGAACCGCTCGGGTGATCGAACCGCACTCCGGACGCAGGTGACGGGCCGGACCTCGCTGGTGGTGTCGAGCGAGGGCGGCGGCGCCGACCCGGTCACCTCCGAGATCGGATCCGCCGGGCAGCGCAGCGTCGCGGTGCCCGGCCCGGGTGGAGGTCAGAAGCTCGGGACGTAGCCCCCCCGACCCAACGACTCGCTGTCGAAGGGATCGATCGAGTCGTCGAGGCTGCCGTGGACCTCTGTGACCCAGGGAAGCCGGTCGCGCAGGATGCGCTCGACCCCACCCTGCAGGGTGGAGGAGCTGATCGCGCACGAGCTGCACGACCCCTGGAGTTGCACCTCGATCACCCCACTCGCGACGTCGGCCGAGACGAGGACCAGATCTCCCCCGTCGGCCTGCACCGCCGGTCGCATCAGCTCCATCAGGCCGGTCAGCTTGGAGAGCCGGTCCGTCCTCTCGACGTCGTCCAGCTCGCCCTCGGGGTGCGCGGAGGGTGAGACTTGCTCGTCTGTGCCAGCCGCGGCCTGCTCGTCTGTTCCCACGGTCCGTCCTCTCGCCGGCCACCCGGCCGGTGCCGCAGCCCCCGCCGACCACCGGACGGTGCGGGCCGCTCTGTCCGGCCCCCAGTCTGCCGCGTCGGGCAAGGGGTCCGTGCACCGGCATCCGCCCGATCAATCCGCCCGATGAATCTGGCCGATGAATCTGCCCGATCAACGGGTACCCCCCGGAGCCCGGCTGGGTAACATGGCGTGTGCCCAACGAGCGTGACGCGGACCGACCGGGGCCGATCGGGCTGATCCTCCCGACCTTCGTCCAGGACTCCGAGCCACCCTGGGCCGTACCACCGTCCGACCGGTGCGACCCGATCGGCGCGTTCGGGTCGACGTGCACCCGGCTGGAGGCGGCCGGCGCCGATGCATTGTGGGCCTGCGACCACCTCTTCTGGCACCGGCCCAACCTCGAGTGCATGACCGCGCTGACCGTGGCCGCCACCGCCACCGAGCGGGCGACCCTCGGCACCTGCGTCGTGCAGCTCCCCCTGCGCCAGGCTCCGGTGGTGGCCAAGCAGGCCGCCTCGATCCAGCTCCTGTCCCGGGGCCGGTTCGTCCTCGGCACCGGGGTGGGCGTCCACCGGGGTGAGTACGAGCAGGCCGGCGGCGACTTCACCTCCCGAGGTCGCCAGCTCGACGAGGGCATCGCCGAGCTACGCCGCTCATGGTCGACCGGCATCGAGGCCGGCATCGAATGCGGCGACGCCGCGGGCGACGCCGGGGCCGACCAGGGGGCGGAGACCCCCACCGCCCGCTACCGGCAGCTCCCCGCCCCCCAACCCGTCCCGGTCTGGGTCGGCGGCTCCTCCGAGGCGGCCCTGTGCCGGGCCGCCACCCTGGCCGACGGCTGGATGCCCCTCTTCCTCTCCGTCGATCAGTACGGACACGCCCTCGAGCGCCTGGCCAAGGAGATCGACCGCCGCGGTCGGCCGGCGGACGCGGTGACCCCGGCCATGGTGCTGTTCGTCTCGGTCGACGACGACCCGGCCACCGCCCTCGGTCGGGGGACCGACTGGATGGGGTCCTTGTACGGGCTACCCCCCAAGGCGTTCCAGCGCCACCTGGTGAGCGGCACCGCCGACGAGGTGGCCGGGACGATCTCCCGCTACCGGCAGGCCGGCGCTCGTCACGTGGTGCTCTATGTGACCGCTGACGATCCGCTCGATCAGTTCACCGAGCTCGCCCGGGCGCTCGCGCCCACCGACCCGACCACCGCATCGCCGAGCTGAAGAGGATCCAATGGACAGAACCGTGCGCATCGTCGGCGCAGCCACGACCCCGATGAACCGCCGCGACCGGGCCATCGAGGAGATAGCCCACCGGGTCGTCGCCGACGCCCTCGAAGACGCCGGCATGGAGGCCGGCCAGGTCGACCTGGTGGTCTTCGGAAACGCCACCGCCGGGCGCCTCGACGACCAGGGTTGCATCAGGGGCCAGTCCTTCCTGCGGTCGGCCGGGCTGCGCCACGCCGGGATCGTCAACGTGGACAACTCCTGCGCCGGAGGGTCCTCGGCCCTCCATCTGGCCACCTGCGCCTCGCTCGGTGGTACCGGCACCGTGCTCGCGGTCGGCGTCGAAAAGATGTGGACCGGCGACCGGGCAGCAACTCTGGCGGGTGTGGAGGACGGGGTGGTTCGGATCGACCGGCTCCGCATGCACCAGCAGCTCGAGAACCCCTCCGGCTCGGTGCTGATGGCGCTCAACGCCGGGTGGGCGAGGACCCTCCTCGCCGAACGGGGGACGACCGTCGAGCAGTTCGCGGCGGCCGCGGTCAAGGCCCGTCGTCACGGAGCGCTCAACCCGCACGCACAGTTCCAGTCCGAGGTGACCATGGAGGAGGTGCTCGGTGCTCCGGCCATCGTGGCGCCCCTCACCCGTCTGATGTGCTCGTCGTTCACCGACGGGGGCGCGGCCGTGGTGCTGTCGACGGCTCCGTCGGCCGGAGCGCCGGCCATCCGGTCGAGCACCATCCGGTCGGGCAACGGTGACCTCGACTACCACGACCGGCTGGCAGAGACGGCCGCAGCCGCCTGGGACGAAGCCGGCATCGACCCCGCCGACGTCGACGTGGTCGAGCTCCACGACGCCACCAGCCCCGAAGAGCTCTTCGCCCTCGAAGCGCTCGGCTTCTTCAAGCCGGGCGACGCCGGACCGGCAACGCTGTCCGGTTCGACCTCGCTCGGTGGCCGCGACGTGACGGTCAACCCGAGCGGTGGCCTGGTGGCCCGTGGCCACCCCCTTGGTGCGACCGGGATCGCCCAGGTGGTCGAACTGGCCACCCATTTGCGTGACCGGGCCGGTCGTCGTCAGGTGGACGGGGCCCGACTGGCGGTGGCCGCGAACACCGGTGGCATGATCGGGTATGACGAGACCCCGACGGATGCGGCCTTCATCGGCATCCACGTCCTGGAGGCAGGCTGATCCGTGAGCACCAGAACCCGATGCACCGGAACCCGATGAAGGTGGCCCGCGGTGGTGTCGTCACCGGATGGGGCACAGCGTTGCCCGACAAGATCGTGACCAACGAGGACCTGTCGGTCAGTATGGACACCAGCGATGCCTGGATCCGGGAGCGCACCGGCATCCGCCAACGGCACCTCGGAGGCACCACATCTGGGCTCGCCATCGAGGCGGGGCGGGTCGCCTTGGATCGGGCCGGAAGGCGCCCCGACGAGATCGACGCGGTCATCCTGGCGACCACCACCCCTGACCAGATCGTGCCCGGCACCTCGGCCGCCGTCCAGGACGGGCTCGGCATTCCGGCCGGTGCCTTCGATGTGAACGCCGCCTGCTCGGGCTTCGTGTACGCCCTGACCGTGGCCCACGGCATGCTGGCCATCGGTGCCGAGCGGTTGCTCGTCATCGGATCGGAGACCCTCAGCCGGATCACCGACTGGGACGACCGCTCGGTGGCCGTGCTGGTCGGCGACGGAGCCGGTGCCGTGGTGCTCGAGGCGGTTGACGGACCGGGCCAACTGCTTTCGTGGAAGCTTGGCGCGGACGGGTCGATGGGGCACCTGCTCCAGTGCGACCACGGTGGCTACCTCTCGATGGACGGCAAGGAGATCTTCCGAAAGGCGGTCCGGGTGGTGGTGGAGTCCTCGGCCCAGGCCATCGCCGAGGCGGGACTGACCGTGGACGACATCGACCTGATGATCCCCCACCAGGCCAACTTGCGGATCATCCAGGCCGCCGGCCAGCGGTTGGGCATCCCCGAGGAGAAATCCGTCGTGGTCATCGACCGCTACGGCAACACCTCCTCGGCCTCCATCCCCCTCGCGATGGCCGACGCCCTGGAGACCGGACGGCTGCGACCCGGCAACCACGTTCTGCTCACCGGGTTCGGGGGCGGCATGACCTGGGCGAGTGCCGTGCTGCACTGGGGCGGGTGAGCACCCGGGAGGCTCCGGCCCTGGTCGTGCTCGCCGCCGGTCAGGCCCGCCGCTATGGAGGCTGCAAGCCCCTCGCACCGGTCGGACCCGGAGGGGAGGCGGTCATCGACCTCCTCGGCAGCGACGCGGTGGCTGCCGGGTTCGGGCGGATCGTCTTCGTCCTCCACCCCGAGACGGGTCCGGCCGTCCGTTACCACGTCGAGCGGTGTTGGCCCGGATCGGTCCCCGTCGACTTCGCGGAGCAACCGCTCCCCCTCGGCACCGTCGACGCCGTTCTGGCTGCTCGGAGCACACTCGACCCCGAGCGCGCCTTCGCCGTGTCCAACGCCGACGACGTCTATGGTGAAGCGGCCATGGCCGCAGCCGCCGAGGCCGTCCAGGCGCGCGACGACGAGCACGTCCTGGTCGCCTACGCCCTCCGCTCCACGGTCACCACTACCGATCCGGTGACCCGCGGCATCTGCGAGCTCGACCGACGCGGGTACCTCACCGCCCTGACCGAGCGCCGCCAGGTCGCCCGATCTGCCGACGGCAGCTCGTTCACCTCAGGCGACGGCTGGCAGCCGGAGGTCCTCGACGGCGCCCTCTTGACCTCGGTCAACCTCTGGGGGTTCCAGCCCGAGATCTGGTCCGTGCTCGCCGGGGCGATGGCCGCTTCTGGCCTCGCGGTGGGTGCGCCGGTCGCCGGGGGGGCCAGCGAGGGCGGGCCGCCCCGAGCAGAGGTGCTCCTGCCCGAGGTGATCGCGGCGAGGGTGGCCGCAGGCGAGGGTCTTCCGGTCCGGGTGGTCGCCACCGGGTCACAGCTGGTGGGCGTCACCCACGCCACCGATCTGCCGGCGGTGACCGCCGAGCTCGATCGCCTGGTGGCTCTCGGGATCAGACCCGGGCGACTCTGGGACCGGGCCGGATGAGCGAACCGGCCCGGCTCGGCGGCCGACGGCATCGCCAGCCGCGGCGGCGAGGGCCACGGCACCGATCAGGGCGCCCAGCAGGCACACGCCGGCCCACCGGTGGCTGTCGTAAAGCGCGCTGCCGAGAGCCGATCCGATGGCGCCGCCGGCGAAATAGCACACCATGTAGACCGAGTTGACCCGGCTGCGGGCCTCGGGTGCGAGGCGGTAGATGATCGACTGGTTGGTGACCTGGAGACCCTGCACCCCGACGTCCAGGATGATGATTCCGAGGATGAGCAGGAAGAGGCTGCGCCCACCCCACCACAAGAGGAGGAACGAGCCACAGGTGCACGTGGCGAAGACGATGGTGGTCGCCCTGGTCCATCCCCGGTCGGCCCAACGACCGGCGACGCTGGCGCACAGCGCCCCCGCGGCTCCCACCAGCCCGAACAGGCCGATCGTGATGTCGCCGTAGTGGTAGGGGGCACCAACGAGGAGGAATGCCATGGTGGTCCAGAAGACGCTGAAGGCGGCGAAGCCCAGCGCCCCGAACAGGGCGCGGCGACGGAGGACGGGCTCGGTGGCGAACAGCCTGGCGGAGGTGGACAGCAACGATCCGTAGCCGATGCGCGGACGCTGGTGCTCGGGCGGCAGCACACGGCTCAGCACCAGTGCCATCACGACGGTGAGACCGGCGGCCATGACGTAGACGACGCGCCAGCTCGACACCCCGGCCACGAGGCCGGAGACCGTCCGGGCGAGGAGGATCCCCAACAGGAGCCCGCTCATCACGGTGCCCACCACCCGACCGCGGTGCTCGTCGTCGGCCAACGAGGCGGCCATGGGCACCAGGACCTGGGCGGCCACCGAACCGGCCCCGACGATCAGGGCCACCGCGATCAGCACCCCGATGGACGGGGCCAGAGCCGAGACGACCAGGCCGGCGGTGGTGGCCGTGAGCACGATCGGCACCAGCCTCCGGCGGTCCACCAGATCGCCGAGCGGCACGAGCAGGGCCAGCCCGGCGGCGTACCCGATCTGGGACAGGGTGACGACGAGCGCGGTCGTGGCCGGGCTGGTGCCGAAAGCCTTTCCGATGGTGTCGAGGATCGGCTGGGCGTAGTACAGGTTTGCCGCCGACAGCCCGCAGGCCACCGCGAAGACGAGAACGAGGCCGTTGCCGAGCGGGGCGGTCGTCTCTGAGGCGGAGCCGGTCACGGGCAGGTGCATCCTGATCTGGGGTCGGCCTCCACTATACCGTTCACCTGAACGGAACGTTCACGATATGAGGTCGGACCGTATAGGGTCTTTCGGTGGCCCGAGTGGCGTTCCCTCCCGGATCGGACCCCCCTCCGGAGATCCGGAGGGGGTCTGAAGGGAGCCGCCCGCGCCGGGGCCGTCCCCGCAGCGAGCCGGTGCGCCTCGCCGTACTCGAGGCGGCGGCCGACCTGCTGCTCGAGGGTGGGCTGGCGGCCGCCACCATCGAGGGAATCGCCGCACGGGCCCGGGTGAGCAAGGTGACCATCTACCGGTGGTGGCCGAGCCGGGGGTCGGTGGCGATCGACGCGTACTTCCACCGCTTCCGGCACACGATCGACGTGGCCGACAGCGGGGACGTGGACCTCGACCTCACCGCCCAGCTCGAACGGCTCATCGGCGCCTTCGACGGCCGACCCGGGGTGGTGATGGCCGAGCTCATCGGGCAGGCCCAGAGTGATCCGGCCCTCGCCGAGACCCTCCGGACCCGATGGCTCGAACCCCGGCGCGCGGCCGCAATTGCCGTGCTCGAACGGGCGGTCGGTCGGGGCCAGGTCCGGGCCGATGCCGACCTCACCGTCCTGATGGACCAGCTCTACGCCCCGATCTACTACCGGCTGATCATGGGGCACCAGCCTCTCGATCGGCAGCTGGCCGGCATCCTCGTCGCCGACCTGTTGGACGGCGTTCGAAAGTGTTCTCCGACCGGAGACGACCGATCCTCCCGACCGGGAACGAGTGCCCCGATCACCCGCCCAGCGCGACCAGAAGAGCCGCCTCGGCGGACCTGAACAGGTGGTAGCCGTGCCCGAAACCGGGAACGATCGTCTCGGTCACGTTGCACCCGGCGACGTTCAGCGCTGCGACCATGGCTTCGCTGCCCGCTCTGGGCTCGTGGTCCCCCTTCGACTCGTAGATCAGCCAGCGCGCGGGGCACTCCGTCGACACGAGGTTCCGATCGCGTGACCACCGCTGCTCCAGTGCGACCGATCGACCGTTGCCCCGGACTGCACCGTTGCTACCTCGAGGACCGGTTCCTCACCTGGATGAAGACCGCCGAGCTGGACACCGTCGTGCCACCGGCACGGACCAGCCGGGCACGCAGCGAGTAGGTGCCGTTCGGGACGGTGGCCGTATCCCAGAGGCCGATCCATCCATCGAACGTCTGGCGGCCGGTACCGATGACCGTCTGGTGGAGCGACCTTCCGGTCAGGACGAACTGCACGGTCGACGCGGGTTCGCCCACCGAGGCGTCGAGCAGGGCGGTGCCCGACACGACCGCGCCGTCGGCAGGCCGTACGACTTTGACGTTGAGGTCGGCGAACAACCCGAGACGGCGGTAGTGGGCCGCCTCGGCGGTGGAGAAGAGATTGAGCCGGTGCGACCGTTCGAACGCGGCCATCTGTCGCATGAAGCCGGTGGAGTAGGCCCCCAGCTGATCCTGGACGATGGAATTGGAGGACCGGCCGATGTTGGCGGTGACGTCGGCGATGGTGCTCTCCTCGCTGTGCCAGGCGCGCCCGTCGGCCAGCCCACGGTGGTAGGAGTACCCGACCTGGACGGCCAACAGCCCGAGGAAGACGGTCAGCAACACTGCGCCGACCTTCCGACTCGGCTCCGGCGCGGAAGCCGGCGATCGGGGCTCCGATCCGACCGCCCGGTGCCACCACCGGTTCCACCACCACCGCAGCGCTCGACCCGGCGCGGGAGCGAGAAGGGCGAGGTAGGCCCCGACCCAGATGGTCAGAACGAAGATGGAGAAGCGCCCCGCGCTGGCGAGGCCGAGGCGGGTCCGCCCGACCGCGCTCGCGGCAGCGAACAGCAGACCGAAGGAGATCAGCGCGACCCCGATGGGACCGCCACCTGACCGGTTGCGGACCGCAGCCCGCACGGCAACCCGCACCGCGGCCCAGAGCGCGACCGCGAAGACCACGACGCCGAGCACGAGATCGATGTCGCTGCCGGCACCCGGGGAGGTACCGACTGGCGCGCTGATCACGTCACCGATGACCGAGAAGAAGTACCTGATCGTGGCTGCGAGATGGCTGATCGTGTACGACGCACTGCCCCCTGATGTGCTGAAGTCGAAATTGACGAGATAGAGGGTGACGGTGACGACGGCGGCCCCGATCCACGCAACGATCTGAGCCCGCGGCCTGCGGCGGAGGAGCAGGAGGGCGAGGACCGCGACCCAGATGAACAGCCCCTCCAGGGAGGAGTAGCTGCCGATGACGGCGACTGCCACGGCTCCGCACAGGCTGAGCCACGAGCCCGACCGCCGATCGGCCAGGAAGAGGGA
>DAHUZT010000126.1 GCA_027315005.1 Acidimicrobiaceae bacterium | reverse complement strand
ACACCGAACCTCTGGTCAGCCACGTCCACCTTCGGCTTCCCGCTGTGATGTCGGTGGCGACGGCACCCACTTACCTGAACGGACCCCGGGGCATCGCCATCCCGGGACCCACCCGGTGCCGATCGGTGGATCCAGGCTGAGTTCGGTAGCAAGGTGAGATAGATGTACCTAAAAAGGAGGGCCCCCGAGGGGGTCCTCCTTTGCTCCTGAGCCATCTTGGCGGCCGCGGGCCGACGCGCGGTGGATGGTTCCCGACCCGGGCCGGTGCCAGCGTTACGTCAAAGGGGCTTGTCGTTCGACGATGGCCTCACGGGGTTCAGTGGTTGATCGTGCGATGCTTCCCGGATGGAGCACTTTCGGCGGGAGTTTGACCTTTCGACCGAAGACGACGCCATACGCGTTGCCGCCATGGCGGACGCAGAACACGTCCTGGACTCGGCCCCGGCCTGGGCGCTGCACCTGGCGCACGATGACACCTGGCTGATTCTGGATGAGGGCCTGGGTGTAGTCACGGTGCTCGAACACCTGGGATTGGAGGCCAGCAACCTGTCAATCGAGTCCGCTGGCACCTGCCTTGAGTTCTCGCGGCGGCCGGGGCCGATGGACTGCGTGCGACGATCTGGCCGCTCACGGAACAACAGGCTGAGGCCGCCGAGTACCTCGACAGCAGACACCGAGAGGGTGACTGGGTGTCGTCAACGGCGATCGTGAGGCACACTGACGCGCAGTGTTCGTTAGCCATCGAGCTGCTCCAAGCCACCCCGGATGCCTCGTTCGAGGGGATGCTCGAAGCAACGCAGGCTATTGGCGACGACCCACACGCCTGGGAGCTCTTCGCCAGCTTCCGCCGCGACAGCCCCGGCACAGCACTCGAGATGGCCCAGGCGGCAAGTCGGTTGGCCCGCACGTCGCGTGACGAGGCGGAGAAGCTGCCGCCGCAATGAGTCCGCCGGCCGGCCGATGCAGGTCCTGCCCGCCCCCGCCCCTGCGATGGTGCGGGCTATAAAATAGTCCGCACCATCGCCAACGAACCGAACGCCGGTTGGAGGTTCTCGGTGGGCTGGGGGCTTGCAAGTGGGTGCCGAGGGGCGGGGTCGTGCCGTCGAGCCAGACGAAGGTATCTGGCTTGGGGAGCCCCGAGAGTGCTCAGCCCACTGAGGACTGTGCGAAGAGTTCCGCCTGCTCGACGACGAGGGAGACAGCCGACTCCTGGCGATCCGGCGGGTACTTGTACCGCTTGAGCAGCCGCTTGACCGCAGCGCGCATGGATGCCCGCACCGTCTCCTTCTTGGTCCAGTCGAGCTTGTTGTTCTTCTTGACCACCTCCACGAGCTCGTGGGTGAGCTGCTGGAGGGTCTCATCACCCATCTCGAGCACCGCCGATCCGTTTTGGGTGATGGCGTCGTAGAAGGCGATCTCGTCGGGTGCCAGTCCCAGGGCATCGCCGCGTTCTGCCCGCCTATTCATCTCCTCGGCCAAGGCGATGAGCTCCTGGATGGCCTGCGCCGTGGTGATCTGACGGTTCTGGAGCGCCAGGATGGAGGCGTCGAGCATCTCGGAGAACGAGCGGGCCTCGACGATGTTCTCACTGCGGATGGCCCGGAGCTTCTCGCTGAGCACCTTCTTCATTATCTCGAACTGGAGGTTGGTCTTCGCCCCCTTCTTCATCTTGTCCAGGAACTCGGGGGACAGTACTCCGATCTCTGGGTTTGGAAGGCCCAGGCCGCCGAACACATCGATGACCCCGTCCGCGGCGATGGCGTCGTTGACGAGCTGCTTGAGGGCAGTGTCCAACGCCTCGTCGCGGTCTTCCCCCTCGGCGGTGGTGCGGTCGGTCTTGGCGACCTGCCCGTAGACCGCGGCGAAGAGTTTGACGTCGTTCGTGATGGGGCGGACCTCGTCCCTGGCCCCGGCGATCTGGAACGCCGCGAGCAGGCTGCGGCACTGGATGAGGAAGCGCTCCTTGCGGTCAACGTCCCCCAGGACGTGTTGGACAAGGCGTTGGAGCGTGGCGATGCGCTCTGCCCGTGGCTTGGCGGGGTCCGAACTCCACGTCACGGGGTTGAGAATGCCGACCACAATGTCGTGCTTCTCGATAGCCACCGTCGCGAACGCGGTGGTGTCGATGCCAGCCTTGTCCTGGTCTTCCTTGGTGTAGCGCGCCACCGCCTCTCGGAGGTTGGTGGCGATGCCGATGTAGTCGACGATGAGGCCGCCTTCCTTGTCCCGGAACGTGCGGTTCACCCGTGCGATCGCCTGCATCAGCGAATGGCCCTTCATCGGCTTGTCTACGTACATCGTGTTCATCACCGGGGCGTCGAACCCGGTGAGCCACATGTCTCGGACGATGACGATCTCAAGCTCCTCGTGGCCCTCGGCCACCTCCTCCTTGGTCAGGACCTTCTTCGCCCGGCGCTTCAGCAGCCGCAGCGTGTCTCGGGAGTGGACGTGCTTGGTCAGCTCCTCAGGGTCGTTGGCCGAGCCGGTGATGATGACCTTGATCTTCCCCTTGGCCGGGTCGTCGGAGTGCCACCCCGGCCGGAGCTTGATGATCTCGTCGTAGAGGTCGACACAGATCTGGCGGCTCATGCAGACGATCATCGCCTTACCCAGCAACATCTCAGAGCGCTGCTCCCAGTGGGCAACGAGGTCCGCGGCGACCTCCTCGATGCGGTCATGAGCCCCCACGACGGCGACCTGACGCGCCCAGCGGGACTTGGCCTGCTTCTTGGCGGTCTCGCTCTCCTCGGTCTCGAGTACCTCATCGACGCCCTCATCGAGGACCTTGCGACTGTCAGCAGCCATGGACACCCGGGCCAGCCGGGACTCGTAGTAGATACGCACGGTCGCCTTGTCGTTCACGGCACGCGTGAGGTCGTACACCGAGATGTAGTCGCCGAAGATCTCCGTGGTCGAGCGGTCATTCGCCTCGATCGGAGTCCCGGTGAAGGCTACGAAGGTGGCGTTGGGGAGTGCGTCTCGGAGGTTCCGGGCGAAGCCGTCGACGAAGTCGTATTGCGAGCGGTGGGCCTCGTCGGCGATGACGAGGATGTTGTGGCGGTCGCTCAGCAACGGGTGCCGGTCACCCTTGGCCTCCGCCCGGAACTTCTGGATGGTGGTGAAGACGATGCCGCCGGCCGGACGCTTGAGGATAGTCCGCATGTCGCTTGAGGACTCGGCCTGGACGGGTGCCTCGGGGAGGAGCTCGTCCGGAGCGAAGACCTCGCCGTACAGCTGGTCGTCCAGGTCGTTGCGATCGGTCAGCATCACGATGGTCGGGTTCTTCATGCGCGGGTCACGCATCAGCTTGCCGGCGAGGAACAGCATCTCCAAGCTCTTACCGGACCCCTGGGTGTGCCAGACGATGCCCCCCCGGCGGTCACCCCCGGAGGACGCGGCCACTGCCGACTCGACTGCGTAGTTGACGGCCCAGAACTGGTGGTACTTGGCTCCCTTCCGAACCAGGTGACCGTCCTCGGTCACGAACGACACGAAGTTGCGGATGAGGTCGAGCAGGCGCCCGGGTTCGAAGGCACCCCTGATCAGTACCTGAAGGTCCGTGAGTTCGGGCGGTGCCAGGTCCTCGGAGTCGATGGTCTTCCACGGAGCGAAGTGCTGGAGGGGGGCACCCACCGTCCCGGCCGCGGCGAACAGGCCATCACCTACGACTTGGACGGCACACGATGCGAACAGCTCCGGGAATTCACGCTGATAGGTGCCAAGCTGCCGCCATGCACCCTTGATGGTCGCCCACCGCTTGGTGGGCGACTTGAGCTCGAGCACGGACACCGGGATGCCGTTGACGAAGGCGATGATGTCCATCCGCCGGCTGTACTGGCCGCGCCTCAATGCGAACTGGTTGACGGCGACGAAGTCGTTGGCCACGACATCGTCGAAGTCGATGTAGCGCACCTGCACTCCGCGCGTGTCCCCCGCTGCATCCACGTGCTCCACCGGGCACCCACCGGTGAGGAGCTTGTGGACTCGGAGGTTCTCGTGGATGAGGCTCTGGGACTCGGCCTTGCGCAGGCGCAGCGCCGCTTCCTCAAGGTGGACGGCGTCCACGCTGGGGTTGAGTCGAGCCAGAGCGGCGGCGAGCCGACCGGCGAGGATGACTTCACCGAAGCTTGTGCGCTCTTGGAGCGATGGGTCGTCCCCACCGCCGGAGATGTCCGGCCCGAAGCGCACATCCCAGCCGATCGCAGCAAGCTCGTCGAGCGCGTTGAGCTCGATGTCCTCTTCGTCGAGCCAGCTCATGAGATCTCCCCCTCAGCACCTTGGGCAGGTTGCACACGAAGTGACCCGTCGAGCAGCAGCGGGAGCAAGAACGCTCTGAGTTGTCCCAGGGTCTCCATTCCTGAGCGACACCGAATCACGTGCTGGATGCAGGCTGAGGCGGTCTCCTCAAAGGGTTCGGGCTGCAATGGGTAGGTGATCTCCAGCGCCGATAGGCGTCCCATGCTGAGCTTGGGTTGCACTGCTCCGGTCACCGCGGAGTCGACGGCGACACTCCGCAAGGCGAACCACAAAGCATCCGTCGGCACTTTCGCTCCGGTCAGGACATGTGCATGGTTGTTCACCCAGAACTTCCCGCTTGCGATCTGGAGGTAGGGCGATCCATCTTCAGCCATGACAGTTCCGTCTTCACCTACCAAGATGTGAAGACCGTCGAACAGGAAGTCGTCTACGTAACCGAAGATGCCAGGTAACTGTTCAGGCCCCTTGACGGTCGCGTCCACCACCTCCGCTATCGACGCGCGTACCGTGGGGAATTCCGACCCGCGATTCTTCCTCTGACGCTCCGACCTACGACCAGCTGGTCGCACTGGTCAGTCAGTTGCAGGGC
>DAHUZT010000111.1 GCA_027315005.1 Acidimicrobiaceae bacterium | reverse complement strand
GACCCGTTCAGCTGTTTCGTCACCAGCCAGGATCTGGCCAGCTTCTGGGACTGTCACCGCCGGGCTTTCGAGCACTTCGGCGGCGTGCCGCACACCATCGTCTATGACCGCACCAAGACGGTCGTGAAACGCCACGTCGGGTGGGGCCAACAGGTGCCGCTGCACCCACCTTGATCCCGCCGGCGCTCGCCACCATCTCCGGGGAGGAGCTCCCGAACCTCGAAGCGGCCTTACGGCTAGCAGAACCGGACGTCGCCATTCCCCTGGTGCGCCAGGGCGAGGTCGAGGCCGTCAGCGTCGCCGACTTTGGTCGGGGCGACGGTGCCCGGGACGGTCTGAGCTGAATCCACCTTCTGGACGATCCCTACCGCGTCGTGTTGCCTCGGAAACATCGCCTGGCCTCCCGCCGAGTCATCGACCTTCGGGACTGGCCGAGGACCGTTGGGTCGATATCCAATGCGCAACCTCGTCCTGCCAGTAAGTCGCGATGGCTGCCTTCAGCCAAGCCGGCTTTTCCCCCAACTGGACCGTGCAGGCCGACGAGTACTGGTCGGCCCAGGGATTCGTGGCGGCCGGTCTGGGTGTCGCGCTCATCCCATCGCTCTCCCTGAGGCTGTTGTGGTTCGTCGGCTGCACGACGATCACGCTTCCGTACGTCATGTGTGGGCCGTAACCACGCGCCCTTCGCTCCTCGATCAGGTCCCAGTAGGGACGATGCTTCAAGCGCTCATGACCGCGGCCGAGGAACACTGACGCGCCACGTAGGTCTGTGCACTCGGCCTCCGCGCAGATCGACCGAGGCTGTCGGCCGTCGAAACCCACCGAGCTCACTGAGGTGAGAAGATACCTCCTCCTCGGCACCGAACTCTGCGGGTTCCCGACCCCGGTCAAGTCGGGATCTCCAGGGTCGGACCCACCCGGGATCACGCCGCCTATGACAGTTCGTCGATCTGCAGTCCCAGGGATCGGAACTTGGCTGAGACCTGGTCATAGCCCCTTTCCAGCTGCTCGACCCCGAACAGAATGGAGGGTGAAGAGGCGGCCGCCGCTGCAAGGACATAGGCGAAGGCGGCTCGGATGTCGGGCATCACGATCTCGGACCCCACGAGCGCGGTCCGCCCACGGAGGACCGCCGAGTGGAGCCACATGCCCTCGTGAAACCGGCAGGCTGCGCCACCCAAGCACTGGTCGTAGAGCTCAATCTCCGCTCCCATCTCCCTCAGGGCGTCGACGTAACCCAGACGATCTTCGAAGACGGTTTCGTGAATGAGGGACATGCCTGACACCTGGGTGAAGAGAACGGCCAGTGCGGGTTGCCAATCTGTCATGAACCCCGGATGAGGGCTGGTGTGAACCGAGATTGGGCTAAGAGTGCTCGGTGTCACTCTTATCGACTCGTCTCCGATCTCGATGTTCGCCCCCATGCGCCGAAGCGTAGAAATGGCGGTCACGAGTCGATCTTGGCTACAGCCGGCGATACGCACAGTGCCCTCGGTTACCAAGCCGGCGATGAGATACGAAAAGGCCTCGATTCGATCACCACCGATCCGCTGCCGGGCACCGGAGAGGGCCGACTTCCCTTCGATGACAAAACGTCGATCAGGCTGAAGCTCGATGCCTGCGCCCATGCGCTGCAAGAACAGCGCGAGTTCGACCACCTCGGGTTCGACGGCGGCATTTTCGAGCACGGTTCGGCCCTGCGCGGTAGCTGCGGCGAGCAGGATGGTCTCGGTTGCGCCCACACTCGGGAACGGAAGCCGTATTCGAGCGCCATGGAGGTGGCTCGCCTTCGCCTCAACACCCTCGTCGGTGAGGAAGATCTCGGCTCCGAGCTGCCGCAGACCCTCAAGGTGGTAGTCGACGGGCCGGGATCCGATCGCATCACCACCCATCAGAGGGACGAAGGCTTCCCCCAATTTCCACAGCAGCGGTCCGAGCATGAGGATAGGGATGCGATTCAACCCGCTGTACCGGACCGGAACGCGGCGGTTGTGCACCTCGGAGGGATCGACGGCGACGGAGTCGCCCTCGACCGCGACCCCGGCACCCACGGCCCGCAGGATGCTGGCTGTGATCTCGACGTCACCGATCCGAGGCGCATTCCCAATCCAGGTCGGCGAGTCGCCAAGAAGCGCCGCCACAAGGAGTTTGGTGATCACGTTCTTCGACCCGGCGACCTCGATGTCCCCATGCAGGGGACCCGTCGGGGTAATCCCCCAGGCCCGGCCGGCGGTCACTACCCCAAATCCTCTCACGGCGTGGGCATCTTCAGACTGAATTATCCGATTCGGGTCGTCACGCGTCCTTGGTCAGGTATCTTCCCCGAGCAGAGCGTCCGGGGGTGTCCGAGCCGAGGATCTCGCTGAGCCCCGGCGGGTCGTCGTCTCGATCACGCGAAGATGGGGACCTGATGGGCGTCTGGAGCGAACAGGTCGTCCCGAGAGCCACCAACCTCCTTCTTGACACGACCGAGATCCGCCAGCTCCGGGGTCAGGTGGTCTCGGGGCTGCGGGGCGAGGTCCTCGAGATCGGTTTCGGCTCTGGGCTCAATGCTCCTTTCTACCCTCAGGAGGTGAGAAAGGTCCTGGCCGTCGAACCATCGACAGTCGCCCGGCGGTTGGCGGGCGGCAAGGTCGGGTCGGCTGGGATCCCGGTCGAGTTCGTCGGGTCCGACGCCCAGGACCTCCCCCTCGAAACGTCGTCGGTGGACGACGCGCTGTCGACGTTCACGCTCTGCACCATCCCGGATCCCACACGCGCGCTGCGCGAGCTATACCGGGTGCTCAGACCGGGAGGAAGACTTCACTTTCTGGAGCACGGCCTCTCCGAGGTCGAGGGAACAGCCAAGTGGCAGCGCCGGCTCAATCCGATCCAGCGTCGTGTCGCAGCCGGCTGCCATCTCGACCGCCCGATCGAACAGCTCGTGCGCCAGGCGGGCTTCGTCGCCCACGAGCTTCGCCACGACCAGATGGAGGGTCCTCGCCTCCTTCGGCCGTTCGGGTACCTCTACATCGGAGTAGCGACCAAACCCGCTAACCCGTAGGTGGCCTCGGGAGATCGCTCGGCCGTTTCTGAAGACCCCCGGGCGAACCGCCCTCCCGAGGGGCGGCGCTCTGGCCCGGTCTGCGAAGCTGGCCCGGTGCCCGGAAACCTCACGTCGGACCCGACCTCTGGTGGCTCAACGGTGCCACTGCCGTCCCAGCCCACCGGCGTCCGGTGGCCAACCGAGTTGTGGCCCGAGAGCGGGGTGCCTTCAGGCGTCGACCTGGCGCCACTCCTCGACGCCGCCTTCGACGACCTCGGACCGCTGTCAGCGACCCAAGCGGTCGTCGTGGTGCACCGCGGTTGCTTGGTGGCCGAGCGCTACCAGGGTACCGTGGAACGGTTCGACCGCGCACCGGAGCCGGTGACCTGTGACACTCCGCTGCCGTCTTGGTCGATGGCAAAGTCGATGCTCCACGCCGCCGTCGGGATCTTGGTGGGCGATGGTCGGCTCGACCCCGCCTCCCCTGCACCAGTTCCTGAATGGCGAACGGCGGACGACCCCCGGCGAGCGATCACCACCGAGCACCTCCTCGAGATGCGAGACGGTCTCGACTTCTGCGAGGACTACGTCGACGACCGCGTTTCGGACGTCCTCCCCATGCTTTTCGGCCCCGGTCGGGACGACGTGGCCCACTTCGCCGCCGACCGACCGCTCGCCGCTGAGCCGGGTACCCGGTTCAACTACTCGAGCGGGACCAGCAACGTGCTGGCCGGCGTGGTGGCCAGCACCCTCGCGCCTGAGCGCACCGAGAAGTTCCTGAACGGGCGCCTCTTCGCACCGATCGGCATGAAATCTGCCCGCCCACAACTCGACGCGGCGGGGACCTGGGTGGCCTCGTCCTTCCTTCGTGCAACAGCTCGGGACTTTGCACGCTTCGGGCTCCTCTACCTTCGCGCGGGTGTATGGGACGGAACCCGGCTGCTGCCCGAGGGCTGGGTCGATCACGCCCGCCGCTTCCGCTCGGTAGATCCGAGCGACGGCGGACTGCACGGAGCTCACTGGTGGCTCGAGAACGACGGCCAAGGCACCTTCCGGGCCGCCGGCTACGAGGGTCAATCGATCACGGTCTGCCCGGCTCTCGACCTCGTGGTGGTGCGCTTGGGCCGAACGCCGGCCGAGCGCTACCCCAACTTGGCCTCCTGGCGGTCGGCAGTGGTGAACGCCTTCGACCTGCCTGGACGGGGGTCAGCTTGCGACGAACCTCGAAGGGATTCGGGTGGAGAGCCCTGAAGCCCCGGAGATCCTCGTCGCGGGCGATGACGTCTTTCGGTTCGTCTTGTCCCGTCATGGACACTCAAGGCTATGCCCGCCGCCGAACCTTGCCAGATAGGAGGAGTCCGCATGGAGGCTGGCGACGTCATCGAAGCTCTAGGACTGATGCCCCATCCAGAAGGCGGCCATTACCGGGAGACCTGGGCTGACCGATCTTCAACAGCGATTTACTTTCTCCTGCGGCACGAGGATGAGTCGGCCTGGGTCCGTGACCGGATCACCCTTGCGCCGACGCACCCTATGGCTGAAATCGCCTACTGGGTGCGCCTGGAGCGACTCCGTCGTGGTATTGCGACCCGAGCACTCAACACTCTGGCATCAGCGGCATTCGCCCAGCGGTCCGATCTCGTCGCCCTGGAGTAGACCTGCGACGAGGTGAACCTCGCAAGTGCTGGTGGCGCTCGGAAGGCTGCCTTCACCCACGTCACGACCCGGCCTCGTGTTCCACGTGCATCGGCCCAGTCCGGTCACTTTTGCGCCTCCAACGACCAGGTGTCCGGACTTGGCCCTCGCGGCGCCTGCACTCACAGATGACCTACGCGACACAGCGGTAAGGAATGACGGATCAGCTGTTGGCTTGCCGAGGTCAGTCCAGGTGTTGGCGACGAACCAGTGCTGATTGGCGACGGGGGCGATCCTGCTCCAAGACGCGCGCCGGCTGCCTCTGTCGGCCGTGCCCGCCCGGAGGGTTCCAGAAGTAGCCGGCGGCGTGCTCATCCTCCTGGCGGAGGTGCTCTTCGAGGGGGAGAGCCACCCGGCGGACGGCAGGACTCGGATCCTTTTTCATGGCCGCAAGGATGGGCATGAACTCCTCGTAGGTGGTCGACGATCCGCGACATGGGCAGGCGGCGCGCAGCGCGCGCGCCCGAACCCGCTCATCCTGCGAAGCTAGGTCAGCCACCAGCGGCTCTTTTCCAGGTCCATCGGGATCTATCTTCTACCGCTGTCGTCTACAATGGCGGGCGTCGTGCCGACCAGGGCATCGCTTGCTCGAGTTGGGTGGCGATCCGAATCAGCACCGCTTCCTCCCACGGGCCTCCGACGAGTTGCACCCCGATCGGCACGCCGCTCGAGGCTGTATGGGTCGGAAGAGAGATCGCCGGCTGTCCGGTCATGTTGAACCCAGCGGTGAGGACGGCCATCTGGAACACCTGCAATGCTGGGCCGCCGCTGGCGGCGCCTTCGTGTGCGGCCGCGAGGACCTCGCCAGCCCGTGGTGGCTCGATTGTCATCGTCGGACTGAGTAGCAGATCGAAGTCTCGACCCCATCGGGCGACAATCTCTCGGCTCCATCGCTGCAGATCGTGAACCGCGCGCACATAGGTGAGGCTGTCGGTCGCCTGGGCAGTAGTGCGATTGACTCGAATGTGCGGCTCGGTCTTCGACCAGTCCACGTCGTAGTCAGCGAGGCTGGAGTTCACGACGTTCAGGAAGGACGCGACGAACTCATCGGCAATGGTGAACTCGATGATCTCGACTTGGTGGCCGAGCTGTTCCAACGTGGTGGCCGTCGCCTTAGTGGCTTCGGCACAGGCGGCGTCAAGAGGAAGACCGAACGGTGCCCGATCGACCACCGCGACGCGTAGTCGTCCGGTGTCGGAGCCAACCTCCGCCAAGAAGGGCCGCTCTGGTTTCGGGGCGTTGTACCACTGCCCCCGATCGGGTCCGCACGTGACGTCCAGGATCGCGGCGGTATCGGCGACGTCGTGGGTAACGACACCTTCGACGGAACCTCCCTCCCAGCTACTCACGAGCGTCGGGATCCGTCCCCGACTGACCTTGAGTCCGACCAGCCCGCAGCAGGAAGCCGGGATGCGGATCGAACCTCCACCGTCGTTCCCGTGGGCAACGGGGAATAGCCCACCCGCGACGGCAGCTCCCGCGCCTCCGGACGAGCCGCCAGGAGTGCGATCGAGGTCCCAGGGGTTCCGGGTGATCCCGTAGCGGTCGTTCTCGGCCACGGTGATGGGGCCGAACTCAGGGGTGTTGGTGCGCCCGCAAAGGACGAAGCCGGCGCGCAGGAAAGCCTCGACGATCAGCTCGCTCTCGCCCGATGGGCCATCAGGAGCTGCCCAGGACCCGTACGTCACCGGCCACCCGGCGACGGCCGTCAGGTCTTTGATGGGGATTGGGACGCCGTGGAAGGGGGGAAGGTCCGCTGGATCCGACGCGTCGACGACCTCCTGGGTCGCCCGAATGGCGGATGCTCGGGCCTCGTCGACGTTCCGCCAGATCACCGCGTTGAGGCGGTCGTTGACTGCATCAACGCGAGCCAGACAGGCGTCGAGCACTTCGAGTGGGCTCACCTCCCGCGAACGGATGGCTGCTGCGGTGGCCCGAGCACTCGTGAACGTCTCAAAGGAACTCCCCATGCCGCGCACGATAGCCCGGTACCGCAGCGACCAACGGGGCGACCAAATTGCGAAGTGGCGGACGGTACACCGGGGGGAGGGGAAGACCGAGGTGTCCCAAAGGTCAAGCGCCGATCCGCCGAGATTTCGATCCGCAGTCGGTCATAGGATCTCGGGAATGGACGAACTCATCGTGTATTCGGTGACCGACCGAATCGCCCGGATCACACTCAACCGACCCGAGAAGCGAAACGCACTCAGCTTCGGGCTCCGCCGTCAGCTGGTTGACAGGCTCCGAGAGGCCGAGCGGGACGACTCCGTTTCCGTCATCCTGATCAATGGGGCCGGACCGGCCTTCTCGGCAGGCTACGACCTGTCCGACGACCGGGCCGTCCGGCCAGAGGGCTGGCTGGCTTCCGAGCACTACAACTCGTGGAGCGACCAGTACGCTCGGAGCATCTACCGGGACTGGATGGTCATCTGGGACCTGATGAAGCCCGTGGTGGCCAAGGTGCACGGCTACTGCCTGGCCGGGGGCACCGAGCTCATGTCGATGTGCGACATCGCGTTCGTGGCCGACGACGCCGTGATCGGCTACCCACCCATGCGGGGGATGTCGACCCCCGACACCTTGTACTTCCCGTGGAAGCTGACGATGGCGCAGGCGAAGTACTTGCAGCTCACCGGGAACTCGGTGACCGGCAAGGAAGCGGCCGCGATGGGCTGGGTGGCCAAGAGCTTCCCGGCCGACAAGCTGGACCAGCAGACCGAGCGTGAGCTCCGTCCCCTCGCCGAGGTGGATCCGGCCCTCCTGGCAGCCAACAAAGCGTCGGTCAACCAAGCCTACGAGATCATGGGCATGCGTACCCATCTCCAGGCCGGGTGGCAGTGGCACCAGCTGAGCGGCTCCGATCGGACCCGCGCTTCGGAGTTCGGGGCGATCGCCCGCAAAGAGGGACTCAGGGCCGCAATCGAGTGGCGAGACGCTCCGTTCCGTCGGGAGGGATTCCAACCATAGGAATCGGCTGAAGTCGCCTTCCAAGACCCCAAGATCGCCTCCGAGGTCTATGCGAATTTCGAGTCATGAGGAGGGGAGCTACCGTGAGCGTCGAGAGAACAACTGGCCCGCTGATCATTGGGCCAGGTGAAGGGCAGCGCGCAGACCTGGGCGGCCCCGGAGTCGACTTCAAAATCTGGGGGAACCACCGGGGGCCAACTTTCGATCGTCGAGCATCCGCTGGAGCCGCGTCGGCTCGTACCTCCCCACCCCCACCGTCGAGAGCAGGGGCTCTCTAAGGTCCTGGAAGGGCCCTTCGGGGCCCGGGTCAAGTCCTGAGCGTCCTGTAAATCGAGCGTCACCGAGCTCATGCTGCTGCGCGTTTGGTGGTCCTCCGTGGTGCTTCGGTTCGGTCATGATGCGCTGGCGGGGGGTCGAGACCGAGCTCGACGCGTAGCAGCTTGAGC
>DAHUZT010000108.1 GCA_027315005.1 Acidimicrobiaceae bacterium | reverse complement strand
CGTGGGCATGACCCCTCCTTGACGATGTAGACGAACGCCTCCATCGTCCCTGCGAAAGGCCCCCGGAACATCGGAGCACAGGTGGATCATCGGGTGGATCGAGGGTGGAGAGGCGCCCCCGGCCCTCCACCCCACCCCCCCAGCCCCGGACGTGGACATCCACCCGGGTAACTGGCACGCCAAGATGGCCCGCTATCCGCGACACCCTCCGGCGTCCGGCTGGGGCAACCGCGATCGTTGCCGACCGGGCGCCAGGGGCAGCCCGTTGGCCGAAAACCTCGTTGAGTAGGGCAGTGCATACGCATGCCCTATGCATGCGTATGCAGCGGCGCCACGCCGGGCGACCTCCAACAGCCCACCCGCTCGAACCCGCAGCTCACCGGCCACATCTCGCCGCGCACACCCTGCATACGCATGCCCTACGCAGGTTGATAAGGCCCCGAGAAAAACACCCGAGAAACTCGCATCTCCGCCGCAGGTCGTGAGGCAAAACCGCTGGTCACAGCGTTGTGCACTTGCAACAGAGCGCGAAGAACCAGAGGATTTGGTGGCGGGGGCAGGATTTGAACCTGCGACCTTCGGGTTATGAGCCCGACGAGCTACCAGACTGCTCCACCCCGCGTCGTAAGCTCTCACGATACCACTCGGCCGAGCCGGCCTAGCACACCAGGTCATGTCGAGGTGCTTCCCCTATTGCGACTGTTTCCCGTCGCAATGCTCTCTCGTACGACGCCCACCCCTAATGCGACGGCTCATCGAAGCTACTCGTCCTCAGCCGGGAATTGCGCCTGAGGTTGCTCGGTGGACGGCGCCCACCCGTATTTGCGGTCGGATGCCCCTCAATTCGGAACGAACTCGATAATTCGGAACGAACTCGATCGGAATGGCCTCCCGGCCCATCACCCTGGTTCTGTCCGCGACGCCGTACCGCCGGAAGCAATCGCCTTCGCGGTCCCGGTTCCAGTAGTGGAAGGCTTGGTCGTGGTCGTTGAGGCCGCACTTGCTGGGTTCGTCGGCTTGGGCGGCTTCGTGGTGGTCGTCGTCGTTGCGGAGGGGGAGGTCGATACCGACCCGGGCGTGGCGGTGAGCCCGCTGATCTCTTGAAGGTCGCTTTCCATGGCGCTGATCTCCGACTGGTATGACCCCAGATTCCCCGTCTTCAGATCGGATTGCGCCTGGAGATAGGACTGTTCGGCGTCAGCGAGCAGGGTCCGTACCTCAGGTGAGAGCGTGCTGGTTCCTCCGCTGCCCGGAGTCGTCGAGACCGGAGCCTGGAACAGCTGAGAAAGAGCCCCCTGTAGCGTGCTTGCGATGGCGGGTTGACTTCCATAGACGGCAACCACCTGTTGGAGCTTGGGAAAGGCGTTCCGAGACGATTGAACGTACAGCGGTTGGATGTAGAGCAAGGAGTTGTCGATTGGGATCATGAGCACGTTGCCCAACAATGCGGACGAACCTTCCGTATTGAGCAACGTGATCTGTTTGGACACCGCGGCATCCGCCGCGATGCTGGCCGAGACGATCGAGGGACCATTGACCGGCTGATTCTGCGGTGTGACGAACATGTCAAGTCGTCCGTAATGGCCCGGATCCGACTGGGCGATCATGAAGCCCGTCAGGGTCTGGATCTGGCTCTGCTTGGAAACGGGAACGAAGGCGTTGAGCAGCGTGAACGATTGGCCGGTCTGTCCGGGAATCTGCATCTCCTGGTAGATCGGGGACATGGGCTGCACCTGTCCTGTCGAGACCTGCTGCCCCTGGGCATTGGTGGTCAACGTGGTGGGCAGCGCTTGCGATGGCGAGCCCGCACCGGGCGACGGCGATACGGCCCAGGCGGCAGCGGCGCTGTAGAAGCTCTGCGGATTGGTCAGGTGGTACCGGCCGTACATAGCGGTCTGCAGGGTGAACAGATCCTGGGGGTAACGGAGATGGGCCCTCAACGCCGCGCTCATCTTCGATGCAGGGGTGAACATCCCCGGAAACGCCTTTTCGTAGGTCTGGATGATCGGGTCGTGGGGATCCATCACGTAGAAGGTCATCTTTCCCGTATACGCGTTGATCAGTACTTTGACCGAATTCCGCACGTAGTTGAGACTCTTGTTCAGTCCGCTCGTCGGCGGCAGGGCGCTGGTGTTGGCGTTCTGGGCATAGGGATAGTTATCGGTCGTGGTGTAGGCGTCCTGGACCCAATAGATTCCCCCGTGCAGCAACACCGGATATGGATTGGAATCGAGGCTCAGGAACGGTGCCGCCATCGACACCCTGGCTTGGACCCCCCGGTCGAACATGATGCGTGACTTGTTGGTGATCTGGTTGGAGATGAGCAGGTTGATGTCGTTGAACCGCAGTGCGAACATCGCCTTGTCGAACAGGTTCGACATCTGAACACCACCGTTGCCCGCGTAGTGGGTCTCGACTGACGTCTGGTTGGGAAGCTGGAAATCGATCTCGGGCTGTTTCGTGTTGGCCACGACGTAACCCGAGTTACTCAGACCGAAGTAGACCGAAGGCTGGGTGATCGTCGGCAATCCGTTCGAGATCGGCGGAACGTCACTCACCGCAAACGTCGGACTGCCGTCAGACGTTGCTGCATTGGCCGGGGAGATGATCATCCCGTACCCATGGGTGTACTGGAGAGTCGTGTTGACCCACGACGTGGACGGCAGGTCTGCGTCGTTGATCTCCCTGACCCCGACCACGACCGGCGTCTCTACCCCGTGAATCAGGTAGCGATCGATGGCCAGCGTATTGAACTGGTAGTACGAACGGATGTCCTGAAGTTTCTGGTACGTGGCAGCGGTCTGCGTCGGATCCCAGAGCTGGACGTTGGCGAGCGTGTTGCTATTGGCGGTGAGTTCGGAGGCGGTCAGCGTGGAACCGGCCGGATAGTTGACCGTCTTCACGTTGTTGATCCCCATAGCTGCCCGGGTCGCAGCGATATTCCGCTGGATGTATGGACTCTCCAGACCTTCCTGGGCCGGGTTGACCTTGAAGATCTGGACGGCGGCCGGATAGATGGTTCCTGCGGTGAGCGCGACCAGAAACCACAGCCCGACTCCCAGGATGGGAAGCGCCCATCCCTGGCGGCGGAGGTTGTAGATCAGTAGAGCCGCTGCCGCCAGCGACACCCAGATGAGCAGTTCGAGGGCCGGTAGCCGGGCGTGAACGTCCGCGTACGAAGCGCCCTGTACATATCCGTTGCTGGAAAGGTCGAGACCGAACCGGGCCAGGTAGTACCCGAATGCCTTCACCAGTGCGAGGAGTCCCAGGATCACCGAGATATGGGCCTTGACCGCCGGCCGGACCCGGGGACGAGCACCCTGGAGGCGGATCCCCCCATTGAGATAGTGACTGAGCACGGTCACCACCAGCACCACGATGAGCGCAACCAGGGCCCAGTGCACCAGGAACTGCTCGAAGGGGAGCGTGAACACGAAGTAGCCGACATTCCGGTGGAATTGTGGATCGGTGGCGTTGAACGGTGTCCCGTCCTGGAAAAGGATCCAGTTGTTCCACTGTCCGATGGCTTGCGCACCGACGATCAGGGACAGCACGACAACGACGACGATCCGGATCCAGCGGGTGTAGGGGCCGACAAGTTCTTGGTATCGCCGTACGAACTCGTCCTCGGCATCGAGCGTGGGCACCCGAGGAACGAGTCGCTCAGCAACGATCAGACTGGTCAGAAGCAGGGCTGCGAAGACGAGCCCGAACACGCTGAAGAGGCCCAATTTGATGAGGAACAGCTTGAGCCATACCGAGTGGAGGTTCACCGACGAGAACCAGAGAGCATTCGTGTAGAAGACAGCGAAGGTTCGCAACGAAGCAATCAGGACAATGACGACCACCACCGTGGCGATGATCCATCTACGCCTGCGGTGCGTTGTCGGATTGGCAGCGGCGGCAGCCGCAGCAGCCTGAGTCACCGGTGCAGCCTAGGTGGCAACGGGCACGAGCAGGCATCGGCAGCCTGAATGTGCGGGTGGACAGCGGTTCCCCGTCGGGAACTCCTCGCCCGGTAGCTGGGATCCGTTGAGGCCATTGTCTTCGCAATCAGGGCACGGATCGTCGTTGGCACCGGGGACGGCCACCCACTCCAGCTTCATCGACTTCGAGCGGGCGGCTGCCATCGTGCCGGTCGAAAATGCCTCTACCACGTGGTCGGCGGCCAATCGCTCGATCCGTTCGCCCTTCCACTCACGAAATGCCGAACCGATGTGTTCGGCGACAACTTGTTCGTCTGCGTCGACCAGGCCCTCATCATCGGTGAGCTTCCGCCGCAAAGGACCGATCACCGATTCGGCGAGCTCCCGAGAGATGCCGACCAGGACGTCGGTATCAGATCCGCCGGCCAGCCCGGGATCGACGAAGCCGTGACCTGCCTCCGCCGCCTGCTCGAGTAGGGGCAGGGCCGCTGTGGAGAAGGAGTCGATCTGTGCGCTCAACTCCGGCATCAAGGAGTCGGACCAGCGCGACGCTTGGGAGCGCACTCTGTCCAGGAGCTCGTTCTGGTCGTCTTGAAGAGCGCGCTTCAGGCGCCGGCCCAGCCTGGTCACGACGGGTTCGATGAGAACGTCCCTCTGGGCAGCCAGCGGATGGCGATCCGCTGGGGGCTCACCGTCCGATACAACGGACATCTCCGAGCCGTCGCCACCGGCATTCTCCTGATCACCCGAACTCCCCTCGTGGCCAGCTGTGGCGGCTTCATCACCGGCACTCCCCTCATGGCCATCGGCCCTTGGCTGTTCGCGTCTCGCCGCACGGAGCTTGGCGAAGAGGGCATCCACCTCGTTGTCCATTTCACTGTCGACCGCTTCCCCGTCTTCGACCGCTTCCCCGTTCTCCATCTCAGGGTCGACCGCTTCCCCGCCAGCTCCCGTTTCCTGGCGGTCAGCAACCGTTGGCTCCTCTACCAGCATCGCCGCCAGCTCGGTGGGGCTGTGGTCCTCGGGACGCTCGAGGGATTGTCGTCCAGCTTCCTCGGCGGCCTGGCGCGCATTGTCCTCGGCCGCAAACAGCTCTGAGGCGATCCCGTCGACTGATCGACGCACATCGTGGATGGTCTCGGCCAGCCGCTCGCGACCGGCACGGAGCTGCTCGATCTGGGCATGCAGCACCCGCCGACGCTTGGCCAGGTCAGCGAGGACTTTCGATCGCAGGCCCTGAGCCTCCTCGATCATGTCCCGACACTGCTCCCGAGCATGGTCGAGCAGCTGGTCAACCTCCTTGTGGGTTGAACCAAGCTGTTCGGCCACCTCGCGGTCCGTGCGAGAGCGGAGGTCGCGAACGGACATCTCGGCTTCAGTCGTCAACGCTTCCACCATCGCGTCGGCCTCGACCTGCCGCCGGTCGATCTCATGGCGTGCTTCGGTGAGCATGCGCTCGGCCTCGGCCTCGGCCTTGGCCAGTACTTCGGCGGCGGCGTCATGAGCGCTGTGTAGAACCCGTGCCGTCTCCGTGCCGAGGGCGGATGTCAGGGTCCGCTCATCGAGCACGGGGTTGGCTGCCCGATGCTCCGCTTCCGCGACCGCTCCGAGGAGGTCACGTTCACGACCGATCATTCGTCGCATTTCGGCTGCGATCGAGTCGAGGAAGGTACGGACCTCTTCCGGATCGAAGCCACGGCGAACCAGACCGAAATTGTGACGTGCTACTTCCTCGGGGGCCAGGTGCGAGGAGGAGACGGCGATTGGGTGATCCTCGGACATGATCGAGAGCCTACGACCGTGGTCCCTGCAAATCGTTCATCCCGAGCCGGCCACTGGGGCAGCCGCACCGGAAGGGCCGGGCGGTACGACCCCACCGTGCTGCGCCAGTACTGCCAGTGCCTGGTCGAGCGTCGATACCTGGTAAATGGCGAGCCCGGGACGGTCCTTCGACAAGGCTGCCCGGTACTCCTGGGGCGGGACGAGGAAGAGATTGGCACCGGCCCGTTCCACCGCCACCGTCTTCTGGGCGACCCCTCCCACATCTCCCACCTCGCCGTTGGCACTGATCGTGCCAGTTGCGGCAACCGTCTTGGAACCGGTGAGCGAGCCCCCGCTGAGCGTATCGATCCCCCCGAGGGCCATGGCCAGACCGGCCGAGGGCCCGCCGATATTGGTCACGTTGATCGAGATGGGGAACGGATAGGTGAAATCGATCTGGTCCTCGGGCTCGATTCCGAGATTGAGCCCCACTGTCTGCCCACCGCCCAGGTTGACGTTCGTATGCTTGAGCTTCACCGACACCGGGGCCGGCGCGGCCGTCGCATTTTGCTTGACGGTCAGGGTGACGGTCTGGCCACTGTGGTATCTCGAAAGCGCACTGGACAGCGCCTGGGCGCTTAGCGTCTGCGCGCCGTCGACGGCGGTGATGACATTCCCTACGGAAAGCACGCCGAAGGCGGGCGTACCGGGGAAGGTTCCGGCGATGACCGCGCCAGCTGCTGATTGCTTCACTGGATACCCGAGTCGGATCAGAGCGGCGGCCCTGGCCGCGTCCTCCGCCTGGGACATCTCGAGAGCCCCCTGAGCCCCTTGCTCGGACGGTGCAGTACCGCCGGTGACGTTGGTCAATGGCAACAGCGCGGTATCGCTCTGCAGCTTGAAGTAGAGGTACGACAATGCGGTGACCCTGGCCACTTCCACGTCGGTGAGCAACACGGGACGGTGCACTGAATGGGACTTACCGGTGGGGACGGTGATGAACTGCTGGACGGACTGCGCCTTACCCGGTTGAAAGGCGTAGTAATTGAGGTCCCACTGAGAGGCCACGATGACCGCAAGGACGAAGAGGATGAAGATCGTCCAGAAGACGGTCCGGCCACGTCCGTTCCGACGGGCAGGTGACGACATCGACCTGTCCTCCGCTCGTGGAGTATCGACGTCCGGGCGGGGACCCTGTTCCCTGGGGGGATCCGACGCACTCGGTCCGGTTACTCGTTCCTCGTCGGTCATAGTGGTGGTGTGCCAGCTCCTCGGTCTTCCGGCTCCGACACGTCGATCGAATCGGGCTGCGGATCCGACGAGCATGCTGCCACGGAATCTCATTCCGCCGGCGTCATCGCCGCTCGACGCGCCACTGCACTCGCTGGCCACTCGGGTGACGGGTTGGTCGCCCGCAGAGCTCTCTCCCACCCTGCGCCGTCGGTGCGCGCAACCGGCCTCGGAGCTCTGCATCGGCTGGGCGAGCTCACCGGCGCAGATCTGAGCTGGGCACTCGACGACCCCGAACCGCTGGTCCGCCGTCGTGCGCTCGAGCTTGCCGCCAACTTCCCTTCGGTTCCGATCGCGCAGGTCTTGGACGACCCGGACCCGGGTGTCGTCGAAATGGCGGCATGGTCTCTCGGTGAGCGGACCGAGCGAGCCGCCATCCGCCGGCTGGCCGCGCTGGCATCAGTAGTTGGGGGCCACCCCGACGCCCTGTGCCGGGAGGCGGCCGTCGCTGCACTCGGGGCCATCGGAGACCCCGCAGCCAAGGCGGCCGTGCTCGCTGCTCTCGGCGACAAGCCGGCCATCCGCAGGCGCGCCGCGCTTGCCCTGGCGGCTTTCGAGGGAGCAGACGTGGATGCAGCGCTGGAGCGGTGTCGATCGGATCGCGACTGGCAGGTACGGGAGGTGGCCGAGGACCTCTTGGACGGATGAGTCCGGCACAGCGGAGGATCTGCAGGACGCCATTCGAGGATGGAAAGGTTCCAGGTTTCGACCGATCACCCGTCGGGCGGCCGACCGATGCTCAGGACTCCGCGGCGGCGAAAATCGGACGGAGGTCATCGAAGGAATCGAGACACGATCCGGCGCCGAGGACGACGCATTCGAGTGGGGTCGCGACCAGGTGGACGGGCACCTCGGTCTCGTCCGCCAGCAGGTTCGCCAGCCCCCTGAGCATGGCCCCGCCTCCTACCAGGTGGATGCCCTCGTAGATGATGTCCTGAGCCAGCTCTGGGGGTGATTCGGCCAGGCAGCCCAGGACAGTGTCGATGATCTGCTCCACCTGCTCGCGCACGGCATAGCGCACCTCCTCGGGCGAGAGGACGATCGTCTTGGGATAGCCGGAACTGATGTCGCGGCCGCGCACCTCTGCCTTCACCTCATCCGCATAGGGCAGCGCAGATCCGATGGCCAGCTTGAGTTCCTCGCCAGTTCGCTCGCCGATGGCGATGCCATGTTCGTGTCGTACGTACTGTTGGATTGCCGCATCCATGTCGAAACCGCCACATCGGATGGCCCGGGAGGCGACCACGCCCCCGAGGGAGATCACCGCTGTCTCGGTTGTCCCCCCTCCGACGTCGACCACCATGCTCCCTACCGGTTCGTTGATGTCCAGCCCTGCCCCCATGGCCGCCGCCATCGGTTGTTCGATGAGGTGGGCTGCCGAGGCACCGGCCCGACGCGCCGCTTCCTTCACCGCGCGGCGTTCGACTGACGTGATCGCCGATGGAACGCAGATCAGCACTCTTGGCCGGTTGAGCTTGTTGATTCCGGCACGCCGGAGGAGCAGTCGGATCATCCGTTCGGTGATGTCGAAATCGGTTATGGCTCCTTCACGGAGCGGCCTGACAGCCACGATATAACCCGGTGTACGGCCGATCATCTGCCAAGCCTCGTCGCCGACGGCAAGTACCTCGTGGGTTCTGGTATTGAGGGCGATCACGGTCGGTTGGTTGAGCACGATCCCACGCCCCCTCGCAAATACCAGCGTGTTCGCCGTTCCGAGGTCGATGGCGAGATCGCGGGTCACCAGGCCATCGTAGGGCCCTGTCGGCGGGCTACGTGTGGTGGAGGCCGTTAGCACTGGGTAGGGATCCTCGCCGCGACGCCGCTCCCGGGCCGGCCGTCGGTAACCTCTGGCACGTGATCGACGCCGGTGACGAGTCTCCGGGAGAGCCGGAAGACCGTTTCGAGGAGGACCTGGATCCCGGGCCGCTCCGCGGGTGGATTCCCCCCGACGATCGACTATGGCGACACCCCTCCGAGGCCGGAGACCGGCCAGGCGCTCGTACCGGAAGGTCGATGGGGTCGATCGGTCCCTCCCGATGGTTGGTGAGCGGTGCTGCCGCCTGCCTCGCGGTCGCCGTGGCGGCGGTGGTGATGGTGATGGTGTCCACCGGTGGCGACGATTCCAACGGAGTCTCTACCGTTCCGATTCGGATCAGCGCGCCCACCACTGAAGCCAACATCCAACGGGTGGCGGCAACCTCCAAGTCCGCCGCCGCCATGGTCTCCTCCATCCGGCCGTCGACCGTGTTGCTTCGCGTGCTTCGTCGCGTCGGAGTCTCGACGAGCATCGGCGTGGTCGCCGAGTCGGGTGGCATCCTCGTCACGCCCTGGACGGCGGTCTCCGGTGCGAGGTCGGTGACCGCAGTAGAGCCAAACGGAACCCATTCGGCGGCAACTCTGGTTGGAGTCGACCACGGGTCGGGCCTGGCCGTACTTCAGATCAGCGATGATCTCCCCGCGGCCAAGTTCGACGTGGTCGATCCGATCGCAGGGTCGACCGCTTTCGCCGTCTCCCTCGCACTCCCGGACCACAGCCGTGTGAGACCGTCTCCGGAGGTCTACGCAGGGAACGTTCTGTCCGCCGGCCAATCGATTTCCAGTGTCTCCGCCGGCCAAGCCAGTTCTGGCGCAACTGGCTCCTCCTTCGCCGTGACCGAGGTCCAGGCTCCCCTGTCGAACAACGACGTCGGGTGTCCGCTCCTCGACAGTCGGGGCAACGTCGTCGGAATGCTCGACCAGACCTCAGGAACGGGGACCTCGAGGCTCTCGATCTTTCTGCCAGCCGCCCTGGTGGAAGGGGTGGCGCGACAACTCGTATCGGCGGGTACGGTTCAATCTGGATGGCTGGGAACCACCGTCTCGAATGGCGAACCGGCCAACGGGGGAGCTGTGGCGGGACAATCGGCAACCACCGGTGCCCGTTTGGTCTCGGTCGTCGGCAACAGCCCCGCCGACCAGGCCGGTCTGCGCCCCGGAGACGTCATCACCGCCGTCGGTGGCGCACCGGTCCGTTCTGCGGCCGAGCTCGAAACCCAGCTCTATGCCGACCCTCCGGGTACCACCGTGGACCTCACCGTGAACCGGAACGGAGTCACTCTCACCGTGCCGGTGGATCTGGGTCAACCAGGTGGCGCCGCCCCGGTCGACACCTCGTCGCCGTAGCATGGAGTGATGACACCACCCGAACCAGGGGAGTCGGCTAACCCGTTTCAATTCCTACTCGGCGATCTGATGGGCATGCTCGGGTCGAGTGCCCCCGACCAGTGGCAGATGACCGCCTCGTTCGCCCACAACGTGGCGACGGGCGGCAGCTCCGAACCCAACGTAGAACCTGTCCAGCGCATCCAGCTCGAGCAACTGAGCCGTGCCGCGGAACTGAGCGTTGTCGAGGCGACCGGACTTCCGGTCACCGCGGACGGCAGGCGGCTCACGTGCACAGCCGTCACTCGAGGTGACTGGACCCTGCGAGTCCTCGAGGCTTGGCGCCCGGTTCTCACGGCGATGGCGCCAGCCGCAGGTCCGGTACCTGCTCCGGCACCGACCGACGACCCCTCGCTCGAGCCGTCTTCCGGAGAGGATCCCCTGGGCGGTCTCGGAGCCCTCATCGGTCAATGGGCGAGCGCCATCGGCCCATTGTTCTTCGGGCTTCAGATCGGTTCGGTGATCGGCCACCTGTCACATCGGGCGTTGGGCCAGTATTCGCTCGCGCTGCCCTGGCCGTTGTCTGACGAGCTCCTTGTCGTCACCGGCAACATCACGTCGTTCGCTGACGACTGGAGCCTGCCAGAGGAAGAGGCGCTGCTTTGGATCTGTGCCCATCAGCTGGCGGTGAACACCGTGCTCACTCGGCCCGCGTTGCGCGAACGGCTGACGGAGCTGCTGGTCGAGATCGCCGGATCGGCGGCGGCGGCACAGCAGGGCCTCGCCTCTCGGCTCGGACGGCTCGGCCTCGCCGACGACCCCGGATCCGGGGTCGATCTGGAGCAACTCCAGGGGATGCTCGGCGACCCCGAGGAGCTGCTGAGCGGTCTTCTGACGCCGGAGGTGCAGCGAACCTCCGACCAGCTGACGTCGCTGGCGGTGGTGATCGACGCCTATGCCGACCACATCGCCGGTCAGGTCGGCGAGCGCATGGTCGGCTCACACGCCCAAATCGCCGAGGCGTGGTACCGGCGCCGCATCGAACGTGGCAAGGGCGAGGAAGCGGCGGGGGCCCTCTTCGGGCTCGATCTCGACCAGACCCAGGTGGACCGGGGCAGGTCGTTCTTGAGCGGTGTCATCGAACGCGCCGGCGAGAGCGGTCTCGCCCCTCTTTGGTCGGGGGCCAGGTATCTTCCGACTCCGGCGGAGGTCGACGCCCCGGGTCTGTGGCTCGAGCGGATCAGCATGCCCGAGCTCGACGAACCGTCGGGGGGGTGACGGGGAGCTCCCACAATCGACCCGCAGCCACATCAACCGCGTGTTGCAGCAACGCCCTCGCTACCGGGTCCCCCGACGACATCGACCGTCGTTCGCTCAACCGCTACCGCATCCTCGCCTGCGGCAGCCTCCTCCTCGGGAGTACCGAGGTCCCACTCGAGCAGGATGTTCTCCCGTTCCGCATCGCGCACGACCCGTTCGCGGTTGCGACGATACTGGGGGTCGTGCGGAGGGAGGAGTACCAGCCGGGCCATCGTACGGCGGCGGAATTCCTCGAGGTGTCCGGCATCGCCGAATACGGATCTCACCTCCCAGTGCGGTGCCACCGGACCCAGGTACACGACGCGGACCTGGGCTACGGGCTCCACCGGACCCTCGTCTTCGCCCGCGAGAGTCGGTTGATCGGTCGCCGGGGTCATGGTCGTCGTCTGTCCTCCTGGTGGTTGGGGCGCCTCAGCTTACTCGTCATTTTCGTCCCAACCCTGGACGCGGACCCCCGAGGGGTGGGCGAGGAGAGGGCCAACGGAGCCCGCATAAGAAAGTCCAGGTGGGACATAAGAATATTGTGAGTAACCCTTCAAGATCGGCTCAGATCGCACGATTTGCCGGCCCGGGGCGCGACACTTGTGAAGCGGGGCGGGAAGGCGGCGGCATGCTGCCGACGAGCGGAACAGCGACCAATGGCGACATCCTCGATATCGATGGAGGGATTAATGGACACGGTATGGATGAACGAGGGCAAGTGCAAGGATCTCTCCCCCACCATTTTCTTCCCGAGTGACGGTGTCGGAGTTCAGGCCGCCCAGCGCATCTGTGCGGAATGTCCTGTTTCCCAAGCGTGCCTACGGTACGCGCTGGAGGAGCGGGTCGACCACGGAGTATGGGGCGGCAAGTCGGAGCGAGAGCGCCGTCGGATCCTGAGACGCATGCGCTCCTCCCGCCCCGTCGGCGTCTGAGGTCGGCGCACCGGCGCACGCGATGAACCGCACTCAGGCGGAGTGCGTGGTGAATATCAGCGAAGGGCGGCGCCATGAGGTCATCCGGTCGATCGCCGATGCCGGGGGGCATGTGCTGGTGGATGTGCACTCCGATCCCGACCATCACCGGAGCGTGCTCACCCTCGCCGGGATGCTGTTCGAGGTCGAGGCAGCTGCCCGCCAGATCGCCAGCAGTGCCGTTGCCCTCGTCGATCTCTCCGGCAATCACGGCGTGCACCCCCGCTTCGGGGTGGTGGATGTGGTGCCGTTCGTCCGCTTGGACTCGATCGGATCCGTCACCCGAGGTGCCCGGCTCGACCAGGTCGTCCGTGCCCGAAATGCATTCTGCGACTGGGCGGGCCAGGCCCTTGGGCTCCCCTGTTTTCGCTACGGCCCCGAGCGCACCCTGCCCGAGGTCCGTCGATGTGCATTCCGTTCACTCGCCCCCGCCAGCGGTCCAACGGGTCCCCACCGATCGGCCGGAGCCTGTGCCGTGGGTGCTCGCGACGTTCTCATCGCCTACAACCTTTGGATCACCGAGGAGCCGGTCGGAATGGTGGTGCCAGACGGGTCGTCCCCTTCGGCTTTGTCGGCGGCCCGGAGCATCGCTTCTTCATTGCGGAGCCGGTCGGTACGGGCACTCGGGCTGGCCGGCGCGCGCTGCACCCAGGTCAGTATCAACGTCGTCGATCCTTCGGCGATCACCCTCGCGTCCCTCTACGACGCCGTTGCGCGTGGATGCGAACGTCGGGGTTGCTCAGTGGTCAGGGCAGAGTTGGTCGGTCTGGCCCCGATGTCCGCTCTCGAGGCTGTTCCCCGGCACCGGTGGGCAGAACTCGATCTCTCCGAGGATCGGACGATCGAGGGAGCGCTCGAACCCGGTCATCGGGTCCATCGGTATGCTTGACCGGTCCCGATCCCAACCAGTGAGACCGCACCGGAAAGGCCGACCGGCAGAACCGGAACCGCCGGCTGCCTACGATGCCGAGGAGATGGTCCGACGCTGCATCGCCCGCTGGCGACGCAGCCTGCGCCGCTCCCGCTCGGACAGCCCTCCCCAGATGCCGAATTTCTCACCATTGACCAGGGCATACTCGAGGCAGTCCTCGCGAACGACGCAACCCCGGCACACTTCCTTCGCCTCCCGAGTCGACGCCCCCCGCTCCGGGAAGAACAGATCCGGATCCACCCCCATGCAGTTCGCCTTGTTCTGCCAGCTGCGCTCCTGGGGCCCGTACATCAATGACACCGTGTCCATTGACAGGTCTCCCTCCAGTCATCCATGCGGCTCCTGCGGGGGTCGCATGGCACGGATCTCGTAGCACGGATGTAACTACAGATATGTCATCTTTCACTATCCGAGCCGGAAACGCAAGGGAAATTCCTGCTGGAGACCCTTGCGACCGATCAGCCCGCGCGCCGTCCCCTCGTGCGCAATGCCGTCTTGTGTGCCAGGAAGTCGACCAGGACGTAGTCACCGAGCTCGTCGGGTGAGGTGGTGAATGTGCGGCCACGGTTGATCCGGGTCAGCTGCTCGACGAAGCCCTGCAGGCCACGGTCGGGGTCCAGAAGGAACGTGTTGATGGTGATGCCGGCCCGGGTGCAGCGCAGGACCTCGGCAAGAGTGACTTCGAGCGTCTCGGGTACCGGCGGATAATTGAAGTACACGTCGTAGCCGACTCCGGCCCCGTCGGGGAGGACGTGGGCCGTGGGTTCGCCATCGGTCACCAGAATCACCTGTTTGGTCCCCTGCTGGTGAGCGAGCATCTTTCGGGCCAGGATGAGACCGTGTTGGAGGTTTGTTCCGTACACGTAGTCCCAGCTGACCGTCGGAAGGTCCTCGGGCTCGATGATCCGGGCGATCTCGGAGAAACCGACCAGTCCGAGGTAGTCGCGCGGAAAGCGCGAGGCGATCAGGGTGTGGAGCGCAAATGCCATCTTCTTGGCAGGGACGAAGTTGTCCCGCATCGGCATCGACAGTGACAGATCGAGTAGGAGGACGGTCGCCGATCGGGTCAGTGCCTCGGTCTCGATCACCTCGAAGTCGTCCGGGGTGAGGCGCACAGGCAAACCGGTACCACCCCGCCTCACGGCGTTGTGCACCGTCCGGGACAGATCGAGGTTGAAGGGATCACCGAACTCATAGGGCTTCGTCGACTCTTCGCGATCGTGGCCAGCTCCGCTCCACGCCGTGCGGTGGGTGCCGACCCGATCCTTGTCCAGTTGGTCGAACAGGTCGGACAAGGCCTGCTGCCCGATCCGGCGAATCCCCTTCGGAGTGAGCTCGAAGCGCCCTTCGCGCTGATCGATGAGTCCCGCATCTGCCAGCTGCTTCGCCAATTTGGACAACCGGTCGAGCGAGCGGGCCGCGTCGTCGCCGAGATGCCTGCGCACCTTGTCCAGATCGACCTCTGCCAGGGATGCGGGCGAGTGGGCAGAGCGCAGGAACTGTTCCAACTCGTCCAGGTCGCGCAGTCTGGCGGCGGCATCGGCCCCTTCGGAAAGGGAAAGTGGTTCATCTCCTCTGAATCGGTAACGCTGGTCCCAGCCGGCACCGGGGAACGCCTGGCGCAGGTTCGCCGCGAGCCGGTCGACCTGCCATCGGAGGTCGAGGTCTTCGAGGAGCGATTCGGCCAGACCCTGGAGCTGGGCCCGCTGCTCCGGCGACATCGAATTCCACATGGCCTGGGCTGCAGCCATACCCGCCGCCAACTGCTCGAGAAGCTCGTCGAGATCGGATGGATTGCCCGGGAACAGATCGCCGAACTGGTCTATGAACGAGTCGAACGACGGGTCGAGAGGATCGCCCGCTTCCCGCTGCTCGAGCATCCTGTTCAATGCATCGAATGCGTCACGCATATGAGCGAGTTGATCGGGATCGGGATTGGAGAGGGCCTCGGACATCTGGTCGAAATAGGTCTTGGTCACCTCCTCGCGCAGGCGTTCCATCAACAGCTCGAAATGCTCGCGCGCCTCCGAAGAGACGAATTCGTAGTGCTGAAGCTCCCGCACCTGCCCGGCCAGGTCGCCCGGGAGGAGGTCGAGCTGCATCCGGCGCTCGGACACCACCTCGTCGGTCACCTGGCGGCGTCGCTCGTCCCCCGACCCGTCGGCGTCGGCCTGGAGCTGGTCGATCCCTTGGCGCTCCTCGTCGACCACCTGGGCGAGCTCGTCGGCGATCTCGCGATAGGTACCGCCGAGATCGCCGCGTTCGAGCTGTTCTTCGCGCTCGATCCGGAGCTGGTCGAGGAGGTCCCGCAGACCCTGGACCTGCTCACCGTCAGGAGACCGCCAGCCCCGGTTGAGCATGCGCTGAAGGGCTTCGTGCAGGTCACCATTTGCCAGCACGTCATCGGCCAGCTGGGCGAGCACGGCGTCGGCGTCGGCGGCGGTCGAGTCCTGTGTCCCGTCCCAGCGTCGGTAGGAGAACCGCCAGGTCACCCGCGTCCCCGATAGATCGCCCGGGTGCCGGCCGCGTCCTTGTTGAGCCGCTTGGTCAGATGGAGGCCTTCAAGGAGGAACTCGAGGGCGCTCGCCACCACGCCCGGGTCCTCAGATCCACCGGTGAGATCGTGGACCGGGGCGGACAGGACCGGTAGCTGAGTCAGCATGGTTCCGTACGAGACAGCGGGCAGGTCGTCGCCGACGTGGACGACGGTCTCGCCGCTGAACGCGGCCACCACGGACTGCGGATCGGCGAGTCGCACGCGGCGCCGGAACACGAGCAGCACCGATGCCGCCAACAATTGGGTAAGCAGCACCTCTTCGCGGCCTTCTTCTAGCGATTCGACCTCGACCTTTCCCTGGGTCGAGGAGACGAGGGCGCTCAGGTCGGACACCCGGGGCACGACTTCGGTCTCGCCGTTGCGAAGCGCCCGGCGGGTGGCGTTCGCCACCAGGGTCTCGTAATTGGCGATGGTGAGGCGCACCGACACGCCCGAACGCTGGTTCAGGTGCGGGCTCTCGCGGGCGAGCTGGCTGAGCTCGGCCACTACCTCGGCCATGAAGTCGGGCACCTCGATTCGGAAGGACGAAGCTGCCGTTTCCTTGTCGTCGTTGGTGCCTGCAGCCCGCCCGGCAAGGGTGGACTCGAGCTCGACGATCCGCAGCTCGGTGGCGGCATCGGGCGGATAGTGGGTCCGGATCTGCGCACCGAACCGGTCCTTCAGCGGGGTGATGATCCGGCCGCGGTTGGTGTAGTCCTCCGGGTTGGCAGTCGCGACGAGCACGATATCGAGGGGTAGACGGACCCGGTGACCGCGGATCTGGACATCGCGCTCTTCGAGCACGTTGAGCAGGCCCACCTGGATTCGCTCAGCCAGGTCCGGCAACTCGTTGACGGCGAAGATCCCGCGGTTGAGGCGGGGAACCAGGCCGTAGTGGATAGTGAGCTCGTCGGAGAGATATCGACCTTCGGCTACCCGGATGGGATCGACCTCGCCGATCAGATCGGCGATGGAGGTGTCCGGAGTGGCCAGTTTCTCCCCGTACCGGTCACTGCGATGGGCCCAGGCGACCGGCAGGTCGTCCCCCACTTCGGCGAACAGATCGCGGGCGAATCGGGAGACCGGGTGGAACGGGTCGTCGTTGATCTCGGAATGGGCCACGACGGGCAGCCATTCGTCCAGTAGCCCCACCAGGGATCGAATGATGCGGGTCTTGGCCTGGCCGCGCTCACCGAGGAGGATCACATCGTGCCCGGCCAGCAGCGCGTTCTCGAGCTGTGGAAGGACCGTATCCTCGAAACCGAGGACCCCGGTCACCAGGGGCTCTCCCGCGGCAATCCGGGCCGAGGCATTGCGCCGGATCTCCTCGGCAACCGGAACCGATCGCCAGCCCGATTCGCGCAGACGGCCGACGGTGGTGATATCGGGTTGTGGCGTCAGCCGGAGCATAGGATCCGAGCCAGGCGTGGGGCGGGAGAAGTCGTCGTGCGGCGCCGGGTGGGTCATGCTCGCGAGCCTACGCGTCACCCGGGGCCGGTGGTTCGCTCCCGACGAGCCATTTCGCAACCTGGACCCGAGGATGGAACAATGAGAGCCCGTCAGTGCCTGAGGGCTCTAGTGTTTGCGCGCCGGAGCCGATCCCGGCTGCGGCGGTGGACGGCCGGAAGGCCAGATGAGGGAGAGACGACTTGACCACGTTGGAGCAGCCCACAATCACCCCGGTCGTGCTGGGCGGGGCTCGGGGCGGTCCGGAGGTACGGACCCTCCGGAAGGACCGGTACTGGGTCCAGCCGCTCGTGACGGTGACCGTACTGACCCTCTTCGTGGGATACGCCAGCTGGGCCGCATTCGTCAACAAGGACTACTTCGCCGGTGCCGCCCTGCACCGCAACCTGATCTCCCCCTTCTACTCCCCCTGCCTCACCGAGAGCTGCGTCCCCGGCAGCCATCCGGGAACGGTCATCAGCTGGTGGACCATCTCCCCCGCCCTCTTGATCCTCATCTTCCCTCTGGGATTCCGGATGACGTGCTACTACTACCGAAAGGCCTACTACCGGTCCTTCTGGCAGGCACCGCCGGCCTGTGCGGTCTCCGACGCCCACGGCTCCTACACCGGCGAGTCACGCTTTCCGCTCCTCCTCCAGAACCTCCACCGGTATTTCTTCTATGCCGGTCTCGTATTCAATGTGATCCTCACCATCGACGCCGTGTTGGCCTTCCGTCAGCCCGGTGTCGGAATCGGCTTCAGCTTGGGAACCGCGGTTCTGGTCGTCAACGCCTGTCTCTTGTGGCTCTACTCCCTCAGCTGCCACGCCTGTCGGCATCTCTGTGGAGGTGGTGTCAAGCGATTCTCCGCAGCTCCGATCCGTCACCGGATCTGGAAAGCCCTTACCCCTTTGAACACCCATCACATGCTGTTCGCATGGATGAGCCTGGTCTTCGTCGCTCTCACCGATCTCTACGTTCGGTTGGTGGCGAGCGGCGCAATCCACGACTACGGGTTTCATTTCTAAGGAGTGCCGGGCATGATCGAGTACGAAACTCACGACTACGACGTCATCGTTGTCGGTGCCGGAGGCGCCGGGATCAGGGCGGCGATCGAAGCCCGGTCACGGGGGTTGAAGACCGCTCTAGTGTGCAAGTCGCTCTTCGGGAAGGCCCACACGGTCATGGCCGAGGGAGGCGTGGCGGCCGCCCTCGGGAACGTCTACCCCGAGGACAACTGGAAAGTTCATTTCCGTGACACCATGCGGGGCGGCAAGATGTTGAACAACTGGAGGATGGCCCAGCTCCACGCCCAGGAAGCGCCCGATCGAGTTCGCGAACTCGAGGAGTGGGGAGCGCTGTTCGACCGGACGAAGGACGGGCTGATGCTCCAGCGCGACTTTGGTGGCCACAGGTATGCCCGCCTGGCCCACGTCGGTGATCGCACCGGCCTCGAGATCATCCGGACCTTGCAGCAAAAGGCGGTGGCCAACGGCATCGAAGTCTTCATGGAGATCAAGGCCCTCCGCCTTCTGCGCGACTCCGATGGGGTGGTCTCAGGTCTGGTGGGTTACTGGAGACCCACCGGTGAGTTCGTCGTGTTCAAGGCGAAGGCGGTGGTGATGGCTACGGGGGGGGTCGGAAAGAGCTGGCTCTACACGTCGAACTCGTGGGAGTCGACCGGCGACGGCCAAGCCATGGCCCTCTGGGCCGGTGCCGATCTCATCGACATGGAGTGCGTCCAGTTCCACCCCACCGGGATGGTGTGGCCGTTATCGGTCCGGGGCATCCTCGTGACCGAAGGAGTCCGGGGGGACGGTGGGGTGCTTCGTAACGCAGAGGGCAGGCGGTTCATGTTCGACTACATCCCACCGATGTTCGCCGCGGAGACCGCCGACTCCGAAGAAGAAGCGGACAAGTGGTACTCCGACCATACCGCTGGTCGAAGACCGCCTGAGCTCCTGCCCCGCGATGAGGTGGCCCGTTCCATCAACAGCGAGGTGAAGGCCGGGCGCGGAAGCCCGCACGGAGGCGTGCTGCTCGACATCGCCTCGAGGCTGCCGGCGGCTGACATCCGGCGCCGCCTGCCGTCGATGTACCACCAATTCAGGGAGCTGGCCGGCGTCGACATCACGGCTGAAGCCATGGAGGTGGGCCCGACCTGCCACTACATCATGGGAGGTGTGCGTGTGGACGCCGAATCGGCGGCGACCACCGCCCCCGGACTCTTCGCAGCTGGTGAGGTGGCCGGCGGCATGCACGGATCGAATCGGTTGGGAGGTAACTCACTTTCGGACCTCTTGGTGTTCGGTCATCGGGCCGGCATAGGCGCCGCCGACTTCGCCTCAGGCCGCTCGGGCGACGTCAGCCTGGATCAGAAGGAGATCGCCGAGGTGATCGACGACGCGACGGCGCCGTTCGGACGCGAAAATGGGGAGAACCCATACGAACTCCACCGCGAACTGCAGGAGAGCATGCAGAGCCTGGTCGGGATCATCCGGACCGGTTCCGAGCTCGATGAGGCGTTGGAGTCACTCGAGCGGCTGGAGGAGCGGGCGGGCGCTGTCTCGCTGTCCGGTGGGAGGCCCTACAACCCTGGCTGGAACCTCACGACCGATCTGCCCTCGATGCTGACCGTGTCCCGCTGCACGGCCCAGGGGGCGATCAACCGCAAGGAGAGCCGGGGAGGGCACACCCGGGACGATTACCCCAAGCCCGATCCGGAGATGGGCAAGGTCAACTTCGTCCAGCGGATCCCGCAGGGGGCTCCCCGCTCCGGCGGGGTTTGCGGAACTCCCGCGATTCGATCGATCACCATCGGGTCGGAACCCATCCTGGCGATGCCCGACGAGCTCCAACAACTGTTCGAGGAGGCGACCTGATGGCCGAAGAGCTGACCCGAGCCGCAGTGTCCGGTGAGGTCACCATGCGGGTCTGGCGTGGCGACGACGGAGGTGGGGAGTTCGCCGACTACGTGCTGCCGGCCCAAGAGGGTGAGGTGGTCCTCGACGTCGTGCACCGCATCCAGGCCACCCAGGCACCTGACCTGGCCTGCCGGTGGAATTGCAAGGCCGGGAAGTGCGGCTCGTGCTCAGCGGAGATCAATGGGGTGCCCAGCCTCATGTGCATGACCCGCATGGACTCGCTACCCGCCGGTGAGACCGTCACAGTCGCACCGATGCGCGCCTTCCCCGTGCTGCGTGACCTGGTGACCGACGTGTCGTTCAACTACGAGGTGGCCAAGAGGATCCCCCCGTTCCAGCCCAGGGAGAAGACCGAGGACGAGGTCACCGTGGGTGGGTACCGAATGCAGCAGATGGATGTCGAGCGGAGCCAGGAGTTCCGCAAATGCATCGAGTGCTACCTGTGCCAGGACGTGTGCCACGTCATCCGCGACCACGAAGAGAACAAGACTTCCTTTGCTGGCCCGCGCTTCTTCGCACGCAGTGCCGAGCTCGAAATGCATCCACTGGACGTCAACGACCGGCGCGAACTGCTCCGAAGGGACCAGGGCCTGGGAAAGTGCAACATCACAAAGTGCTGCACCGAGGTCTGCCCGGAGAACATCAAGATTACCGACAATGCGATCATCCCACTGAAGGAGCGGGTCGTGGACGCGTCCTACGACCCGGTGGCCTGGCTCGGTCGGAAATTGCGCAACCGTTCCAAGAAGTCGGCAGCCGAGGCGGCAGCCACCTCACCGGCGGAAGGCCCGGCAGCCGTTCAGGGAGACGATCCGGCACACGGTATTCCTGGTCCTCCCAGCCGGTGGGTCGACGGTGACGACTGGGTGCAGGACACGGATGCCCCCGATGCAGGGACCGATCCCCACACGGTTGGCGCGCCGGAAGGCGCAGGCGAGTGACGGCGAAAACCGCCGTCCGATTTGGTGGTCGTGCTCCAGGTCCTGAGTGACGCCTGGGTGGAGGCGTTCAACCGCGCCCTCGCCCGGATGGACATCGCCGAGCCGGATCCGAACGCATCACTGGCCACGGCGGGTGGCACCTACTCCATGGCCGAAGAGGTGCACGGTGCGCCGGAAGGCATGATCCGGCTGCTGCTGACCGTGAGAGACGGCTCGGCACGCCTTACCCGCTCGGGACCCGAGCTCGGTGAGGACCCGGACGTCACCATCGCACTGTCCTATCAGGACGCCATCTCCCTGTCGATGGGAACGCTGTCTGCGGCTTCGGCGTTGAAGGACGGGAGGGTTCGTGTTCGGGGAGACCTTTCGGTGCTGGTCGCAGCAGAGAAGCTGCTCGAACGGGCCCGACGGCTCACGACCGGCCTGGGTGATGACAGCGGCAGCTGACCGGTGTTTCCCGTCGGCGCGAGTTGTGGGGCCAGGGTCGCGCGGAGCACGTCCCTGGCGCCCACGATCCCGACGTGGCAATTTGGTGCCCGTGACAAGGGCGGCGACCATCGAGGGTACGGCGTGGAGGTCCTGAGCCTCCGGACCATCCTCCATCCGGCCGATCTCGACCGGTCACTCGAGTTCTACGGTTCCGCTCTCGGTCTGGCCGTTGCCCGCGAGTTCGGGAGCGGCGCCGGCCGGGGCGTCGTCTTCTTCGCCGGCAACGGGCTGATCGAAGTGGTGGGCGCCACCCCGGGCGTCGACCGTGATCCGAAAAGGGCGGCGCTGTGGCTCCAGGTCCGCGACCTCAAGTCCGCACTCGCCGAATTGGCTCGGCGTGGCGTGCCGGTCGCCAGGGAGCCAGCGCTCGAACCGTGGGGGCTCATCGAAGCGTGGATCGACGACCCCGACGGCATCCGCATCCATCTCGTGGAGGTGCCTGAAGATCACCCGCTCCGCGTTGACCAACGGTCGCTGTCCACCGACCAGGGGGAACCGTGATCGATCCGGCTCCGACCGGGCGGGTGGTCGGCATCGATCACGTCCAGCTGGCCATGCCCGCCGGTGAGGAGGAGGTCGCACGGGCCTTCTACGAAGACGTGCTCGGTCTGACCCGCAGGCCGAAACCCCCGGAACTCGCCGTGCGGGGCGGCTGCTGGTTCGAACAGGGTCCGGTGAAAGTCCACCTCGGCGTGGAACAGGACTTCCGTCCGGCTCGCAAGGCCCACCCTGCACTGGTGGTCGACGATGTGGACAGGTTGGGTAGGCGGCTCGAAGCGGCCGGACATGCTGTGCGCCGGGTGGAGGATGTCCCCGGCAACCCACAGGTCTACGTGGACGACCCGTTCGGGAACCGTATCGAGCTGGTCCAGCACATGCCGGCGGCGGTCTGAACGCGACCACCTTCCGGACGGGGAAGGTCCGGCTACGCCAACAACTCGCTCACCTCCGAACGTTCTCCCATGAGTTCCTCGGTCGTAATGCGGATTCGGTCGGAGGCGAAGTCGTCGTGGGAGAGCCCCTCGGCCACGCTCCAACCACCCTTTCCGTCGGTGCGCACCGGAAAGCCGAACTGCAATCCCTCGGGGACGCCGTACTCGCCGCGCGAGACCACGGCAAGCGACGTGAAGTCGTCGTCGGAGGTGGCAGTGCGAATGCTCACGACCGAATCGGCGGCGGCGTTGGCGGCCGAGGCCGCCGAGGACAGGCCGCGGGCGTCGATGATGGCAGCGCCCCGCTTTTGGACCGTCGTCAAGAAGTCGCCACGTAGCCAGGCCATGTCGTCGAGCACCTCGGTGACCGGTTTTCCGTCGATGAGGGCATGGGCGTAGTCGGGGAACTGGGTGGCCGAGTGATTTCCCCAGACGGCCAACTTGGACACCGAGGAGACCGGGACCTTCGCCCGGCGGGCCAGTTGGCTCTTAGCCCGATTCTCGTCGAGGCGGGTCATCGAAAACCAACGATCGGGGGGGATCTCGGGTGCGTTCGCCCGTGCGATGAGGCAGTTGGTGTTGCACGGGTTCCCGACCACCAGGATACGGACGTCCGAGTCGGCATTGGCTGCAATGGCCCGGCCCTGAGGTCCGAAGATCCCACCGTTGACGGCGAGCAGATCGCCGCGCTCCATCCCCGCTCTGCGGGGCACGGAGCCCACCAAGAGGGCCCACGACGCACCGTCGAAGGCGGTATCGAGGTCCGTGGTGGAGACGATGTCCTCGACGAGGGGGAATGCGCAGTCGTCGATCTCCATCACCACGCCCTCGAGGGCCTTCATGGCCGGCTCGATCTCCAGCAGGCGCAGCACGATCGGCTGATCGGTGCCGAGTAGCTGGCCCGAGGCGATGCGGAACAGGAGCGAGTAGCCGATCTGACCGGCAGCTCCGGTGACGGTGACGTGGACGGGTGCGGTGGCTGGCATGACGCTGAGGCTAATGCCGCCGCTCACAGCCGGTCGAACTCACAGCCGGTCGGACTCACAGCCGGTCGACGATGGCAGCAGCGAACTCCGAGCACTTGACTTCGGTGGCGTCGTCCATCAGCCGTGCGAAGTCGTAGGTCACCACCTTGTCGGCGATGGTGGACTCGAGCGCCGACACGATGTCGGCGGCCGCTTGGTGCCAACCCAGGTGCTCGTACATCATGACCCCGGAGAGGAGGAGAGAACCCGGATTGACCTTGTCCTGGCCGGCATACTTGGGCGCTGTGCCGTGCGTCGCCTCGAAGATGCCGTGACCTGTCACGTAGTTGATGTTGCCACCGGGAGCTATGCCGATCCCGCCCACCTGGGCGGCCAGCGCATCAGACAGGTAGTCGCCGTTCAGATTGGTCGTGGCGATCACATCGAACTCATCTGGTCTGGTCAGGACTTGCTGGAGGGTGATGTCGGCGATGGCGTCCTTCACGAGGAGCCGGTCACCGGGCTTACCGTCACAGTCGTCCCAGCTCACGGCCACATCGGAGAACTCCTCACCGACCAACTGATAGCCCCAATTTCGGAATGCCCCTTCGGTGAACTTCTGAATGTTCCCCTTGTGCACCATGGTGACGCTGCGTCGGCCGTGGGACAGGGCGTAGTTGATGGCGGCACGGATGAGCCGCTTCGAACCGACCTCGGAAATGGGCTTGATGCCGATCCCCGACCCTTCGCGCACGTTCCAACCCATGTTGTCGACCAAGAACCACCGCAACTTCTCCGCTTCTGGCGTGTATGCCTCGGCTTCGAGTCCGGCATAGATGTCCTCGGTGTTCTCGCGGAAGATGACCATGTCCACCCTCTCGGGGTGGACCACCGGCGAGGGAACACCAGTGAACCAGCGCACCGGACGAAGACAGACGTAGAGATCGAGGACCTGGCGAAGAGCTACGTTGAGTGAACGGATGCCGCCGCCCACCGGAGTCGTGAGCGGACCCTTGATGCCGATCAGGTGGGTGCGGAACGTCTCAACGGTCTCTTCCGGAAGCCAGCTCCCCGTCTCGTCGAACGCCTTCTGCCCGGCCAGGACCTCCTTCCAGTGCACCGATCTTCCATGCTTGGCCGCCGCCGCGTCGAGTACCAGCTGGGCAGCGGGCCAGATGTCGACTCCGGTGCCATCGCCTTCGATGAAGGGGATGACCGGATTGTCGCTGACGCTGAGGGTGCCATCGGGCCCTTGGGTGACGAGATCGGACATGGCGGCGAGCATATCGGCAGAGTCTCTTCGCCACGACAACCTGGTCGATTATGAAGCTCGACTACCCTCGATGGGCCAGACCCGGATCGGGCCGGATCGGGGCCCCCGTTCTAGGATTCGCCGAGGCCGAGCGCAGTGTAGATCTCGCGTGTGGCTCCGGAGCGGTTGAGTGTATAGAAGTGAAGACCCGGTACACCCGTCTCGAGCAGCTGGCGGCACAGTTCGATGGCGATGGCCACCCCCTCGCGCCGTACACCCTCCTTGCCACCGAGGCGGTCGGCATGTTGAAGTCGCTCGATCATCCACGGCGGTACCGCAGCCCCCATGGTCGCCATCTTCGGGATCGACGAGAGGCTGTCGACCGGCATGATGCCGGGTAGGACCGGCTTGCGCACGCCCCGTTCGCGAAGGGCGGCCACCAGGTGGGCATACTCGGCCACTTCGAAGAAGAACTGGGTGACTCCGAAATCGGCCAGCTCGAGCTTGGCTGCGAGGAGGTCTCGGTCGGTGGCCAGATCGGCGGAACGCGGGTGCCCGGCCGGTTGGGCTGCCACCCCCACCGAAAAACCACCGATGGCCCGGGCCAGCTCGACGAGCTCGGAAGCGTGGACGAGTTCACCCACCGAGTCGTCGGGGTCGTCCGGCGGATCACCGCCCAGGGCCATCAGATTCTCGACGCCTGACTTCCGGTAGGCCACCAGGATGTCCGCCAGCTCGAGACGGGTGTGAGCCACGCAGATCAAATGGGCCATCGGAACCAGCCTCGTGGTACGAAGCATTCCCGTCACCAAATCGAACGTCCGTTGACGCGATTCGGAACCCCCCCGGTAGGTGACCGAGACGAACGAGGGTTTGAGGGGCTCCAGCTCACGGAGGGTGGACACCAGACGAGCCTGCTCGGCATCATTCTTCGGAGGGAAGAACTCGAACGAATAGGTCCGCCCCTTGGCCAGCAGCTCGGCGATGCGGGTCATGAGTCAGAGAGCCTACCGCCCGGGGGTGCGGCGCCCCGGGTGCGGTCGCAGAGGGGTCAGCGCGAGCGACTCCCCGTGCCCTTCGAGCTTGTGCGTGCCGACAGGCGGGCGAGGGCGGTCCCGAGTTCGACATCCCGGGCCCGCCGGGCCTGGTCCGCCTCGGCCAGTTGGGTCCCGGTGGGGGCGACACTCCCGTGGCGCAGCAACCGGTCTGCCTCGACCGCGAAGGCCAGACCCCGGAGAGAGGTGGCGACCGATGTGGTGAGATCGGCGTACTCGGTGTCGGGCGCCCGGTGCGCCGCCTGCTCGAGCGCACGGGCGGCACGCTCGGCTTGTACCCCGACCGCCCCCCGTACCTCGGGATCCTCGGAAGTTGCATTGCCCGACAGCAGCGACTGCCGGGCCAGCTGGGCGTCGGCCAGGGCAGGGACGACCGCTCTGTGCCAAGCAGCCTCTGCGGCCCGCTTACGTCGAAGGACGAGGAGGGCGATGACCAGGCCGATGAGGAGGACCAGTACCACGATGAGCACGATGAGCCACCATGGAGTGGAGGAGGAAGTGTTCTTGAGCAGAGGAGTGGTCGTGGTGGTGGTGGTGGTGGCGACCCGGGTCGAAGAAGTGGTGGTCCTCGGCACGGTGGAGGTTGTGGGTGCCACGGTCGTCGTGGCCGCCGGGACGGTCGTGGTCGTGGTCGCCGGGACGGTCGTGGTGGAGCCGCTGGTGGTGGAGGTCGCGGTCAGTGCCGTGGCACGGGGAACTTCCGTCCTCGCGCTCACCGCGCCCGAACGGACGGCAGGCAGGGCGAGGGTGATCGCCACCGCAACGGCGAGTGCCCATGCCATCGGTCCACCTCGTCGTCCGATCACCGATCGCTCCTCCCGAAGTCGTCCTCGAGGCGCACGATGTCGTCTTCGCCGAAGTACTCTCCCCGCTGGACCTCGATGAGCACCAGCGGTACGCCCCCCGGATTCTCGACCCGATGGGCGCAACCGTGCGGGATGTCGACGGCCTGCCCGGCACTGACCTCGGAGCTCACGCCCTCAAGCGTGACACAGGCTCGGCCGGAAACGACGAACCAGTGCTCGGCCCGGCGGGCGTGACGCTGGTAGCTGAGTCGCTTGCCCGGAACGACTTCGATGCGCTTGACCTTGTGGGTGGGGCAGTCGTCGAGCACGGTGAAGGTCCCCCACGGACGCCACTCACGAACTCGCCACCGTCGGACATGCCACGGGCTCCTTTGTTCAACGGGCACTCTCGGCGGCCTGCACGGCGTTGGCCAGCAACATGGCCCGGGTCATCGGACCCACTCCCCCGATCCGGGGAGTCATCCATCCGGCGACGTCCGCCACCGACTCATCCACGTCGGAGAGCAGACGCCGGCCTTCCCACGACGTGCCCGCTCCGATCACCGCCGCCCCCGGCTTGATCATGTCGGCGCTCACCAGCCCGGCTCGGCCTGCCGCCGCCACCACCACGTCGCCCTGCCTGATCAACCCGTCCAGGTCCTCGACCCCAGTGTGCACCACCGTCACCGCCGCGTTGCATCCAGGACGTTTCGAGGTGAGCAGCAGGGCCAACGGGCGACCGATGGTCAATCCCCGACCGATCACTACGACGTGCTTTCCCTCGACCGGGACCTCGTGGGCCCGGAGCAGCTCGAGAATTCCGGCGGGCGTGCAGGGCACGGCCCCTCCGGCGCCCATGACCAGCCGGCCCAGATTGACCGGATGGAGGCCGTCGACGTCCTTGTCCGGATCGACGGCGAACAGTACCCGCTGCTCGTCGAGCGCGGCCGGAAGCGGAAGCTGGACGAGAAAGGCATGGACCTTCGGATCGGCGTTGAACCGGGCCACGACCGAAAGGAGCTCCTCTTCGGATACCCATCCGGGCAGATGCTCATGGATCGATTCGATACCGACCTCGGCACAATCGGCGTGCTTCATCGCCACGTACCGGGCGCTCGGCCCATCACCGCCGACAAGGATGGTGCCGAGCCCGACCGTGACGCCGTCGTTCCGGAGCCGGGTCACCCGCTCTGCGATCTCGGACCGAATCCGCGCCGCCGGCGCCTCACCATCGAGGCGGATGGCGGTCAATGTCGGAAGTGCCGTTCGCCGCCGGCCATGACCATAGCGATTCCGGCCTGGTCGGCGGCCTCGACGACTTCGCCGTCCCGAATCGAGCCCCCGGGCTGCACGACCGCCCCGACACCGGCCCCGGCCAGCACCAACATCCCGTCGGCGAAAGGAAAAAAGGCGTCACTGGCAGCCGCACCTTCCCGAGCCCGACTTCCCGCCTTGTCCACGGCGATCTGCGCAGCGACTACCCGGGATTGCTGACCGGCACCGACCCCCACCGCCTGACCCCCGGTCACGACGACGACCGCGTTCGAGGTGGTGCGGGCGCACAGGACCCAGGCCATGGTCAGGTCGCGCCACTGGGCTTCGGTCGGGGACATCGATGTCACCACCTCCCATTGGTCGGGTGCGATGAGGAACCGGTCGGCGTCCTGGACGAGCACGCTGTTGCCGAGGGTGCGGATCTGGCGGCTGATGGGCTCAGGGGGAGGTGCGGAGAGAAGGCGGGTCGCCTTGCGCCGGGAGGTCAGAGCGACCAACGCTTCGTCGTCGAAGGACGGTGCCACGATCACGTCTGCCTGGGGACCTGCGGCGATGACGGCCGCCACCTGGGCATCGACGGCACCACCCACAGCCACCACGCCCCCGAACGCCGATTGCGAATCGCACTCGAGGGCGCGCTCATAGGCCCGGGAGAGATCGGCATCAACGGCCGCGCCACATGGATTGGCGTGCTTGATGATGGCCACGGCAGACCCCGTGGACATTTCTCTTCCGAGCTCGTGTACGAGACGCCACGCGGCGTCTGCGTCGTAGACGTTGAGGTAGGAGAGCTCCTTGCCACCGTGCTGGACGACTCCGTCCCACCACGATCGCTGACCGGCGATGCGGTAGCGGGCCCCGTGCTGGTGGGGGTTCTCTCCGTAGCGCATCGAACTGGCTCGCTCGAGGGTCAGGTGTAGGACGTTCGGCAGCAACGACACTGCATCGAAGGCCTCGACGGTTGCTGACGGATCGCGCTCGGCCAATTCCGAACTGTCGAGCCAGGACACGATGGCGGCGTCGTATCCGGCGGTGTGGGTGAATGCCTGGCGAGCCAGACGCTTCTTGGTCGCGTCCGAGAGCGCTCCTGACTGCCGTAGCTCGTCGAGCACCGCCGGGTACTCTCCCGGGTCGACCACGACCCCCACGTGGTCGTGATTCTTCGCCGCGGCTCGGACCATCGTCGGACCGCCAACGTCGATGAGCTCGACGGACGGTTCGGTGGTGAATGGGTACAGGTTGCACACGACGAGGTCGATCAGCCCGATCCCCAACCGGTCGAGCGCATCGATGTGCTCGGGCTTCGACCGATCGGCCAGGATGCCACCGTGGATCGCGGGGTGCAGCGTCTTCACCCGGCCACCGAGCATCTCGGGGGCCCCTGTGACCTCGGCCACCTCGGAATGGTCGACTCCCGCAGCGGCCAGAACGGCCGAGGTGCCCCCGCTCGAGATCAGCTCCCAACCGAGGTCGCTCAGACCTCGGGCGAAGTCGACGAGACCTGACTTGTCGTAGACGGACAGCAGGGCCCTCACGAGGCCACCTTCGACGATGGCTCATTGGGGGTCGGATCGGCAGGACCGAGATCGGCGGCCGGTGCGCCGCGCTGGAGGCCTTCGATGAAGTGGGCAATGGCCTCGGGGTAGAGCGCGCGCTCCACGACCTTGATCCGCTCGTGCAGGGTGTCCTCGGAATCGCCGGGAAGGACCGGCACCGACCGCTGAGCCAGCACCGGCCCGGCATCCATCTCGGGGGTGGCGATGTGCACAGTGGTCCCGGTCTCCTGGACACCGGCAGCCAACGCGTCGGCGACGGCGTGCCAACCCGGGAAGGCGGGAAGGAGGGCCGGATGGGTGTTGAGGATCCGACCGGGGAAGGCGACGTGCACCGCCTCACCGAGCACCGTGCCGAAACCGGCCATCGCCACGACCTGGACATCGAAGCGTACCAACACTTCGGTCAGGGCCTCGGTGTACCCGCCGCGGTCGAATCCCGGCCCGTAGCCACCGAACTCGGCGCGGTCGACGAGCACCGACGCCACGTCCGCCGCCACAGCCACCTCGATCGCCCGACATGGTCGATCGGTCACGACCAGCCGAACCGGCAGATCCGCAGCCAACACGGCCTCCAAGATCGTGCCGGCCCCCGAGGCGAGCACCGCCACGGCCACTGCCGACGGATCCGGTCCTTCTGGTGCGGTGGCGAACACGACCGAACGCTACCAGCGGCACCCGCCGCCTGGTTCGCTCCCCATCGCGGCCTGGCTCCACCCGCCTCACACGCCTGCCGGGTGGTAGCGTCCCCGCAACAGTGCCCGGGCGACGTGGCCCCGCCGGACTACCTCCGGCGCAGGGCCGACATCGCCCGGTTTCCCCCTGCCCGGGGAATTGCCCCTCGTGGTTGCACTATCGGCACCGGTAGGGCAATTCCGAAACTATTTTCTGAAAGCGGCTGCCACCTCGACCGGGAGGGTCAACCACCTCGACCGGGAGGCTCAACCACCGAACGATGGTCCGCACCCCGGTTGAACGACTCGATCAGTGTCCGGTCGAAGCGGGTGAGAGATGGGATCAGCGCGTCGCAGAAGCTCCAGCGCGGCGAAGCGGCCGCGTCTGGCTCCGGTACCACGACCACACGCATCCTCGCTGCCTTGGCCGCGATGGCCCCGTTGAACGAATCCTCGACGGCCAGGCATCCGGTCGGGGCAACTCCGAGAGCTGATGCCGTCGACAAATAGACACCGGGATGGGGCTTTCCGTACGGCTCCCATTCTGCCGAGCGCCACGCGGTCACCTCCGGTCCGACCCCCAAGCGGTCGAGAGCGGCTCGGATGACCGAGGCATATGAACCCGAACACACGGCAACCGGCAGCCCCAACCGATGGCACAGCCCGATTGCCTCGATCGCACCCGGCATGGGCTCGCCCCTCGCACCGATCAGCTCGGTCACCCGGGCGGTGATGGTCGCCGCCACCTCGGAGGGCGGTGCACCCTGCCATGGGCGCCGCCGCCGCCAGTGGGAGACGGCGTCGTCGATCCTGAGCCCCATGGTCTCACGCACGTCGGCCTCGTTCAGTGGGAGACCGAGTCGGCCGAACACTTCGATCTCAGCCTGGCGCCAGAAGGGCTCCGAATCGATGAGCAGGCCGTCAAGGTCGAAGATGACCGCGGAGATGGGGTGGTCGGCCAGGGCGTCGGCCGACGGGACCGAGGCGCTCAGGCGAGCGTCCGGACGACATCGACCATGGCCTCGCCTGCCTCGGTCGGGTTCTGTGCGACGGTGACACCGGCGGCGGACAGGGCGTCGATCTTGGCCTGGGCCGTTCCCTTCGACCCCGAGATGATGGCGCCGGCGTGGCCCATCTTGCGGCCGGGGGGGGCGGTGACCCCCGCGATGTAGGACACAACGGGCTTTGAGACCGATGATGCGATGAACCGGGCTGCCTCCTCCTCGGCCGAACCACCGATCTCGCCGATCATCATGATCGCCCGGGTCTCATCATCGTCCTCGAAAGCGGCCAGGCAGTCGATGAAACTGGTGCCCGGAACGGGATCGCCCCCGATACCCACGCAGGTGGTCTGCCCCACACTCTGCTGGCTGAGCTCGTGGAGCGCCTGGTAAGTGAGGGTCCCCGAGCGGCTGACGATGCCCACAGGGCCTCCCTCCAGGGCGATGTCACCCGAAGTGATCCCGATGTTGCACCGGCCCGGGGAGATGATGCCCGGGCAGTTCGGACCGAGCAGTCGGGTGCCGGGGAAGTCTCGCCGCAGCCGGTTGTAGGCCAAGGCTTCGTCCTGGGCCGGGATGCCCTCGGTGATGCAGACCACGAAGGGGACGCCGGCGGCGGCGGCCTCCAAGATGGCGTCAGCGGCGAATCGGGGCGGCACCGAGATGAAACTGGCATTGGCCCCGGTCTCCTCCACTGCTTGGGAGACGGTTGCGTACACCGGTATGCCCTCGATCTCCTCGCCTCCCCGCTTGGGATTGGTTCCGGCGACGACGTTTGTGCCGTAGGCCCGGTTGCGCAGACCGTGGTAGAGGCCTTGGCTGGTCGGGCTGACACCCTGGATGACAACCCTGGTGCGCTCGTCGACGAAGATGCTCATGAATTCTCTCCTGCGAAGGCGACCGCCCGGCGGGCGGCGTCGATCATGGTCGGCTCGGCGACCAGTCGGTCGGACAGATGCCCGGCGAGGATCTCCCGACCGGCGACGGCATTCGTCCCGTCGAGTCGCAGCACGATCGGAGCATTGATCTCCACCCGGTCGAGTGCTCCCAGCACGCCCTTGGCCACCTCGTCGACTCGGGTGATACCCCCGAAGATATTGACCAGGATCGATCGCACGGCCGGATCCGAGTTGATGACCTCCAGCGCGGCCGCCATCACATCGGCGTTGGCTCCGCCACCGATGTCGAGGAAGTTGGCAGCACTCCCTCCGCACTGGTTGACCACGTCAAGGGTGCTCATCGCCAGCCCGGCTCCGTTGGCGATGATTCCGACCGAACCTTGGAGACCGATGTAGTTGAGCCCTCGTTCCCTTGCCCGCGACTCGCGCTCGTCCTCCACCTCGGTGGCAGCGAATTCGTCCCACTCCGAGTGCCGGAAAGTGGCGTTGTCGTCCAGCGTCACCTTCGCGTCGAGAGCGTGCACCCTGCCATCGGGAGTGAGGATCAGGGGATTGATCTCGGCCAGATCGCAGTCACCGTCCGTGAAGCACCGGTACAGGGCCACCAGCATCCGAGCCGCCTGGTCACGGGCA
>DAHUZT010000095.1 GCA_027315005.1 Acidimicrobiaceae bacterium | reverse complement strand
GGACAGCCTTCCCGAGCTGCTGGTCGTCAACAAGGCGGACGTCCTCGACAACGACGACGGCGCGGCCATGGAGGAGAGCCGGCGCCTCCTGGCCGCCCATGCCGGCTCGGTGATGGTCTCCGCTCGCCGGGGTACCGGTATGGATGCGCTGTTGGCGGGCATCGCGGATCGACTACGTGCCGGATCGCGAACGGTCGAGCTCGAGATTCCCTGGTCCCGGGGCGATGTGCTGGCCGCCGTGCATCGGAGTGGGGGGATCGTGGCGCAGGTGGTTGGAGAGCACTCGACCAGGGTCCAGGTCGTGCTGGATGACTCCGAGCGCTCGCGATTCGCGGAGTTCCGGGCGTCGTGACCGGTACCGAGTCCGATCGTGGCCGGGACTCCGGCCGTCCTGCCGGGGATCACGGTTCGGGGTTCGTACCCCCTCCCTATCCCTACGACCGCCTGGTTGACATCAAGGTCCGGGCAGAGGGGGTGTTCGGGACATCCGCCGGAGGACTGGCCGACTGCTCGATCGGCACGCCCTGTGACCCGCCACCTGAATCGGTCCTGATGGCACTGGCCGGCTCGGGGACAGAGCGCGGCTATCCGGCCTCGATCGGAACCCAGACCTACCGGCGATCGGCAGCGGATTGGCTCGAACGGCGCTTCGGAGTGGTCGTCGATCCGGGATCGCAGATCGTGGCGTGCGTGGGTACCAAGGAGCTGGTGGCCTCCGCCGCTCACCACCTCAGGCTGCGTCGACCGGGACGGGACGTCGTGCTCTTCCCGGCGGTCTCCTATCCGACCTACGCCATGAGCGCCCTGCTCGCCGGGTGCCGTGCCGTACCGGTGCCCGAGCGCCACGGCGGCGGTCTGGCCCTCGAGCAGGTGTCCTCCGACGACGCCCGCCGGGCGGTGATGCTGTGGGTCAACTCGCCGGCCAATCCGAGTGGCCTCTTGAGCGACCTCGACGAGGTGGCCGAGTGGGGGCGTCGCTCCGGGGTCCCGATCTTCTCCGACGAGTGCTACTGCGAGTTTACCTGGAGCACCGATATGAGCACCGTGCTCTCATCGGGGACCGAGGGCGTGGTGGCCGTGCACTCCCTCTCCAAGCGCTCCAACCTGGCGGGCCTGCGCGCCGGCTTCTTCGCCGGCGACTCCGACCTCGTCGGCTACCTCGGTGACGTCCGTCGGCACCTCGGTCTGATGGTCCCGGGTCCGGTTCAGGCGGCGGCAGTCGTCGCTCTCGACGACGACGCCCACGTGGAGGTCCAGCGAGCCCGTTACGCAGAACGGCTCGCGCTGATCGCCGGTGCACTCGGAAGCGCCGGCATCGACGTGCCGATGCCGGCCGGAGGCTTCTACCTCTGGGTTCCGGTGCCCGACGGGTGTCCCGGTGGGGACTGGGGACTGACCGAGGTGCTGGCCTTGCGGGCCGGGCTGCTGGCCAGCCCCGGGGGATTCTACGGGCCCGATGGGTCTGGTCACGTGCGCATCGCCGTGGTGCAGCCCACCGGGGTGCTGGGGCATGCGGCGGAGCGCCTGGTGCACCTCGGGCCCCTCTTCGCGACCTGACGCCCGTCGACGTGTCTCCGCCGGCTGGACCCGGACCGACCCGTCCCAGAGGGCGTCCGTCGGCTCGGCTGGCCACGGGTAACGTTCGGGCATGTCCGACCTCCAGACCTCGATCGAATCGCTGTGGGAACGTGCGGCTGAACTCGGTCCGGAGGACCACGATGCGCTGGAGGTGGTCTCCCGGGCGATCGATCTGCTCGACTCCGGCGAGGCCCGGGTGGCGGAGATCGATCCCGCCACCGACCGGGTGATCGTGCATCAGTGGCTGAAGCAGGCGATTCTGCTGCTGTTCCGGCTGCGGACGATGGAGACCGTCGAGGTCGGGCCGTTCGAGTTCGCCGACAAGCTCCCGCTCAAGCACGGGTACGCCGCCTCCGGAGTACGGGTGGTGCCGGGGGCCTCGAACCGGTGGGGCTCGTTCCTCGACCGGGGCGTCATCTGCATGCCCAGCTATGTCAACATCGGCGCCCGGGTGGGAGCTGGATCGATGGTCGACACGTGGGCCACCGTCGGGTCGTGCGCGCAGATCGGCGAGCAGGTCCACCTGTCCGGTGGCGTCGGTATCGGTGGCGTGCTCGAACCGGCGCAGGCGGCGCCGGTGTTCATCGAGGACGAGGTACTCATCGGCAGTCGCTGCATGATCACCCAGGGTGCCAGGGTGGGGCGCGGGTCCGTGCTCGGGGAGGGGACCATCCTCAACCCTTCGATCCCGGTCATCGACGCCCACAACGGCGAAGAGCTGGGTCGGGGCCATGTCCCCCCGTGGACGGTGGCGGTACAAGCCTCCCGCCGGCGGGAGTTCGAGGGTGGCGAGTTCTTCCTACCGTGTGTGTTGGTCATCAGGCGACTGACCGAGGGTGAGCGTCACGACAAGGCACGGCTCAACGAGGTGCTGAGGCATCACGGGGTCTCGACGTGACCGAGCCGGCGCATCTGGGTATGCCCGACGGCCTGCTGGGCATGGCCACCGCGCTGGTCGGCATCCCGTCGGTCAGCCACCACGAAGGTCCCCTCGCCGATGCCGTCGAGGCTGCGGTCCGACTGTGCCCCTGGCTCGCCGTCGACCGGGTCGGGCACAACGTGGTGGCTCGCACCACCCTCGGACGGCAGAGCCGCTTGCTGATCGCCGGTCACCTCGACACGGTTCCGCCGGTCGAGGGCAACGAGGAGCCCCGCGTAGAGGATGGAACGCTCTACGGACTTGGTGCGGTCGACATGAAGGGCGGTCTGGCCGTCATGCTCTATCTCGCCGGATCACTGCCGGACCCGACGGTGGACGTGACCTGGTGCTTCTACGCGTGCGAAGAGGTGTCGCAGCGACACAGCGGCCTCGGTCGGTTGTGGCGTGAGCGGCCCGAGCTGATGGTGGCGACCGCCGCCGTGCTCTGTGAACCGACCGGTGGCGCCGTCGAAGCCGGTTGCCAGGGCACCTTGCGCGTACGACTGGAGCTGGCCGGCCGCCGGGCCCACACCGCCCGTCCGGCATCGGGTCGCAACGCAATCCACCGGATGGCCCCGGTGCTGGCCGCCGCCGCTGGCTACCAGAGCCGACACGTCCATATCGATGGGTGTGCCTATGTCGAACAGGTGCAGGTCGTCGAAGTGGAGGGCGGAGTGGCTGCCAATGTGGTGCCCGACCGCGCCTCGATGGTGGTCAACCACCGCTTCGCCCCGGATCGCCTCGCCATCGAGGCCGAGTCCGCGCTGGCCGAGATGCTCGTGCCCGACGGGATCGAGCCCGGTGACCGCTGGGAGCTGACCGATGCGTCGGAAGGTGCCCCACCCTCGCTTGGCGAACCGCTGCTGGCCAGACTGGTTGCAGACAGTGGCGTCCCGCCGCGGGCCAAGCAGGGGTGGACGGACGTGGCCGCCTGCTGGGCCCGGGGCCTGCCGGCTGCCAATTTCGGCCCCGGTGATCCGCATCTCGCCCATACGCCGGGCGAACACGTCGACGCAGGAGAGCTCGAACAGGTGTCGACGGTCCTGCGATCGCTGCTCACTCGCTGAGCTCGCAGCCTGCGGTCGCACTGCCGCTCCGGTGACCCGGGTGACGGGTTCAGAGGCGCCGGAGGACGGTCACCACTTTCCCGTACACCGAGACTTCGTCCGGATCCAGCTCGATCGGGGAGAGACGATCGTTGGCGGGGACGAGCACGATCCGACCGCCCCGACGGGCGAGCCGCTTCACCGTCGCCTCGTCTCCGGGGATGCCGGCCACCACGATCTCCCCTTCGTCGGCGTCCGGCTGCTGGCGCACCACGACGCAGTCTCCGTCGAGGATTCCGGCGTCGATCATCGAATCCCCCCGGACTCGGACCATGAAGAGGGTGCCCGTTCCGGTGAAATCCTCGGGGAGCGGATAGAGGTCCTCGATGTTCTCCTGGGCGAGCACTCCCGTACCGGCGGCCACCTCGCCGACCAGGGGGACGTGGCGGATGGGCCGGGCGTCGGCGATGACCTTGGACGACGGGTCGTAGCAGACCTCGATTGCACGTGGCTTGCTCGGGTCCCGGCGGAGGTAGCCCTCGCGTTGGAGGACGGCCAGGTGGGCGTGGACCGTCGAGGAGGAGGTGAGGCTGACCGCCTCACCGATCTCCCGGACCGAGGGCGGGTAGCCCCGGTCGCGCACCGCATCGGCGATGCAGTCGAGGATCTCCCTGCGCTTGATCGTCAGAACCTGGGCCATCCGTCCTCCTCGTCCGTGGCGGTCGCCGTACCGACGGTACCGTCCCCCGACGGCGAAAGCAAACACCTGTTCGATCATCGGCTTGACACGAACAGGTGTTCGTGCTGAGATCAGGGTATGACGAACGCCTGTTCGAATCTCCGGCCGGGTCCAGGTGTGCGGGCTGGCGGCTGGCTGTGGGTCCGGCGGTGAGCGCCCTGTGGGCCGATCCGGCGGAGGCCGCTCCCGGTCGGCGGCCCGAGCTCCGTCTCCTCCAGGGCCGCCGGCCCGTGTCGTCCGGTCCGGTGGGCGCCGGTGACGGCCGGTCGCCCGGGGTGCCGGCGGTCGAGCCGACGCTCGTGCGGACCCGTCCTCAGGTCAGCGGCCCGCGGCACCGGGTACCCCTCGAGGTTCGCCGCCGTCGCACCCTGCTCGCGCTGTTGGCGATCGGCTCGGTCGCCGTGGCGCTTCCGTTCGGTGGGGCCGGCCGGCTCTCCCACCCCGCCGGCCCCACCTTGGACGCCAGTGGCCGCCCGCTCACCTACGTCGTCATGCCCGGGGACACCCTTTGGACCATCGCCGAGCGGATCGATCCATCCGGAGATCCTCGGCCACTCGTGGCCCGATTGGCCGCTCGGACCGGATCGGATACCGTCGTGCCGGGCGAACGCATCGAGCTACCCTGATCGGAGCGCCTGTGGCTCCTCTCCGCGGCGCGCCGTCTGTTTGCGGGCCTCGATCCCCCCGGCCCGCAGTAGCCTCGCGGGGTGCGGTGTCCCTGGTGTTTGGCCGACGACGACCGGGTCATCGACTCCCGGGTTGCCGAAGACGGTGGGGCCATCAGGCGGCGGCGGCAGTGCCGTGCCTGCGGTCGGCGGTTCACCACGTTCGAACGCGCCGACGAGGTGCCACTGATGGTGATCAAGCGCTCGGGCAGGCGGCAACCGTTCGATCGGGGCAAGGTCATCGACGGCCTCCGGTCCGCCACGAAGAACCGTCCGGTGACCGAGGAGCAGCTCGAGGGGTTGGCCACCGGAGTGGAGGAGGAGGTGCGCCGTTATGGCGGCGAGGTCACCAGCGAACAGGTCGGTCTCGCCGTACTCGACCGATTGCGAGGGTCCGACGACGTCGCCTACCTCCGCTTCGCCAGCGTGTACAAAGGGTTCGAAGGGGTCGACGACTTCCGTCGGGAGGTGGGCCTTCTGACCAAGACGACCGCGCCGAAGCGCCGGCAGGCGTAGGGGATGGGCGAGCTACTGCATGAGGTTCCGACCCGGGCGCTCGCCATCTATGCGCACCCGGACGATCCGGATGTCTCGTGCGGTGGAACGTTGGCGGCCTGGGCGTCCCGTGGGTGCGAGGTGCGGGTGCTTCTGTGTACGGACGGGGGCAAGGGCTCGGCCGATCCCGGCTGCGATCCGGCCGATCTCGCCGTCCGGCGGGCGACGGAAGCGGTCGAGGCGGGTTCGGTGCTCGGACTGGCCGGTCAGGAGTGGCTCAACTACCCGGACGGTGAGTTGGCCGACGACCTTCGTTTCCGAGGGTCATTGGTGGCCGCTATTCGTCGGCACCGGCCCGAGGTGGTGCTCTGTCCCGATCCCACGGCGATCTTCTTCGGTCAGGAGTACTTCAACCATCGGGATCACCGGGTGACCGGGCTGGCAGTGCTCGATTCGGTCTCTCCGGCAGCCGCCCTGCCCCACTACTTCGCCGATGCCGGTCCGGTCCACCAGGTTTCGACGATCCTGATGTCGGGGACGCTCGAACCGGACGTCTGGGTGGACATCACCGCGACAGTCGACGTAAAGGAAGCCGCCGTCGGCTGCCACCGCAGCCAATTCGCCGATGGTGCCGAATGGGCGTCGACGGCGGTGCGGCTGAATGCGGAGGACGCCGGTAACCACGCCGGAGTGGCGTTCGCCGAAGGATTTCGGAGGCTTCGGCTCGGTGGATAGTCCAGGAGGGATCGAGCGGGTCGTCCTCCACGTGGACATGGACGCCTTCTTCGCCGCCGTCGAGGTTCGTGACGATCCATCGCTCTTCGGTCTCGCGGTGATCGTAGGGGGGCCCGGGCCCCGTGGAGTGGTCGCAGCGTGCACCTACGAGGCCCGCCGGTTCGGAGTCCGTTCGGCCATGCCCACCTCGACGGCTCGACGCCTGTGCCCGGATGCCGTGGTCATCGCCGGTCGCTACGAGCGGTACGCCGAGGAGAGCCGGAGGCTCCATGCGATCTTCGATTCTGTGACGCCTGTGGTCGAGGGGATCGGGCTCGACGAGGCGTTTCTCGAGCTGACCGGGCGGACCGGGCGGACCGGGGTCTGGCCGGATGGCCGGTCGGTCGCTTGGGCGGTGCGGGACCGCGTCGGGGAGGAGCTCCGCCTCGCCTGTTCAGTCGGGGTCGGTCGCTCGAAGCTCATCGCCAAGCTTGCCTCGAAGGCGGCCAAGCCGGTGGCGACCCCTGCCGGGATCGTCGCGGGCCCGGGGGTGGTGGTGGTTCCCCGGACCGAGGAACTCGCTTTCCTCGATCGGTTGCCGGTGCGGGCACTGTGGGGGATCGGTCCGGTCACCGGCCGGCGCCTCGAACAGCTCGGGATCACCAGGGTGGAGGAGATCCGCAAGCTCCCGGACGGGTCGCTCGCCCGCGCGCTCGGGTGTTCCCAGGCCGAGCAGCTGTCGGCACTCGCCCGGGCGGTCGATCCTCGGCCCGTCGTGGGTGATCGCGAGGCGAAGTCGGTGGGTCACGAGGAGACCTTCATCGAGGATCTCTACGATCGGGGCCGACTCGACCGGCTCCTCATGGTCATGACAGAGGCATCGGCGACGGCGCTGAGGCGGCGATCGCGCGCGGCCAGGACGGTCACCGTGAAGCTACGGTTCGGCGACTTCACCACGGTGACCCGTACCCGGTCGCTGGCGTATCCGATCGATGTGGCACAGGCCATCGGGGCGGTTGCCGCCTCGCTGCTCGACTCGTGTGCCATCGATCGGGGCGTCCGGCTGCTCGGAGTGTCGCTGAGCGGCCTGGTGGAGCGTGGCTCAGGAAGCCAGCTTGCCCTCGATCTCGGCGACGAGCGGACCGAGACGGCATCGGGTGCTGCAGCCCGATTGCAGCAGTCCTGGGGTTCGGTGACCGAAGCGACCGATGCCGTGCGGGCCAGATATGGACCGGCTGCCGTGGGCCCGACCTCGTTGATCGGACCCGAAGGGCTGGACGTTCACGTCCGGGGAGCGGCACCGTGGGGTCCGGCCCGGTCTCCCCATCAGTCCCCCTCCGCCTGATGGCCATCGGTTGTCCTAATGGCCATCGGTTGTCGCGACGGTAGACTGTCGGACAGCGGTACCCCGGCTGGTCCGCTCGGTCGACACCCGGGCTGGGCCGCCGTCAGGCAGGACAACCTTCAGGCAGGACAACTCCGAATAGAACAACTTGCCATGTATTCGAGCAGGGATTGCGCGAGGATGAGGAGGCCGGATCTGCAAGGGTCCGGCGGAGGACGGAGGGGACGAACCGTTGCCGCTCTCTGAGCATGAACAGCGCATACTGCACGAGCTGGAGCAGTCTCTTTACCAGGAGGACCCGGACTTCGCCGAAAGGGTGCGGTCGGAGACCGTGTACCGGCACGCCGGTCGGTACTGCCTGTGGTCGGCACTCATCTTCGCCGTCGCGTTCGTGTTCATGGTGCTCACCTTCTCCCGGTCGGTCTTCCTGGGGTTCGTCGGGGTGGTGGTGATGTTCCTGTCCGGGGTGGTGTTCGCCAACAACGCTCGACGAATGGGCAAGGCGGGGATCGACGACATCTCCCGCTCGCTGCACAAGCACAACAGCACCGGCCGTGATCCGCGGGAGTGGATCCGGGGACGGTTCCATCGCGACGACTGACCGATTCGGTGGTCGCTGGCTTGACTGACCCTCGGCCGGATGCGGTCCATGAAGGTGCCATCGGCCCCGGGCCGGTATTGGCGGTCGACATCGGCGGGACGAAGATGGCCGTTGGTATTGTCGACCGGGCAGGCGCAGTCTCGACCCGCAGATCGGGGCCGACGCCTCGCTCCTCGGACCCGGAAGTGGTCTTCGCCACCCTGGCGGCGCTGATCATCGAGGTGATCGACGGATCGGTACGCCCTCCAGTGTGGTGCGGAGTGGGCTGCGGTGGTCCCCTCCAGGCCGGTGGGGATCGAGCGTCACCCCTCAATATTCCGGGCTGGAGCGGTTTTTCGCTCCGACACCGCATCACCGAGTTGATCTCGCTCCCGGTGTCGATCGACAATGACGCCAAGGCTCTGGCGCTGGCCGAGGGCTGGCTCGGTGCGGCACGGAACCGATCGGACTACTTGGCCATGGTCGTGTCGACCGGGGTCGGTGGCGGGATCGTGCTGGATGGCCATTTGCTGGATGGCGCTAACGGTAATGCGGGCCACATCGGCCACGTGGTGGTGGAACCCGAGGGGCGACCCTGTGGCTGTGGCGGTTATGGCTGCCTCGAGGCGGAAGCGTCGGGCCCGGCCATCGAGGCGGTGACAGGACACCCGCCCGCTGAGGCGTCCGCCGCCGTCCGCCGCCGGACCGGTGTCCTCGTCGGCCGTGCGGTCGCATGCGTGGCCAACCTGCTCGACCTCTCCCTGGCCGTCGTGGCCGGCTCCGTGGCTCTCGGATTCGGTGAGGTCTTCTTCGACGCGGCGCAGGAGGAGATCGAACGTCGTGCCCGCCTCGAGTTCTCCCGAACGACCATCATCGAGCCTGCCGGGTTGGGCGCGGATGGTCCGCTCGTCGGAGCGGCGGCGCTGGCCTTCAGGGCCGAACGGGAAGCGGCCAGGAGACCGGGGCGGTGAGCACGGGTGCCCACCCGTTTCGTGCTGCTTCACCGGCGGTTGCCCGGGTCGGGATGCCGGCGCCGCAGTCAGAGGCTGCGTCGACGGACGTCGTTCTCGAAGTCGGCCGGTTGCTACTGGTCCGACCCCTTCTGTTGTGGGTCGGGTTGGGGGCGCTCCGCCGACTCGCCCCACCTGGCTGGTGGCGCCGCTTTCCGTACCTGCCGTTCCCGGACCGGCGCCTGTGGACTTTCCGGATGGAGACCGCATACGGTGATCCACAGTGCACCCCATCAGCTGCCGACGTCGTGTCGTATCTGGAGTGGTGTCGTGCGACGGCGGGCCGTCCCCCGTCAGGGACCGGATTCGATCCGCGTGCCTTGATCGGAGCGGGGGCGGACCACGAGCGTCGCCCCGGCTAGATTCCTCCGGTGATGGAAAGCGGGTCGAGAGTCGAAGCGGAGACGGTGATGGCCACCGGCTCATCGGGACCCGATGCCCGCCCGGTCCGCTCCCGGGCTTCGTCCCCGGTCCGCTCCCGGGCTTCGTCCCCGAGCCGCTCACTGGTGCTCAACGCGACCTTTGAACCACTCGGAATCGTGTCGTCCCGCAGGGCCGTCCTGCTGGTGCTCGACAGCAAGGCCGAGTTGCTCCACACGACGGACCGATCGTTCAGGGCCGAGCGGATCTCGGTGCCCGAACCGTCGGTGGTCCGGTTGGTCCGCTACGTCCACGTACCACGTCAGTACCGGCTGGCCGTCAACCGCCGAACGGTGTTCGCGCGGGACGGCGCGCGGTGCCAATACTGCGGGTCGGCCGCTGAGAACCTCGATCACGTGATCCCCCGGAGCAGAGGCGGCCTGCACACCTGGGAGAACGTGGTCGCTGCCTGCCGCCGGTGTAACACCAGAAAGGAGGACCGGCTGCCCCACGAAGCAGGCATGGCTCTGCGAGCGACCCCGCAGCCTCCCCGCCACCGGGTGCAGCTACTCGCCCTGTGCGGAGGCGTCAGCCACGATTGGGACACCTATCTCGACGCTCCCTCCGGTCGACGCCTCTCCGCCTGAGATCAGGACCGGACCCATGGCGGCTCCCGACCCCGCCACCTCGGTCGGTGACGACCGAGTCGAGGAAATGAGTGCCGGCGGCTGGCGGATCGAGGAACGGATCGACTCTGCAGCGGCGCTCCATGACCGTTGGCCGGCGATCGAGGCCGAGCCCGCGTTGGCGTCGGTCGCCGTCTGCAGGCCGGCGCGTCCGGCTGTGATTCTGGGTTCGACCCAGCCCGATTCGACGGTCGATCGTACCCGGGCCACCGCCAACGGGCTCGTCGTCGCGCGCCGCCGATCTGGTGGAGGAGCGGTGTTGGTCGCAGAAGACGACCCAATCTGGATCGATCTCTGGGTCCCTGCCGGCCACCCCCGCTGGGAGTCGGATGTGGCCCGAGCGTTCATCTGGGTCGGCGAGACCTGGTTGGCGACGTTGGGTCGGCTGGACATCGGGGGATTGTCCGTCCACCGCGGCGGCTCCCGTCCGCTGACGCACTGGTCCTCGTCGGTGTGCTTCGGCGGCATCGGAGCTGGCGAGGTCCTGACCGGCGATGGGCACAAGGTCGTCGGCCTGGCCCAGCGACGCACCCGTTTCGGGGCCTGGTTCCAGACCGCCTGCGTCGTCCGGTGGGATCCGGTCCCACTGGTGGGAGTCCTGGCGTTGGGTGTAGGGGACTCCGCCGCGGCCGTCGCCGAACTGAGCGGGTCCGCGGTGGGCGTAGCCCAGCTTGCGGAACGGGCAGAACGGGCAGAACGGGCGACGGTCGCCCGTACTGCCGTGGTGGCGGCCTTCATCGCCAGCCTTTCCTGAGCCGGTCCCTCCACCACTTCGCTCCACCTCGTGCCGCTGCTTTCTCCGGTGCGCCCAACACCGTCAAACCACCTACCGGTCCCGGCGGGAGATGCGGTCCCGTCCCAGGTCAGCGGAGCCCCGGTCGTCCCGCTGGCCATCGGCGCGCCGGATCGATCCCACCACGGGCGGACAGAACCTTCCCCGAGTTCGAGCGAAGTGGTTGAAATGGGGAGGGGGAGGGCGTAGAGTGGAGCAGAGTGGTGTGAAAGGGAGGGAACCGGAGAACCGGGTCCCGGGCACTGCGGGGAGCGTTGTGGGAGTGCACACAAGTGGCACGATTCGTTGGCCAGTTCGAGCATTCGCTCGACGACAAGGGACGGGTGATCCTGCCGGCGAAGTTCCGCCCACCGTTCGACCATGGGGGGTATCTGACAGGTTCGGAGGATGGATGTTTGGCACTGTGGACCCACGAGATGTTCGAGGCGAAGATGGAAGAGATGCTCGAGCGGGCCAACTCGAGCAAGGAGGACCGGAACCTGATGCGGTACTGGGCTTCGAGCTCGCACGAACTGGACATCGACCGGCAGGGAAGGATGGCCATCCCGGCTCGACTTCGCGAGTACGGCGGGCTGGTCTCCGAGGTCCTGGTCGTCGGGGCCGTCAACCGGGTGGAGCTGTGGAACCGGCGGCTCTGGGACGAGAAGGTGCTGCCGCAGGGCGAGCGGCTGGCTCTCGGCGAAAGCTGAGCGGAGATCACCCCGAGGGCAAGGGAGCCGAGCGCGGCGGACTCGCCCTGGTGCCCACCGATGTTCGGGTCAACGCCATGTCCGTCGGCCCGTCCATCGCTCCCGATCATCCGAGCCTACCCCGACCAGCAGTCGATGTCGCAGGGAGCCGGCGCTTTCGGGCCGCAGGTCCGACCGGTCCCACCGGCTTCGAACGACCGACTCCATACCAATCGGGTCTGGCCGCGGTCGCCCGTCGTGACATCCACATCGAACGCGTCTGGCCCATCCGCAGTCCCTCGACCGGAAACCTGGAAGAATCCTCCTCCGCCTCCTTCCAGCGTGTGCGTCGCGGCACTCCACCCGCAGGCATCGTGCCGGTCGAGGGACTGCAGATGAGCCAGGCGTTCAGCCACCAGCCCGTCATGGCCGGCGAGGTGGTGGACCTCTTCCGGCCGGTGCCTCCGGGTCTGATCGTCGATGCGACGCTCGGTGGTGGCGGTCACTCACGGGCCCTGCTGGCGGCCCTTCCCGGTGCAAGCATCCTCGGAATCGACCGTGATCCGAAAGCGGTCGCGGCGTCATCGGTGGCGCTCGCCGAGTTCGGCAATCGGGTGATCATCCGCCGGAAACGCTTCGACCACCTGGCCGAGCTGGTCCGAGATGTGCCGAAGACTCCACAGGGTGCCTCCGGCCCGAGCGGCGTCCTGTTCGATCTCGGTGTCAGCTCCCCTCAACTGGACGTGGCCGAACGTGGCTTCTCGTACCGTCGCGATGCCAAGCTCGACATGCGGATGGACCCGAGCAGCGGCCGCTCGGCCGCCGAGCTGATCGACGACCTGAGCGAGGACGAGCTCACCGAGTTGTTCATCGACAACGGCGAGGGGCGCTTTGCCCGGCGCATCGCCCGAGCCATCGTGAAGGCCCGGCCGCTCAAGACGACGGGCCAGCTGGCCGACGTGGTGCGATCGGCAATCCCCGCAGCCACCCGCAGGACCGGGGGTCACCCTGCGCGTCGGGTCTTCCAGGCCGTCCGCATCGCGGTCAACGAGGAATTGGAGCAGTTGGCCAGCGCGCTCGACGCCGCCCTCGAACTGCTGGCACCGGGTGGGCGCTGTGTCGTCATCTCCTACCATTCGGGTGAGGACCGGCTGGTCAAATCGGTTTTTAATCGTGCCGTGACCGGCGGTTGTGTGTGCCCACCCTCCTTACCGTGCGTCTGTGGGGCCGAGCCCACCTACAGGTTCGTCGTCCGCGGTGCGAAACGACCGACTGACGAGGAGATCGGTCGGAACCACCGGGCCGAAGGGGCCCGGCTCCGGGTCATCGAACGCCTCACTCCGTTCGCTCCGGACCGGCTCCAGGCCCGTGAGTTGGCTCCGCCCGAGGCCGACGAACTCGACGGAGAAGGGTCGCCGGCGGCCGGCGAGGTGGCCTGATGGCCCCCACCGCCGGAGCCACCGCCAGGGAGCTCCCGGTCCGTGAGGGTGCGGTATCCGCGCGACCCTCGTTGCGGCTCTTCGAGCCGGCTCCGCGGCACCGGTCGGCTCGACCGAGGTTCGGCCGATCGACCCTTTGGCTGTCGGCCGGGCTGGTGGCAGGCAGTCTGTTCTCCGTAGTCATCGCCGACGGCATGGTGGCCCAGCGCCAGATCGTCCTGTCCCAGACCGAGGCCCGGTTGTCGGCGGCCACCGCCGTGCAGAAGTCGTTGCAGCTGTCGGTGGCCGAGATGACCGCCCCGCCAGTCGTGGTGAAGCAGGCCGAGTCTCACGGGATGGTGGCTCCCAGCCAGGTGGTGGACCTGCCCCAGGTATCACTCGACGTTCCCCTACCAGCGCCCCACCTCGTCGCCTCCTCGCCACCGGCGCCGGGCGGAACGGGCGGAGTGCCGGCTGCAGCCTCACTTGCCGGCCGGTGAGTAGGTCGCTCCTCCTGAGCCGGCGCACGCGCGCCGTGCGACTGCTGCTGTTCCTTGCGTTCGCTGCGCTCGTGGTGCGCCTCGTCGCCGTGCAGGAACTGTCGCACCAGCACTATGCCTCGTTGTCCACCGCGGAGCTCACCCAGACGGTGCAGGTCCCGGCGATTCGAGGGGGGATCTACGACCGCAGCGGCAACGTCCTGGCCGAGTCGGTGATCAAACAGACCGTGGTGGGGGACCCGCTCCTCATCAAGCACCCTGCCGGGACCGCTCGCGCTCTCGGGCCGGTCCTCGGGATTCCGGTCAGCGGCCTGGAAGGAGCGCTCGCCGTTCATTCAGGCTTCGTCTACCTCGCCCACCGGGTAGGAAGCGCCGTGGCAGCGAAGGTCACCGCCCTGCATCTGACCGGGATCAATCTCGTTCCCGAGTCGCAGCGGATCGAACCGAACGGGCAACTGGCGAGTCCGGTGGTGGGAACGGTGAACTGGGCCGGCAACGGAGCGTCCGGACTCGAGTACCAGTACCAGCGTCTTCTGGCCGGACATGCCGGTTCGCAACAGCTGATGACGTCACCGAACGGGATTCCCCTACCTGGAACTACCGCCTCCGCCGCGGCCAGGCCGGGTACGGGCATCGAGCTCACCCTCGACGAGTCGATCCAGTACGTCACCGAACAGGCCCTGGCAGCGGAGATCTCGGCTTCCCATGCCAGTTCGGGCACGGCGGTGATCATGGACGTGAAGACGGGCGACATCCTGGCCATGGCCGATCTCCAGGCCGCCAAGCCGGGGACACCGTCGACATCTGATGTCACTGCGTCGTCCGCCGGCCCGACCCTGGTCTCGTCGGCCGACACCCTCCCGTCGGGGATCGAAGAGGCCAGCTCGAACGCGGCGGTCACCAAGGTGTTCGAGCCGGGTTCGGTCTTCAAGGTGAACACCTTCTCGGCCGCGCTGGCCGCGGGTGTCGTGACCCCCAACCAGGTGCTCGACGTGCCTCCAGACCTGCCCCTCGGGGGCTACGTCTTCCAGGATGCCGAGCCGCACGGCAACGAGCAGCTCACCGCCTCCCAGATCATCGCCCAGTCCTCGAACATCGGCACCATCGAGATCACCCAGCGCCTCGGTGAGAGCCGGCTGCTAGCCCAGATCGCCAACCTCGGGTTCGGTCGGCCCACCGGTCTCCACTTCCCCGGGGCGTCGCCGGGCATCGTGCCCGGACCCTCGAGCTGGACGGCCTCGTCGATCGGCTCGACGCCGATCGGACAGGACGATGCAGTCACCGCCCTGCAGGTGCTCGATGCCTACAACGCCGTGGCGAACGGTGGGGTGTTCGTGAAGCCTCGCCTGGTCCAGGCCACGGTGAGCCCGTCCGGTGGGGTCACCCCGCTGCCACCGTCACCCACCCGGAGAGTCATCTCACAGGCCGTGAGCGCCCAGCTCGTCAAGATGCTGGAAGGTGTGGTCACCTCGGGAACCGGGACCCGAGCGGCCATCACCGGGTACACGGTGGCGGGCAAGACCGGCTCATCCCAGATACCGAGCACGCATCACCTGGGGTACACCCCTGGCGCCTTCATCGGTTCTTTCGTCGGGTTCGCTCCGGCGGAGGCCCCGGTGCTGTCCGCGATGGTCGTCCTCGACCATCCGGTGCAGGACTACGGCGGCGCGGTGGCCGCCCCTGTGTTCTCGACGATCATGGCCTATGCCCTTCACCACTTCGGGATCTCCACCTCGGTGCACGCGTTGGCCCCGGCGCGGTTGCTTCCGGCCGCGTGACCGAGGGCTGATGATGCTCCCGACCGGACCAGGTGGTGACGAGGCCGGCGAGCTGGGCACCCGTCCGTATCGGCCGCCAGTTCCGAGGTCACCATGCGATTGAGCGACCTGATTTCAGGGGTGTCGGTCACCGGGACCCGGGGCGACCTGACCGGCACCGAAGTCACCGGGATCGAACTGGACAGCCGATCCGTCGTGCCGGGTTCGTTGTTCTGTTGCATCCCGGGTGCCGCCACCGATGGTCATCGCCATGCCCCGGAGGCGGTGAGACGGGGGGCCTCCGCCCTGCTGTGCGAGCGGCCACTCGATCTCGACATCGCCCAGGTCCAGGTTGCAACCGGTGCGGTCCGCCCGGCGATGGCCCAGGTGGCCGCCGCATACTACGGTCACCCGTCCCGTTCACTGCTGACCGTCGGAGTCACCGGTACCAACGGCAAGACGACGGTGACCCGGTTGATCGGCGACATCCTCGAGCAGGCGGGTGTCCCCACCGGCGTCGTGGGGACGCTGGGTGGGATCCGCACGACGCCCGAAGCCCCGGATCTGCAGCGGCGCCTGGCCGAGCTGGTCGGCGCCGGACGTCGGGCGGTGGCCTTGGAGGTATCGTCCCACGCACTCACCCAGCATCGGGTGGACGGCATCATCTTCGACGTGGCTGCTTTCACCAATCTGAGCCGGGACCACCTCGACCACCACGGGACGATGGACGCGTACTTCGACGCCAAGGCACAGCTGTTCGCACCGGGACGTTGCCGGGTCGCTGTCGTCGACACCGACGGCCCGTGGGGGGGACGCCTGGCGGACCTGGTCACCTCCCCTCCTCTACCGGTCGGGCCGGGTGACCCGCCGGTACCTGCGGTCGCTCCACGCCTGGTGACGGTCGGCCGGTCCGAGGCGACCGAGGTGCGCCCGACGATCGGATCGACCAGCTTCCGTTGGCGATCGAGGACGGCGCGGCTCCCGTTGACCGGTTCGTTCAACGTCGACAACGCCCTCGTTGCGGCCGCCGTGGCGCTCGAGCTCGGGGTCGACGAGGCCGGTGTGGTGGCGGGCTTGGAGTCGGCGCGGCCGGTGCCCGGGCGCATGCAGGTGGTGGCCGACTCTCCGGTATCGGTGGTGGTCGACTATGCCCACACCCCCGAGGGACTGGGGTCGGCGCTGTCGGCGCTCCGGGAGGTGGCCGGGCCGTCGAACCCGGCGGAGGGTGGTCCGGACCGGGCGGGCCGCACCGCTCGATTGGTGTGCGTGTTTGGTTGTGGCGGTGACCGCGACCGGGGCAAACGACCGCTGATGGGCTCGGTGGCCAGCCGATGTGCCGACGTCGTGATCGTGACCTCGGACAATCCGCGATCGGAGGACCCGCTCGCCATCATCGATGCGGTTCACCGTGGCGCCGATGGACCGGCACGCCTCCAGGTGGAGCCGGACCGGGCCGCGGCGATCCGGCTGGCGCTGGCAGAGGCGGACGATGGCGACATCGTGCTCATCGCCGGCAAGGGACACGAGACCACCCAGACAATCGGTGAGGACACCGTGCCCTTCGACGACAGGGTGGTGGCAGCGCGGGCGCTTTCGGACCGTCTCGGGACGCTTCCCCGATGATCGCGCTGATGACCTCGGGCGGGATCGCGCTGTGGGTGGCGGTCCTCACGACCCCAGTGCTCATCCGATGGCTGGTCAAGCACAACATCGGTCAGCAGATCCGGGAGGATGGACCCCAGGTCCACGTGGCCAAGGCGGGGACGCCGACCATGGGTGGGATCGGGATCGTCGTCGCGGTGGTGGTCGGCTTCCTCGGTGCCCACGCGGTACCGGGGGTGCAGTTGAGCCGATCGGGCATGCTGTTCCTCCTGGCGCTGGTCGGAGCTGCCCTGATCGGACTGGCCGACGACCTGATCAAGGTGAGGCACCGCCGGAGCCTGGGCCTCAACAAGCGGGCGAAGTTCGCTTCTCAGATCGGGCTGGGCCTGGCCTTCTCGTTCCTCGCCGTCTACTGGGCCCACACATCGACCGCACTGTCGTTCACCCGGTACGACTCGTTCGGGCTGAACCTCGGAACCGGCGTGTGGGTGGTGTGGGCCACCCTGGTCGTCACCGCCTCGGCGAACGCCGTCAACCTGACGGACGGTCTCGACGGTCTGGCCGCGGGGTCGTCCACGTTCTGCTTCGCCTGTCTGGCCATCATCGGGTACTGGCAGTACCGCCATCTGAGCATCTACCGGGTGGGGGACGCGCTCGACCTGGCGGTGGCGGCCGTGGCTCTGGCCGGAGCGTGCCTCGGATTCCTCTGGTGGAATGCGGCTCCCGCCAAGATCTTCATGGGGGACACCGGCTCGCTGTCCATCGGCTCGGGACTGGCTGCTCTGTGCCTCCTGATGAACCTCGACCTGCTGCTCGTGGTCATCGGAGGCCTGTTCGTCATCATCACGCTCTCGGTCGTGATCCAGGTGATCAGCTTCCGGGTCTTCCATCGCCGGGTGTTCCGGATGGCGCCCCTCCACCACCATTTCGAGCTGCGCGGCTGGCCGGAGACCACCGTGATCGTCCGGTTCTGGATCCTGGCCGGGCTGTTCGCCGCCCTCGGGCTCGGCATCTTCTACGGAGACTTCCTCACGGTGAGCAAAGTCTGATGTCGAGTGGACCGGCCGGTGGGTTCGTGGGTGGCGGGGACGTGACCGAACCCGTGCGGATCCGAAGGGGCACCCATCTCGGGACGGTGTCCGGCGCCGTCGCCTCCGCCGGAGCGATGCTCGGCGGAGCGGACGGACCGAGGGTGCTCGAGGGAGGCGCCGCCTCCCGCCCCAGCGCGGGCGTGGTCGTGCTGCTGACCAGGGTGCGCACCGCTCCGGCCATCTGCACCCTTATGGCGGCGCTGTGCGTGTTCGGCCTGGTCATGGTGGGGTCGGCGTCACCGGTGATCTCGCTCGACCTGTACGGCTCCCCCTGGACGATCTTCCTCCACCAGGTGCTCTTCATGGCACTCGGCACCGGTGTGATGCTCCTCTTGTCCCGCATGGACTACCGGTTCTGGCGGAAGCTCCGCGGGGTGCTGGTCATCGGAACGATCGCCTTGTTGGTGATCGTTCTGGTCCCCCATCTCGGTGTGACCGCCGGAGGGTCGTCGCGGTGGATCGGATTCGGGTTGTTCGAGCTCCAACCTTCTGAGCTGATGAAACTGGCCCTGGCCGTGTTCGTCGCCGACCTGCTCACCCGTCGCAGCGAGCCGAAGGCGGTGATCGTCCCGGTGCTGGTGGTGTTGGTCGTGTCGGGGATGCTGATCCTGAAGCAACCGGACATGGGGACCACGCTGGTGCTCAGCTGCATCGCTTTTGGAACGCTGTTCATGGGTGGCATTCCCATGCGACCGATCCTCAAGATCATCGGCGGCTTCGGCGTGCTCGCCTTGATCGTCGGACTGGCCGACCCGTACCGTCGGGACCGGATCCTCTCCTTCCTCAACCCCGGAGCCCATCAATCGGGTTCGGGCTACCAGGTCTGGCAGTCGCTGATCGGGCTCGGATCGGGGCACATCTTCGGTCTCGGTCTCGGTGGGGGCCGGCAGAAGTGGGGAACAC
>DAHUZT010000090.1 GCA_027315005.1 Acidimicrobiaceae bacterium | reverse complement strand
GGTGTAGCCGTTGGCCGCGCCGCTCGCGTGGGTCGCGCAGAAGGGACCTCCGTAGGCGCGGGAAACGGCCGCCACCCTGGGGTCGTTCGCATACTGGGCCACGTTCACGATCCCCGATCCGTTGAGGTCGTAGGGATCCCGGTCGGCGAAGTGCCGACCGGCACGCTCCAGCTGGGTCTTGGTCTTTCCTGCGGCGTCCTCCGGTGGAGGCAGAGCGGCTTTGTTCAGGTAGATCTTGTCGACCAGACCGGGGTCGCACCACTCGATGCCCGAGTCGGTCACCGCGATCACCGTTTTCGGGCTTCCGGTCGTCACCTGCCAGGCGGTGTCCACCGAGTTCCCACGCACGCCGCACAGCTCCTGTGGGTTGTTGGCGAGGGCAGGCTTGTTGCTTCGTGCGCTGGTGAGCATGAGGTTCCCACCGCCGTTGGACCAGTTCGACGGGCGCAGCGGCGGGAACTGCTTCGGCGTGTGGTCCCTCGCTGCTGCCAGTTCGGGGTTGGTGCGGGAACCGGCCGCGGTCGGGGGCCAGGGGACCGTCCCGGTGGCCGTCCCGATCTGGCCAGGGCTCGCCGCATTGGGGTCGACCGGGGCAGGCGGGCAGGCGGCCGGACGGTGGGGTAGGAAGGGGGGATTGGACCATACGGGAGCAGGCGGAAGGGTGGTCGACAACGTTCCACTCCTGCCCGCCGCACCCGGCCGCGTCGTTGCCGCACCGGCAGGCACGGTGTAGAGGGCGCCGATGACCAGCGCGACCCAGATTGTCGCCAGTCGCCTGCCGCTCCGGCGGCGATTGCCTGACATGGCGGTCCCCCTTGTGCTCCCCCGGCCCGGCCGGTGACCGGGCATCCCTGTTTGCCACGAGCCGCACTCGGCAGGCGCCTCGGACGGACGCTAGCTCCCGGTCACCGGTCCGTCCACCACGACCCCACCCTGTGCCACAAAGGGGCTCGTCGGGTCCGCTTCGAGCTCACGGAGTCGGCTGTGGAGCCGAGCCGTCGGCAGGCACTCGGCTCGCAGGTGACTCGAGGGGCATGCCACCCGTCCGGGCCAACCAGGCCGCCTCCCACGCCGACACCGGAGTGCCGCCTTCGGTCGGTGAGCCCCTTCCGTCGTTTCCGCGGTCGGTGCCTGCCGACTCCGGCACGTCCCGGACGGCTCCCCGGGCTCCCCGGGCGCCTCGGGCGTCAGCCCGGGTCCCCTTCCGCTGCTCGGAACGGGACCACAGGACGAAGATGGGAACGAAACCGGCGAAGGTGGCGAATTCGGTGGCGGTCCAGAGGATGGCACCTCCGGTGTGGGTCCCGGCCAGCGTGTACATCGAGGCGATGGGCCGGCGACTGGACATGATCGCGATGCCCAGCCAGACCTCGATGGGTCCACCGAGCAGGATGCTGGCCATCCGGGCGCCGTAGCCCATCTTCCAGTGCACGATGGGATCGATGCCGATGAGCGGCCACCAGTAGAGGCAGCCACCCAGGAGGAAGACGAGATTGATGGCGTCCATCAACGCCATGTGGTCCATTGCGACGTTGATCAGCGAGCTCAGGAAGAACACGGTCATCGCCCCGAAGTAGAGGGTCCAGGCGGTGAGCGGATGGGTGAGGACGGCAAAGGGTCTCGACCGCAGGACGGCCAGCCACCGGGTCTTGGTACGGCGGTTGGAGCTCTGGAGCAACAAGGTCGACGGGCCGCTGAGCGCGAGCAGCGGGGGGGCGACCACCATCAGGAGGAGGTGCTGGAGGACGTGGGCTTCGAAGTAGCTGGCGGTGAAGGTTGCCACCGGAGACTGCAGGGCGAGATCGATTGCCACCAATCCGCCGAGGAATGCGACGGTCCTCAGTCCCGGCCATCTCCGGCCACGGGCGGCAAGCTTCCACACGGCCCCCAGGTACCAGTAGGCGAGCCCGAGCAGGCAGGCCACCGCCAGCAAGGGGAAGGGGCCCCATTGCCAGGCGGTGAACACGGTGTGCATGCCGAAGTGGACGTCGCTCATGTGACCCTGTACTGGCATCTGAACCTCACCAACGGTCTAGCGCATTTCGACCTGCCGGCGAACGCCAGGACACCGGTTGCCCTTTCACATCAGAAGCCATCAGTAGCCGCTCCAGACGTGGCGAGCGAGCAGATGCTCGATGCAGGGGTTGGGAGCGAGGTGCGGGGTGAGCGGCGGGTGACCCCCGAAGGCGCCGAGCGCGAATGCCGCCACGAACGCCGAGGCGGGGACCATCGCCACCGTCCACCGTGCCAGGCACCGCCCGGTGCCGCGGTGGCGGTGGACCCGCCGGCCACGATCGGAGGTCCGGCTGGCCGGCGGTGCGTCCGCTGCAGGTGCGCGATCGGTCAGGAGGGCGACCAGCGACGGTGCCAGCTCCGCGGGGGCCGAGACGGAGGTCCGGAGCCGAGTGTGGCGGGCCAGCGCCGCCAGGTCGTCGCGGTACCGGCGGCAGGATGCACAGGCATCGAGGTGGGACCGAGCCGCTCGTTCGCCGAGCTCTGAGCGTTCACCGTCGAAGCGCGCCGAGATCGACTCTCGGACACTGTCACAGGTCTGGACGAGGGGATCCCCCCGTCGTCGGGAGTGCCGAGAGGGCCGGAGACGCGTCATCCCGACGTACCGAACGGGATGGGCACGTGCAGCGCTTGACTGCGGGTCCAGGTCGTCGAGGTAGGCCCGAGGCTCCAGACCGTGAGCACCGTACCGTCGGGAGCCAGGGCGTCGATTGCGCCTCCGGATCCGGCGGCGACGGTGGAGGTGCGCGCCGGGGGAGCAGGCAGCTGCCGCCAGATGTCCCCGGTTCCGCCGATGACGTCGAGCCGGGCGGTCCCCGCAGCGGACGTCGACAGCACGAAGACACCGGTGGTCCCGAGCGGACCGTAGGATGCCACCTTCTGGCCGGAGGGGAGGGCGAGCGGTCCGGATCGTCTCCACGGCGCGCCGCCGGACATCCACGTGACGAAGAGGCTGTTTGCCCCCGAGCCGGTGGCGTCCATCAGGGCGGCCATTCCGGAAGCGCCCTCGGGGTCCAGACCGAGCACGTCGATGCGACGGTGAGCCAGAGAGGACGGGGTCGCGGGGCCGACGAGCCGCCAGCCCCGCCGGTGCTCCTCGAACAGCCCGACGACGCCGGGGTGGGTACATCCGGTCCCGAGCAGGGTTGTCCCGCCGACAGACCCGACTGCGGAGAGGGCATCGGGTGCACAGGCCCGTCCCGAGGCGCCGGCGAGGAGCTGGCGGACGCCGATCAGTGTCCTCCAGGACGCGAACCCGCCGGCGGACTCGACCACCTGGTCGCCGGGCGCTTCCCCGTTGGCCGTGATGGCGAGTGCTCCACCCGGCTGGACGGCCAGAGCATCCGGGTACGCGGCCAGCGCTCGGTCGAGCAGGCCGTTGGACCACGTTGCTCCGGCGTCGGAGGTGGCGATCATGGGCGTGTAGCTGAGGTACAGAGAGGGTCGGATGCCGACCAGCAGCGGTGCACCGGCGGCGGAGGCGAGGACCAGACCGCCGTTGGTGGCCGTGGCGGTGGCCGCGACCCGGTCGGTCCAGGACGTCGATCCACTGGGCCGGAAGAGCAGCTGCCAGAACGTGTCGCGCAGGTTGTCGAGCCGGCCCATCGGTACCGTGGCCCAGCTGCCCCCGGATGCCTCGAGCGAGGTGGCCAGCGGCGTCGAAGGCCGAGGACCGGCACTCCTCGGAGCGCCGGACGCGCTCTGCGACGTACAGGCCCCGAGCAGCGCTGCACCGAGGACGACGTTCGCCACGACGGAGAGGACGCCACCTGTGGGGCGGTGACCCCGGACACCCCGTCGACGTTGTCCGGAGATCATCGTGGTCTGCCGACCGCGCGCAGTGTGTCGGCCAGCACGACCGAGAACGATGACCGTGTGGCCTGGGTGGCCGGCCCCGGATCGGTGTTGATCAGGTAGCGGATGCGTCCGCTGGGGCCGATCACGTCGGCGAACTCGCTGTGCTCGACCATGGCACCGGCGGGGAGGATGCTCGAATACTGGCCGAACGACCGCCAGACCCGCTGCAGCTGCGTGAGCGATGTTGCGGTCAGGTAGAGCCAGTTGGGCAGGTGGGCGAGACCTTCCTGGTGGTCGAAGGTCTGGAGGTAGTCGGGGGCCAGGTAACGCGGATTGGCGTTGATGGCGACGAAGACGACCCGTCTGGCATCGGAGCCGAGGAGCCGGTCGGCCACTTTGAGCTCCTGAGCGATGATCGGGCAGTCCACCGTACAGGTGTCGTCCAGGTTGGTGAGGGCGATGGTCTTGCCCCGGAGATCACCAAGGGTGACCGGTTTGCCGTTCTGATCGATGAGTCGGAACGGTGGGGCCGGGCCGTCCACTGCCTGTGGGGCTCCGTTGATCGCCTGGGTGAGGATGGGGTCGGCGTTGGGATTGACTGCAGCGGCGGCCACCGGAGCGACGCCCACCAGGACGATGCCGACCGCTCCGAGTGCGGCAATCGTGCGAAAGGCGTAGGCGGGGTCGGCCAGGAGACGCTGCCTCCACGAGCGCCCGGAGGCGTACCCCTCGGTGATGGGGACGACACGCCCGTCACCGGAGGTGGCCGGTCGGGTGAGAGCAAGGTACCCGCCTATCAGGAGCACGACCATGGGGATCATGCTGTTCGGATCGGTCCCCACCCCACCGAGGAACCCGAAGTCCTCGATCAGGACCCAGTCGGCCAGGCAGAATATCACCGCCATCACCACCCCGATCCGTGCCGGACGAGGGCGCGCCGTGAACAAGAGGATGCCGACGGTGGCGAGTGCGATCACCGCGAACAGGTTGACCCCGAAGCCGTGGGCGGCGTCGAAGGAGCCGAAGGCGGTCACCCAGGAGGCGACCAGGTGTGGTTGCGGTGTCCGCTCCATCTGCCGGATCATGGCGTCGAGGGTGCCCGGGCCGCCGTGCGAACCGATTCGACCCCGCCAGAATCCACGCCCGGGCCAGGCCTGGAGGACGGCCATGCCCACCAAGAACGCTCCTGCGGTGCGGAGCATGCCCCGACCCAGGTTCGGTGTGGACCACGACCGTTCCGGGAGGGAGATCAACACGCCGGCGGCGCAGTAGAAGAGGGCCGCACCGGGACCTCCGAACAGGATGGTGAGCCCGGGAGCGAAGATCTGGCCGAACGCCTCCCCGAACACCCACACCACGAGGCCCCATCCCGCCGCGGCCAGACCGCCGAGGCGGGACCAGGTGCCGTGTGAGGCGAAGAGTAGCCAGGCCCCGATGCCGACCTGTATCCATACCGCAGACGCGGGTGCGGCGATCGGGTGATAGCTCCAGATTGAGGCCATCGCATGGTCCACGTTCTGGACCCAGGTCGGCGAGGACGCCGCCGCGGGTCGGATCACCTGGGGAACCATGCCGAGTGGCATGGACGACTGACCCTGGAGGATCCCGTCGAAGATCCAAAGCAAACCGAACGACACCCGAAGGAGCCGCCGGGCCGCCACCTCGGGGACCGCGAGGGGGAGCGGGCCCACTGGGTTGCCGGATCCTCTCGTCCTGGCGTCACGGAGCTGTCGGGCACGGAGGAGGTTCCAGGCTACGCCCACGAGGGCCAGGATGAGCAGGACGATCAGCCCCTGGTGGAGCAGTTGTCGATGGAAGGCGGCGACGATGGTCGGATTGCTGGCCGGAAGCCCGGTCTTCATGCCCGGCATCAGCGCCCCGGTCCCTTCGGTGCTGTCGATGGTCGACGGGTGATATGCATCCCTTCCGATGCCGATTGTCCGACCCCGGACCCGACCGGAGCGGGGGCAGCACGCCGTCTTGCCCGAGTGGCAGCACGCCGTCTCACCCGAGTGGTAGTCGATCCGAACCACCCCGGAGTTCCCGGCCGGATGACCGGACCGACCCGGCCGAGTGGAGCCGGATCGCATGGGTTCCCTATGGTGGTCGGAGTGGATGCGCTGAGCCGCCTGGCGCGTGATGCACGAGCCGGGGACGAGCGTGCCCTGGAGTCGTTCGTCGACGCTGCCTATCACCCCGTTTGGCACCTGTGTGCCACCCTGGTCGACGGGGACTGCGCGGACGATCTCGCCCAGGAGACGTTCATCCGGGCCGTGGCCGCGCTGCCTCGGTTCCGCGGGGACTCCTCGGCACGGACCTGGTTGCTCTCCATTGCCCGCCATGTCTGTCTCGACGAGGTGCGGTCCCGGGTCCGCCGGCGACGGAGGGACTCGGCGATCGCCTCCGGTGCACGACGGCAGAACACGGTCGTGACCGACCTCGGCGAGGAGACGGCCTTACGCGACCTTCTGCTCCAGGTCCACCCCGAACGCCGGGAAGCCTTCGCACTGACCCAGCTGTCCGGTCTGACCTATTCGGAGGCGGCCGATGTCTGCGGCTGCCCCATCGGCACCATCCGGTCGCGGGTGGCGCGAGCCCGCACCGAGCTCTTGGAACTGCTCATTCGGGCCGAGGATCGGGCCGAGGAAGGTTCCGGGGCGGGCGTCGGCCGGTACGCGAAGGGGTCCGGGTCCGGATGAGCGACCGACCGACCCCACGGATCCGAGCATGGGTCCATCGGCGTCCGGGACCATGAGCCAACGGCTCGAATTCACCGGCCGGCCTCGACCCCTTGTCGCCCCGCTACGCTTGGTGGACAGCGTGGGTTCGAGCGAGCGTGCCGGGCCTGGACCGCAGCAGCGGCCAGGACCATCGGCAACGACCGGGAGGTGGCCACTATGCGCCGACGGATGATGAACGGGAAGATCCATCGCGCCAGGGTGACCGGGGCCGACCTCAACTACATCGGCTCGATCTCGATCGACCCGATGTTGATGAAGCTGGCGGATCTGGTGGAGAACGAGCAGGTCGCCGTGTACAACATCATGAACGGGGCCCGTTTCGAGACCTATGCCATCGAGGGCGACGAGGGCGAGATCTGCCTCAACGGCGCCGCCGCACGGCTGGCTCAGGTCGATGACCTGGTGATCATCGTGAGCTTCGTGGACGTGGAGGAGCACGAGCGCGACACCCATCAACCCCGGGTGGTGACCGTCGATGACCGCAACCGTCCGCTGGTCTCGTCCTCCGGGTGATCCCGCCCGGATCCCCGATGCCATTTGGCGGTAGAGTGTCCGGCGTGCGCTCGGGCAGAGGGCAGGGGACGTGGTGAAGTCTGCGGTCACTGGGGCGGCCCCGGGAAGCTCAGAGCAACCGGGAAGCTCAGAGCAACCGGGAAGTTCAGAGGAGAGGATGGCTCGGTGAGGAGCTGGGCAGCACAGGTCGGAGAGTGGCTGCGTTGGCTCCTCGGCGACGCGCCACTGCCCTCGCGTGAGGCCCGGATGAAGCCAGCGGCCACCGCGGTCGTCGCCCTGTTGCTGATCGCGGGGTTGCTGGTGACGGTGCGCGAGCCATCCGGTGCTGCGAACGCGCCCGCTCCGAGCTTCAATCAGCTCCAGGGCATCGATCCCCTTTCACCGGTCGAGAGGGCGGTGTACGGAGAGGCCCTGGCGGGTATCGCCCAACGCTCTGTCGGTCGGAGAGCGAAGCATGCGAAGAGGGCCGCCCATTCCCATTCGACCGACCGGGCCCGGGGCTCCAACCGGAACAGCGGGGGTGGGCAGAGCACCACCACGTCGGCAAACGACGGGTCCGGTGGTTCGGGATCCGCCTCCACCACGACGGGAACCGTCGGGCAGCCGTCGGGCGGTTCACCGCCGCCGACCGAGACGTCTCCGGCCGCTGCGGCCCCGTCGGGTGCTCACGGTGCGACGAGCGGCTGGCCGGGTGCACCGACCGATGTGGTAGCGGTGGGCGGGCAGGGCTCGGTGACGATCAGCTGGTCGGCCCCACAGACGAGCGGCAGTTCGGAAGTGATCGGCTACGACCTCTACGTCGGAACGGCTCCCGGTGGCGAGGCAACCGTTCCGCAGAACGGCTCGACGCCGCTGGCGGACACGACCATCGCCGTCTCGGGCCTCACTCCCGGCCGGACGTACTTCTTCGTGGTGCGAGCGGTCAACGCAGATGGGCACACCTCCGCTGGTTCGAGTGAGGTCTCGGCCATCCCGCAAACCGGTTCGGCCGCCGGCGTGACCGGGCCCTTCGTCGGATCTGCACCTGAGGCCGTGGGATCCGGCGGTTACTGGCTCGTCGATTCTGGAGGTGCAATCGTCGCTCGCGGCACGGCTGTCGGCTACCCCGCGGCAACAGGACAGGGGACGCCGACGTCGCCGGTGGTCGGAATGGCCTCCACCCCCGACGGCAAGGGTTACTGGGAGGTGACCACCACCGGGCAGGTCTACGCCTTCGGCGATGCTGCCATCTATCCCCCGGGTCCCAACCCAACGTCCCCGGGCGGTTCGATCGCCCCGGTGACCGCTATCGCGTCCACCCCCGACGGCAAGGGCTACTGGGAGGTGACCACCGCAGGTCAGGTCTACGCCTTCGGCGATGCCGTCCTCTTCCCGCCTGCCGGCGGATCGGAACCGCAACTCGGTTCCCCGGTTGTGGCGTTGGTCGTCGACAGCACCGGCAAGGGCTATTGGGAGGTGACCACCGCCGGTCAGGTGTACGCCTTCGGCGATGCAACGTCCTACGGGTCCGCCTTCGGTCCCAATCCCGGTGACCCGGTCGTCGCGGCCGGGCCCGGCCCGGGTGGCCATGGCTACCTGCTGGTGACCGCGCACGCCACGGTGTTCACCTTCGGTCCGACCACCTCGACGGTAGGGACGGTCACCGGTTCCGACCAGATCTCCTCGGTTGCACAGAGCCCGACCGGCGGGTACTGGCTCGTGTCGTGGAGCGGCGGGGTCATCGGCTACGGCGGCGCCTCGGCTCTCGGCAACGGCTGAACCGGCGCCGGAACTCGCCGGTCACCCTGCGGGCGCGCCTCGGTCCGAAACTCGCAGTGGGAGCGGGAGCTGCCTGCCCGACGTCGCGGTCCGTCCTTGCGGCCGCAGTTTCTGCCATCGTGGACAACCGATGAGCGGACCCGGAGCAGTCCCGAGCGACCAGGATCCCCGACCAGGCCCGGGCACCGGCCGGTACCCGGTCGAGTCGGCCGAGCAGCACCTGTCCAGAATGGTGCGCAACTTCGAGGACCCTCGCCAGGAATGGCGCCGGCTGGTGGGCGAGCTCCTCGGGACCTTCCTGCTCGTCATGGTGGCGGCGGGAGCGCCGATGATGGCCAAAGCGTTCCCCGGTGTGGTCGGGCAGGGCGATGCCGTGGTGGCCCCGGGTCTCATGGTGATGGCGGTGATCCTCTTCATGGGACGGGTGTCCGGCGCCCATCTCAATCCTGCAGTCAGCATCGCGTTCTCCCTGCGCGGGGACTTTCCCTGGCGGCGGGTGCCTGCCTACGTCGTCGTCCAACTGGTTGGGGCATCGTTGGCTGCCTGGTTCGTCCAGGGGGTGATCCACGTTTCGGCGCTCTACGGCTCCACATTCCCCGCACGCAACTACTCGTCGTTCGACGCGTTCCTTCTGGAGACGGCTCTCACCGCCGGTCTGGTGAGCGTGATCCTCGGGACCGCTTCGGGTGCGCAACAGGTCGGCCTGTTCGGCGCGCTCGGAGTGGGTGGCTACATCGCCCTGGCCGGTATGTGGTCGAGCCCGCTGTCGGGTGCATCGATGAACCCGGTCCGAACGTTCGGGCCTGACCTCGTGGCCCTTCAGTTCACCGACTATTGGGTGTATGTGGCCGGTCCTCTGGCGGGCGCAATCCTTGCCGTCGGCATCGCACATCTGCTGCGGGGGCCCGGCGGCGGTCGCAGCGGGTCACTGGCCGCACAGGGGATGATCGGACCGGCCATCCTGCGCCCGGACAAGGACTGACCCCGGCCGCCCGGCCCGAGGTGGGCGGCCGTTCCGAGTTCGGAGCTGTCTCGACCGAGACGCCCAGCGTGGTGCATACCCCGGCAGGTGCAACAGACCCGGGCAGGTTCAGCGTGTTCCCCATGCATAGGTCTGCTTCGCCAGCTGGAGGTACAGGAACGTCTCGGTGTGCCGCACACCGGGGATCTGCCGGACGACGCCATTCAGGAGATCGAGCAGGGTTTCCTCATCCTCGGTCACCAGCTCCACCAAGATGTCGAACGAACCTGCACACAGCACCACGTAATCGATGTTGTCCACCGCGCTCAGGCGTTCGGCCACGGCGCGGGCATCACCCTCGGTGCGGATGCCGATCATGGCTTCGCAGCGGAACCCGACCTGGCGGGGATCGGTGACGGCCACGATCTGCATGATGCCCGCGTCGCGCAACTTCTGGACACGCTGGCGGATGGCGGCCTCGGACAACCCCACTGCTTCGGCGATGGCACCGTAGGTTCGACGACCGTCCTCCTGGAGCTGTTCGATGATCGCCTTGTTGACCGGATCGAGCAGCCCTCCGGTGTTCGGAGCTCCGGACGCGTTCGGCCCGATCACGAGGTCGCCGCCCCAACGTTCGCACTCATCGGTCCCATACCCGGATCGTTCTAGCAGGCCGGGTGGTGTCGGGGGAGATCGACGAGGAGTACCCGCAGTACGGGGATCCATCGCGGAACCAGAACCCATCCCCGAAGCACCGATGGTGCTCCGGAGTCGGACGGCCCGGTATCCTCGCCGTTGGCAACCGGCGATCCACATCGGAACGCTTGCGATCGGTGACTCGGCCTCGGCCGCCGACGGAAGGCGACTGCCGAGCAGAGGGAGCGGAAGGTGGAGCGTGGTCCGGTGAACGAGGCGACGAACGAGCGGTACCTGCCGGGTTCGGACGCTCTTGGAGCTGGGGGTGGCTCACGGTTCATCGATGTGGACGGTCCCGTCCACCTGTGGGACATGGGAGGTCCTCTTGGATCTCCGATGCTCGTCTGCGTCCACGGGTTGGGGGGCTCCCACCTGAACTGGACCGCGATCGGACCCCGGCTGGCGAGGACGGTCCGGGTGGTGGCGATCGATCTGGTCGGCCACGGCCGGACCCCGATGGCCGCAAGGAGAGCGGACGTGGAGGGCCACCGGCGACTGCTTTCCGGGATGCTCGAGGCGCTCGGCGAAGGTCCGGTCACGCTGATCGGGAATTCGATGGGCGGCCTGGTGGCAGCACTCCAGGCGGCTGTCCGGCCCGAATCGGTTTCCGGGCTGGTGCTGATCGATCCGGCGATACCGGTCGCCCCGCCGGGCCCGGTGCACCCGAGAGTCGTGGCGAACCTCCTCATGTGCGCGGTTCCGGGGTTGGGTGAGGGGTTTCTCCGGCTTCGGCGCCGTTACTCGAGTGCCGAAGACACCGTGTGGCGGACGCTGACCACCTGCTGCGTCGATCCGACCCGGGTTGCAGCCGGCGTGGTGCGGGCCCACGTGGCGCTCACCGCTGAGCTCGACCGGACCGGTGCGGACATCGCGTATCTGCAGTCGGCCCGGTCGCTCGTCCGGATGCTCTCGACTCCGACCGCCACCATCGCGCGGCTGGATCCCGCTCGCCTGAGGCAACCCACCCTGGTGATCCAGGGGGCGAAGGACCTCCTGGTGCCGTTGTCATCGGCCCGCCGCCTGAAGGCCACCCACCCCGCCTGGCGACTGGAGGTGCTCGACGACACCGGCCACGTCCCGATGCTCGAACGGCCCGAGCGGACCGCCGAGCTCATCGAGGACTGGCTCGGTGGAGACGGGTCTGCTCTCCCGGAGGAGCCCCACTCCTCAGAGACCGACCGGTCGGTCCGATCACCGGGGAGCGTCTAGCCGAGCCGCGGGGGTGGCCGATCCACGGAGTCAGTTGACCTGTCGCTCGAGTCCCTCCCAGTAGGGCCCTCGCAACTTGAACTTCTGCAGCTTGCCGGTTGCGGTCCGGGGGAGCTCGGAGCGGAATTCGACCTGTTTCGGGCACTTGTACTCGGCCAGTGCCCGACGGCAGTGTTCGATGACCGCCTGCTCGGTGAGCTCGAACCCGGGGACCGGGACGACGAGGGCAATCACCTTCTCGCCCCACCGTTCGTCGGGGACCCCGATCACGGCGACCTCGGACACCCCTGCGAGCGAGAAGATCGTGTCCTCGACCTCGATGGAGGAGACGTACTCTCCACCGGTGATGATGATGTCCTTCTTGCGATCGGAGATGTTGAGGTAACCCTCCGCGTCGACGAACCCTCCGTCGCCGGTGTGGAACCATCCGTCCCCGAGTGCGCGACCGGTCTCCTCGGTCTGGTTCCAGTAGCCATCCATCACGGTGTTGCTCCGGGCCAGGACCTCGCCGTCAGGGTCCACCCTGATCTGCGTGCCCAGGGCAGGGACACCGGCTCGCATGAGCTTTCGGGCGCGGCGGGCAGGTGGGAGGTGGTCCCACTCCGATCGGTGCCGGTTGACGGTCAGGAGTGGCGAGGTCTCGGTGAGACCGTAGATCTGGATGAATTCCCAGCCCAGTTCCGACTCGACCTGTTCAATGGTCCTGCTCGGCGGAGGGGCACCGGCGACCACCACCCGGGTGCGGTCTCGGCCGGGAATCGGCTGGTCCCAGCCGCCCAGGGCGCCGAGCACCGCGTTCACCACCGCGGGAGCCGCACAGAGGAGGCTCACCCGGTGGCGATCCACCCGCCGGAGTATCTCTGCACCGTCGATCTTGCGCAGCACGACCTGGGTGGCGCCCGACGCTGCGGCTGCCCAGGGCATCCCCCATCCGTTGGCGTGGAACATCGGAAGGGTGTGCAAATAGACGTCCCGATCGGAGAGCAGGACGTGCCATCCGAACGTCGCGGCATTGATCCAGCAGTTCCTGTGGGTGAGCTGGACCCCTTTGGGCCGGGCCGTCGTGCCGGAGGTGTAGTTGATGGTGGCGATGGCGGACTCGTCGGGTTCGAACGGTCGCGGCTCGGCGCCCTCGGGGAAGAGGTCCCCGTCGCTTGCGCCACCCAGCACGAACCGGTGCGCGGTGGTGATGCCCGACAGGCTCTCCTCCAAGTCGGGGTCGACGAGGAGGACCGAGGCACCGGAATGGTCGACGATGTACTCGACCTCGGCCGGTCCGAGCCGGAAGTTGATCGGGACCAGAATCCTTCCCCAGCCGCACACACCGAAGTACGAGGTCAACAGGCGTGAAGCGTTGTGCGAAACGATCGCAACCCGTTCGCCAGGGCCCACCCCCAACTGATCGAGACCGGCTGCCTGTGCCCTCGACCGGCTGGCCATCTCGGAGAAGGTGAGCGGTTGCCACGAAACGGCAGGTTGATCGGGCTCGTCGATCAGACCGATCCGATCCGGGTAGGACGCGGCGGCGCGATCCAGGAAGTCACGGACATTGAATTCGACGAGCATCGCTCCCCCTGATCCGTCGGTACCGGTCCGGCCGACCCCTCCATTGAACCAAACACATCGAGGTGGTGTGCAGTGGGAACCCGCCGAGCTGCCGGAGGTGGCGTCCGATCAATGGGGTGTCGTGGGCAGTCGGTAGGCTCGTGGGCAGTCGGTAGGCTCATGCCGTGGTCGCTCCGCGTGTCGCCATCGGACCTCGATCCGCTTCGTTCGCCGAGCAGGCGGTTGTCCGGGGAGGGGGACTGGTCGTCGGATGGGACGAGGATCCGGAGGGGGTCGTCTGGCTCGATTCACAGGATGCCGGCAGCCTCGGTGAGCTCTTGTCGGCTTCTCCGAGCGTCCGGTTCGTACAGCTTCCCTCCGCTGGCGTGGAAGCGATGGCGTCGGCCGGCCTGTTCGAGCGGTTCGGTGGGGACACGGTCTGGGCCTGCACCAAAGGATCGTACGGGCGCCCGGTGGCCGAGCACGCCCTGGCCCTTCTGCTGGCAGGCCTGCGGCACCTCCCCACCCGCGTCGATGCCCGGTCGTGGGGTCGTCCGAGCGGAACCAGCCTGGTCGGCCAGACGGTGACCGTGCTCGGTGGGGGCGGCGTCGCCCGGGCGTTGCTGGAACTGCTGGCGCCATTCGATGTCCGGGCCACCGTCGTGCGACGTTCCGCCGAGCCGGTGCCGGGTGCCCACCGGACGGCCACCACGGACCAGCTCCTCGACGTACTCCCGGGATCGCTCGGGGTGATCGTCGCACTTGCCCTCACACCGGCGACCCACCACATCATCGATGGTGAGGCCATGGAGGCGATGGGTTCCCAAGCCTGGTTGGTGAACGTGGGACGGGGCGGACATGTGGCGACCGGCGAGCTGATCGACGCGCTGGATCACCGTCTGATCGCCGGTGCGGCCCTCGACGTCACCGACCCCGAGCCGCTGCCCGACGGCCATCCGTTGTGGGGGAGGCCGGACTGCATCATCACCCCCCACACGGCCAACACGTTCGAGATGGCCGTGCCGCTCATGGCCGAGCGGATCCGGACGAACGTCAGCCGGTTGTCGGCGCGAGAGCAGCCCGAAGGTCGAGTGGACCCCGCCGCCGGCTACTGAACAGGGGTCGACCGGCGTCTGTCGGACCGGCTCATCGACCGGTGCCTGTCGCGACTCGTCAACCGGCGCACCGTGAATGTCGGACAGCGGGGACGATTCCGGCCCGTTCGAGCATCCGGAGGGCCCGTTCCTCATCGGCATCGACGACGACGGCATCGTCCGGATCGCGGTCGATGATGAACGAGACGATGCAGTCGTCACAGACAGGAGTGCTCCGATGGCTGCAGTCGGCACAGTCGATGACCAGAGATGGCGGGCGGTCGGGCCCGGTGATCGCATCCACCCTGGCGACGGTCCGGTGCAGTGGATCGGGGTCGTTCTCGGTGTGCATGGTTCGATCTCCGGTGGTTCGGCGGACGGGGCGGAAGTGGGTTCGACGTTGGTTGCCCGACCATCATTCACGTTGGGTGTCACAGACGGTCACTCACGACCACAGACGGTCACTCACGGTCAGGGATGCTCGGAGTCGCTCGACCCGCCTGCCATCGCTCCCACAGGGCGTGCGACCATGGGGTATGGAGCGGTCGATGACGAGGCGTACACGCAGAGTGGCTTCGAGGGTGGACCCGGACAGCTCGGACCTCATCGACCTGGGATTCGCCGCGGGGCTCAGTGCGGTGGGTGTCACCTCGGCCGAGGTCTTCGCGGACACCCGTGCCGTGCTCGCCGACCGGAAGCGGCGGTCCCTCCACGGGAGTATGCAGTTCACCTATCGGAATCCCGAGCGATCCACCGACCCGGGTCGGATCCTTCCCGGTGCGCGCTCCCTGGTCGTCGGCGCCTGGAGCTATCGCCAGTCGGCTCGGCCGGATCACGATGACGAGGCCGGCAGCGGATCCACGAGTCGGTCGGATCCCCATCCGGCCGCCCGGTCGAGGCCGTCGGGTTCGGTGGCCCGATACGCTCGGAGCGATCACTACGGTGCGCTCCGGCGGGCACTCGGGCGGATCGCCGACCGGTTGAGGATGGACGGCAATCGGGCCGTCGTGGTGTGCGACGACAATGCGCTGGTGGACCGGGCCGCCGCCCACCGCGCCGGTCTCGGATTCTACGGTAAGAACTGCATGCTCCTCTTGCCGGGCCTGGGTTCGTGGTTCGTGCTGGGGACCGTGGTCACCGACGCGTCCCTGGATCAGAGAGCCGCGGCGACTGCCGGTCCGGGCGGTGGGATACCGGTGACCGACGGAGGCGCGCCGACCGCGCTGGGTCGCCCCGCTCCATTGCCCGATGCCTCTGACTGTGGCCGGTGCACTCGCTGCCTCAGCGCCTGCCCGACCGGCGCGTTGGTGGCCCCAGGGGTGCTCGACGCCCGCCGGTGCCTGGCCTGGCTGGTGCAGGACAGCGCCCCTATCCCCATCGAGCTCCGCCCCGCGCTGGGAGGACGGTTCTACGGATGCGACGAGTGCCAGCGGGTCTGCCCCATCAACCTCATCGCCGATCGGCGTCGTCCCCCTCCTCCGGGTGACGACGACGTGCGCTCGGTCGATCTGCTGGACATCCTGGAGAAGAGCGACGAGTCCCTCATGGGTGCCTATGGGCGTTGGTACGTCGCCGAGCGGAACCCCCGGTACCTGCGGAGGAATGCGCTGGTCGCCCTCGGCAACGTCGGAGACCCGACAGATGGCGACACCCGTCAGGCGCTCCTTCGCTGGACGGAATCGGGTGACCCGATGCTGGCTGAGCACGCGCGCTGGGCGGTGGCCCGCCTCGGGTGCGACAACCGTGCCCGGGTCGCTCCGAGCGCCATCCGGCCACCGACCTCTCGATGAGGCACCTGCTCGTGACCAACGACTTCCCGCCCAAGGTGGGAGGGATCCAGGCCTATCTGTGGGAGCTCTGGAGCCGCCTCGACCCCGAGACCTTCACCGTTCTGACGGGCCGTTCGCACCCGGATGCCGCCACCTTCGACCGGGAGCAGGAGGAACGGGGGATCCGCATCGAGCGGGTGGCGCACCCGGTGCTGCTTCCTACCCCGAGTCTGGCACGCCTCGTCCGGGACACCGCTCGCCGCACCGGTGCCCAGCTCGTGGTCATCGACCCCGCGTTCCCGTTGGCCTCCATCGGCCCCAAGCTCGGTCTCCCTTTCGCGGTGGTGCTCCACGGTGCCGAGGTCGCCGTCCCCGGACGGCTCCCGGGAACACGGCAGTGGTTGGCCCGGATACTCCGTGAGAGCGCGCTGGCCATCTCGGCAGGGGGATACCCGGCCGCCGAAGCGGCGCGCGCCGTGCGCTCCGGTGCCATGCCACCGGTGGTGGAGGTCCCCCCCGGGGTCGACCTCCGTCGGTTTCGCCCGCTGACCGAACTGGAGCGGACCGAGGCCCGCCTGGCGTTCGGGCTGCCACCGACCGGTCCTCTGGTGGTGAGCGTGAGTCGCCTTGTGCCCCGGAAAGGCATGGACGTGCTCATCGACGCGGCCGTGCGCCTCGAGCCCAGTTTCCCCGAACTGACCGTCGCCATCGCCGGTCGGGGACGCGACGCCGAACGCCTGGCCGGGCGGATCGCCGAGTTCTCGGCGCCGGTCCGCCTGCTCGGAGCAGTGTCCGAGGCCGAGCTTCCCCAACTGGTCGGGGCGGCGGACGTGTTCGCCATGCTCTGCCGGAACCGGTGGCTCGGCCTCGAGCAGGAAGGATTCGGGATCGTGTTCCTCGAAGCGGCGGCGGCCGGGGTGCCACAGGTCGCAGGGGGGTCGGGAGGAGCCAACGAAGCGGTCAGCGACGGGGAGACCGGCATCGTGCTCCCGAGGCCGACAGACGTCGGTGCCGCCTCAGCGGCCATCGGTCGGTTGCTCGCCGACGAGGAGAGGAGGACCCGCATGGCGCGGTCGTCCCGTTCACGGGCGGAAGCATCCTTCGACTATGACAAACTCGCCCCTAGGCTGGCCGGAGCCCTTGCTGCCGTGCCAGGCTGAACCGCTGCCCGGTCAGATCAACCGAACCGAGGAGGGACGATCGTGGCGGAACATGCGACGGAGCGAACGGTGGTGAGTGCCACCGCTGCGCGCTGTTTCGAAGTCAGTTCGGATATCGCCGCCTACCCCCAATGGGCCGCGGACATCAAGGACGTCACCATCGGAGCGCGCGACGATGAGGGCCGTCCAACCTCGGTCACCTTCCGGGCGGCCGCGTTCGGACGCAGCACCAGCTACACCTTGGCCTACGACTACAGCCGGGCCCCCGGGGTGCTCTCGTGGGTGCAGACGGACGGGGACATCACCGCCAGGCTCGACGGCAGCTACGTCTTCGCTCCCGACGGGAGCGGCGGGACGGAGGTGACCTACCACCTGGACGTCGAGATGAAGGTGCCGTTGCCCGGGTTCATCAAGATGCGTGCTCAGAGCCGGATCATGGCCACCGCGCTGCGTGAGTTGAAGGCCCGAGCGGAGTCGGACGCCTGAGTCGCGGCCGGTCGCGAGAAAGACGGTGAAGGTCGGCATCACCCTTCCCCAATTCGATGACGTCGCCACCGATGCGATCGCGGCGGCGCGTCGGGCCGAGGCGTTGGGTTTCGACGGTGTCTTCTGTTTCGATCATCTTTGGCCCATGGGGCAACCCGGACGCCCGGCGCTCTCCGCCTCCCCTCTGCTCGGAGCTGTTGCCGCTTCCACCTCCACCATCGCACTCGGAACGCTTGTGGCGAGGGTCGGCCTGGTCCCGGACGATGTTCTGGTGGCCACCCTGTCCGGGCTGTCGGTCCTGAGCGGCGGGCGTTTCATCGCCGGCGTCGGCACGGGTGACCGGCTCAGCCGGGAGGAGAACCTGGCTTTCGGAGTCCCCTTCGAAGGGGCCGGGGACCGGTGGTACCACCTGGTGGGGGTCGCCGGACGGCTGGTCGCACGGGGTGTGCCGGTGTGGGTTGCAGGCAGCTCGGCCAAGGCCATCGAGACGGCCCGGACACTCGGGGTGGCCATCAATCTGTGGGCATCTGGCTTGGACGCCGTCGCTGCCGTCGCCGGTCAGGTGGAGGTGACCTGGGGTGGTCCGGTGAGCGGGACGGTGCCGGCCATGCGTCATCGGCTCGACGCGCTGGAGGGGGCCGGTGCCCGCTGGGCTGTTTGCGCCTGGCCCGAATCTCTCGACGATCTGGCCGAGGCGGCCGGCACGATCGACCGCTGAGCCGAAGCGGTCCAGGTGCCGAAGGTGCTCCCGGTCCAGCGGTAGGCTCTCGGGATGGAGTTCCGCAGGATCAATGGTCTACCGCCATACGTGTTCGCCACGATCAACGACCTGAAGGCGGATGCCCGGCAGGCCGGCCGGGACGTGATCGACCTCGGTTTCGGAAACCCCGACCTCCCGTCGCCGGATGTGGCCGTCGAGAAGCTGGCCGAAGCGGCCCGCAACCCCCGCAACCACCGCTATTCCGCGAGTCGCGGCATACCGAAGATCCGCCAGGCCATCGCCGATCGCTACTTGCGGAGGTTCGAGGTCGAGCTCGACCCCGAGACCGAGGTGGTGACGACCATCGGAGCCAAGGAGGGACTGTCCCACCTGATGTGGGTGCTCATCGGTCCCGGCGACACCGCGCTCGTCCCTTCGCCTTCGTACCCGATTCACATCTACGCTCCACTGTTCGCAGGGGCCGACGTCCGTCACGTTCGCCTCGACGCACCCGGAGCCGCGAACGGAGCGAGCCCCGGCGCAGCCTTCTTCGACAACCTGATAGAGGCCTGGGAGTCGGCGTGGCCCAAGCCGCGGGTGGTGGTGCTCTCCTTTCCGCACAATCCGACCACCGAATGCGTGGACCTGGCGTGGATGACCCGCCTGGTCGAGTTCGCCCGTGAACATGGTGTCGTGCTCGTGCACGACTTCGCGTACGCCGACATCGCGTTCGACGGGTACACGCCCCCCTCGATCCTCCAGGTCCCCGGCGCAAAGGAGGTCGCGGTCGAGCTCTATACGATGACCAAGTCCTTCTCCATGGCCGGGTGGCGGGTCGGGTTCCTCGTGGGCAACGCCGAGATCGTGCAGGCGCTCACCACCCTCAAGAGCTACCTCGATTACGGGACGTTCCAGCCCATCCAGATCGCAGCCATCGTCGCCATGAACGAGGCGCCGGACTTTCCCAAGACGATCAACGACACCTACCAGGGCCGCCGTGACGCGCTGGTCGGAGGGCTGAACCGCATCGGATGGGAAATTACCCCTCCGCGAGGGACCATGTTCGTGTGGGCGCCCATTCCCGAGCCCTATCGGGAGATGGGTTCACTCGAATTCTCGAAGTACCTGATCCAAGAGGCCGACATCGCCACATCTCCCGGGCTCGGTTTCGGACCGGGCGGGGACGGCCATGTCCGCTTCGCCCTCATCGAAAACGAGAAGCGGATCGGTCAGGGGATCCGCAGCCTGCGCAGGGCACTGACCCGCCTCCGCTGACCGAGTGATCTGACGGCGACGTTCACACCGGCCCGGATCGCGACCGGGTCGCTGTGAGGGTCACGGTCGGCCCCCGCCGGAGACCTCGACCCTTGCCTGCTCGATCCGGCCGTCTCGGGTGACCGAGACGACGGACTCCGTGCTCGTCTTGCCGGTGACCATGAACAGCGTCTTGCGGTCCTCACCTCCGAGCATGCAGGCGAAGCAGGGCTGGCTCGTCTCCACCCGGTCTACGATCTCCCCACCCTCGGCCACGAGGCGGCATTCGGGGGCCACCGCGTTGGCAACCCAGATCCGCCCCTGTTCGTCGATGCACATGCCGTCGGGCGCGCACAGCTCGAGCTCGGCCCAGACCCGTCGCCCGCCGAGTGCACCGTCCACCCCGATATCGAACGCGGTCAACCGACCGGCCAGGGTCTCGGCCACGATCAACGTGCTCCCGTCTGGGGTGATCACCGTCCCGTTTGGGAAGGAGAGCTCCTCGGCCGCAGGGTGCGCACTCCCATCCGGGTCGATCCGCACGAGCGTGGTGGTCGGGGGGCCGGGTGGTTCGAGCAGAGCGGAGATCCCCTGATCCTCGATGGCCCGGTCGAGGTCGAAGCCGAAATTTCCCACGTAGGCTCGTCCGACGCGGTCGACCACCATGTCATTGCCGTAGAAGCCGGCCCAGGGGGAGAGGTCACCGTGTTCCACCAAGGTTCGGTCGGGCTCGAGCCGAAGCACTTTGCGGGGCTTGCGTGCCACGACGAGGAGCCGCCCGTCTGGGAGCCAGCCGATCCCGGCGGGTTCACCCGGAACCTCGACCTCCGTGCGGATCCCGGCGGCGGTGAGCGTCCCGGCCGGTCCGGGCTGGAGCGCCGCGGACAGGACGGAGCCGGCGTAGAAGTCGACGTACCAGAGCCGTCCATCGTGCCAACGAGGACACTCTCCGAAATGGAGCCCCTCGATGAGTGGCTCGGTTCGTCTCGGCGAGCTGGCCCCGTCGTCTGCCGTCGTGCTCGAATTCATGCGAACCTCCGTGGAACGGTCGTCGAAATGGCACCACAGCCCTCGCGACAGGAGGCGGATCGCCGAGGCGATGACCCGGTCGGCGTCCTCCCCCTGCTCGAGCACAAGCACTCTAGCCAGCTGCTTGTCGAGGCTCGACGCGGAGAGGATCGGCGGGGGGTGACCGAGTAGGGCGGCGGGTGCGAACGGCGCTGCCCGGCGGTACCGTTTCTCGTGGCCTACTGGATCCTGAAGGTGCTGCTGAGCCCGTTCCTCTTTCTGTTCTGGCGGGTCCGGGTCGAAGGCAGCCGGCACGTGCCGTCCCGGGGACCCGCGGTCCTCGCTGCCAATCACCAGTCTTTCTGCGACTCCTTCTTCCTTCCCCTGGTCCTCAGGAGGCGGGTCACCTATGTGGCGAAGGCCGAGTACTTCGACAGCTGGAAGACGGCCTGGTTCTTTCGGGCGTCCGGTCAGATCCCGATGCGCCGCGAAGGCGGTGCCGCCTCGCAGCGAGCGCTCGACACCGCCATCGACGTGCTGAACGCCGGTCAACTTCTGGCCATCTACCCAGAGGGAACCCGGCCGGCCGATTTCCGGCTCCACAGGGGCCACACCGGAGCCGCCCGGCTCTCCCTCCATTGCGGGGTACCCATCATCCCGGTCGGGATCGTCGGGACGAGGGAGATCCAACCTCCCGGAAGCAATCTGATGCGACCATTCCGTCCGGTGACGATCCGGTTCGGCCCGCCGGTGACCTACCTGCACGCCGGACAGACGCTGGTCACCGGCCGTTGCGGACCGAGAACGCCCGGCCGCCGGGAGCGGACCGACCGGCCGGGCCGACCCGGGCATGCGACCGGCGATGCCGCTGACGCCGGCGATGCCGCAGTCGCCGCCGATGTCGCCGACCAGGAGGAGCTACGGGACATCACCGACGCACTGATGGAGCGCATCGCCGAGCTGTCGGGGCAGGACTACGTCGACGCGTACGCCAAGCGCCGCGAACCGGATTGCTCCTAGCGACGAGGAACTCGCGCCGAGATGCATGGACGGGGACCGAAACCACCTTGTTCGCTCGCTGGTCGTAACAGGCTCGCTGGTCGTCATAGAGCGGAAACGCTGCCGACACACAACGGGCATAGCGTGTTGGCGTGGGCAATTATCTGATCCGGGTCCAGCTCCCCGACCGACCCGGGGCGCTCGGGGCCGTGGCCAGTCGGATCGGCTCGGTCGGCGGGGACGTCGTCTCGATCGAGATCCTCGAGCGACAGGGGAGCGTGGTGATCGACGAGCTCGGCGTCGGCCTGCCCGACGGTCTCATCGACCTGGTCGAAGGCGAGATCCTCGAGGTCGACGGCGTCAACATCGAGCACGTCCGTCCGCTGGCCGGTGCCCTACCCGACCGCTACGGCGACCTGCTCGACATGACCCGTGAACTGTTCACCCGGTCCTCGCTGTCCCAACCCCTCCCGCGGCTGGTGGGAGGAGTCCGCCAGGGCCTGTTCGCCTCGTTCGCCGCCGCGGTCGACGCCAACACCTTGGATCCCGTGGCCACAGCCGGTACCGTCCCCGATCTCCAAGCCATTCGGGCCCTGGCCCGCCGGGCCACCAGCCCACCGCCGTACTCGCTGTCGGACGAGTCCGGGGCGTCGACCGCGGCCGCGACGATGGTGCAGCACCAGCTGGTCCTGATCGTGGCGCGACAGGCTCCCATCCTCCGGGACCGCGAGCGCAAGTGGCTGGCCATCACCGCCGAGATCGCCGACCAGGGCACGCGGGTGCGCTCAGCCGGGTGACGTCCCGGGCCTGCCGGTGGATCCCACCCGCGGTGGCGCTCAGCGGTGCCACCGGCGCGATCGCTCGACTGCCCGGAGCCAGCCGGCCTGGGCGGCCTCCGCTTCCGCGCCGGTCGACACCGGTTCGAACCGGGCATCGGCCTCCCACAACCCGGCGAGCTCCCGGACAGAGGTCCAAAGACCCTCGGCCAGACCGGCGAGGGTGGCGGCGCCGATGGCGGTGGTCTCGATCGATGCCGGTCGAACCACCGGATTCCGGGACTGATCGGCGGTGAGCTGCAGGAGGAGGTCCATCTGGCTCGCCCCCCCATCCACCCTGAGCGAGGTGGGTCGCGTGCCACTCCTTGTCATCGCAGCAGTGACGTCACCGACCTGGAAGGCCATGGCTTCGACCATGGCCCGAGCCAGATGGCCGCGACCGATCCCCCTGCTCAACCCCACGATGGTGCCCCGGGCCTCCGGATCCCAGTGAGGGCTCCCGAGGCCGGTGAACGCGGGAACGATCACCAGGCCTGCACTGCTCGCGACCGACCGGGCGAGTGCCTCGGTTTCGTCGGCCCGCTCGATGACTCCGAGGCCGTCGCGCAACCACTGCACGCCGGCTCCCGAAACGAAGACCGACCCTTCGAGGGCGTAGGCGATCTCACCGTCACCGAGGTCCCAGGCGAGGGTGGTGAGGAGCCCGTCCTGTGGGTTGGGAAGGACCGTACCGGCGTTCACGAGCACGAAGCTCCCGGTCCCGTAGGTGACCTTGGTGTCGCCCGCATCGAAGCAGCACTGCCCGAAAAGGGCCGCGTGCTGATCACCGACCATTCCGCTGATCGGCACCCCCCGGAGCGGGGCGGCTCCACCGTTGATCTCGTCGGCCACCGTTCCCAGCCGGCCGCTCGAGGGTCGGACGTCCGGGAGCAGACCGGAGGGAACGCCGAACAGCCCACAGAGCTCGTCCGACCACCGGCACTCCCCGATGTCATAGAGGAGGGTCCGGGAGGCGTTGGTGGCATCGGTGGCGAATACGCCACCCCGGGTACCGCCGGTCAGGTTCCAGAGCACCCAGCTGTCGACGGTGCCGACCACCAGATCGGTCCCGGGTGAGCGGTACCGTTCCCCGAGGCCCCCCTGATCGAGCATCCACCGGATCTTGGTGGCGGAGAAATACGGATCGAGCACGAGACCGGTCCGTTCACGGACCAACGGCAGGTGTCCCTCGTCGACGAGGCGGGTGCAGTCGTGTGCGCTACGCCGGTCTTGCCAGACGATGGCTGGAGCAACGGGTTCCCCGGTGTTGCGGTCCCACGCCACCACCGTCTCCCGCTGGTTGGTGATCCCGATCGCCCGGGCCACCCGCGATCGGCCTTCGAGCGCCTCTGCCACCTCGCCGAGCGTCGCCAGCACGCAGTCGCGGATCTCCGCCGCGTCGTGCTCCACCCGTCCCGGTTCGGGAAAGTGCTGGGTCAGCTCGCGATATGCGGAACCCACGACGCGGGCCCGCTCGTCGATCACGAGCGCCCGGATCCCGGTCGTTCCGGCGTCGACGGCCACCACGACCGGGGTCTGTGCCACGAAGGGGACTGTACCGACCCGGGCGCTGGAGCACCGATGCCGAAGACTGGACGGTACCGACAGGAGCACCGCACCGAAGGGAGCGCCCCGGCGGTGCTATCTCGCAGCAATCCTTTGCAATTCTTCGCGAGCAGCTTCCGACCAGGCGGTTCGCGTCCCCTGGGCCACCGGTCGCGCTCCGTCTTCGTTGACAGGGCTGTAACTACGCTGCTGTAATAGACCCACGATCTCGTATCGGGAGATAGATCGATTACTACATCTTGTGTTCAAGGGGGATTGGGTCCACGACGGCCGACCGGTCGGGTGGATGCGCTCGAGAAGCGTGGTGGGCAACGGCGACCATGGGACACTGAGATCGTAGGGACGCTGAGATCGTAGGGATCCAGCGACCGATTGGACCCGGTGACCGATTGGACTCGAAGCCCGCTCCTGCCCGTCCAGAGCCCATGAGAAACGAGGATCACGACATGGCCATCGCTCCGCAGCGCACCGGCATCGGCCTCCGCCGCCACTTCACGACGGCCGGAGTCCATCCCTACGACGAGGTGGTCTGGGACCGCCGTGACGCACGGATCACCAACTACCGGGACGGTTCGGTGGCCTTCGAGCAGCGCGGCGTCGAGGTACCGGAATCGTGGAGCGTCAATGCCACCAACATCCTCGCTCAGAAGTACTTCCGGGGGACGATCGGCACACCTGAACGGGAGTGGTCGCTGCGCCAGGTGGTCGACCGGGTCGTGGACACGATCACCGGTTGGGGAATCAAGGATGGCTACTTCGTCGACGAAGCGGAGGCCGAGACGTTCCGGGACGAGCTCAAGCACCTGATCATCCACCAGATGGCCGCGTTCAATTCGCCCGTGTGGTTCAACATCGGTGTCTCTGGCGTACCACAGCAGGGATCGGCCTGCTTCATCCTGGCCGTCGACGACACGATGGACTCCATCCTCAACTGGTACACGGAGGAGGGCATTATCTTCAAAGGTGGCTCGGGAGCCGGGGTCAATCTTTCCCGGATCCGCTCATCCTTCGAGCTGCTCAAAGGAGGAGGGACTGCCTCGGGACCGGTGAGCTTCATGCGCGGGGCGGACTCCTCGGCAGGGACGATCAAGTCGGGCGGCAAGACCAGGCGTGCCGCCAAGATGGTCATCCTCGACGTCGACCATCCGGATATCGAGGACTTCATCTGGTGCAAGGCCACGGAGGAGCGAAAGGCCCGCGTCCTCGCCGATGCCGGGTTCGACATGGACCTCGACGGCAAGGACTCGATCAGTCTCCAGTACCAGAACGCGAACAATTCGGTCCGGGTCACCGACGAATTCATGCAGACGGTGGTGGAAGGGGGCGATTGGAACCTGACCAGCCGGCTCGACGGTCAGGCGGTTCGGACGGTGCCCGCTCGTGAGCTGTTCCGCCAGATCGCCCGGGCGGCATGGGAGTGCGCCGACCCTGGTATGCAGTTCGACACCACCATCAACCGGTGGCACACGGCGTCGAACACGGGGCGGATCAACGGATCGAACCCGTGCTCCGAGTACATGCACATCGACAATTCGGCCTGCAACCTGGCCAGCCTCAACCTGCTCGAGTTCCTGGAAGACGACGGATCCTTCGACGTGGAGGGTTTCAGAACTGCTGCCGAGGTCGTCTTCACAGCCCAGGAGATCATCGTCGGCAACGCCGACTATCCGACCGAGAAGATCACCGAGAATTCGCGCCGATTCCGCCAGCTGGGCATCGGCTACGCCAACCTGGGCGCGCTGCTCATGGCCCAGGGCCTTCCGTACGATTCGGATCAGGGGCGGGCCTGGGCAGCGGCCATCACCGCGTTGATGACCGGTCACGCCTACTCGACGTCGGCCCGCACCGCGGCACGGATGGGGCCCTTCGCCGGATACCACGAGAACGTCGAACCGATGCTCGGGGTGCTCCGTATGCATCGCGACGCGGTGGCTGCCATCGACGAGGAGGCGGTGCCGACCGAACTGCTCTCGGCCGCCCAAGAGGCGTGGGATCACGCGGTCGAACTCGGCGAGCGGTTCGGCGTGCGCAATTCCCAGGCCAGTGTGCTGGCTCCGACCGGGACGATCGGGCTGCTCATGGATTGTGACACGACCGGTGTCGAACCCGACCTCGGCCTGGTGAAGACCAAGAAGCTGGTCGGTGGAGGGACCATGTCCATCGTGAACCAGACGGTGCCCCGCTCGCTCACTCGTCTCGGTTACGCCCCCGGACAGATCGCCGACATCGTGGCACACATCGACGAGCACAAGTCCATCGTGGGCGCTCCGCACCTGGCGGCAGAGCACCTGGCAGTGTTCGCCTGTTCCATGGGGGACAACACCATCCACTATCTGGGCCACGTGCGTATGATGGCTGCCGTCCAGCCCTTCATCTCCGGCGCCATCTCGAAGACGGTCAACCTCCCCGAAGAGGTGAGCATCGAGGACGTGGAACAGCTCCACATCGATGCCTGGCGGATGGGGATCAAGGCGGTGGCGGTCTACCGGGACAATTGCAAGGTGGCTCAGCCGCTGTCGACGACCAAGAAGGACGGATCCGGAGCCGGAGATGCCGGATCGGGACAGGTCGTCCCGGTCGTCCCGGCCGTCGCACTGGCGACCGCGGCCCTCGAGTCAGAGGCCGAAGCGCACGCGTTGGGACTGAGCGCCAAGATCGCTGAACTCGAGGCGGCACTGGCCGATGAGCGCTCGCGGTCGAATGAGCCGCTGGTCGTCGGCGCGGTGCGCGAGCGCCTGCCTCGCCGTCGGGCCTCTTCGACGTTCGCGTTCCGGGTTGCGGACTGTGAGGGGTACGTCACCGTTGGCGAGTACGAGGACGGACGCCCCGGCGAGGTGTTCATGAAGGTCTCCAAGCAGGGCTCCACCCTGTCGGGGGTGATGGACGCCTTCTCGATCGCCGTCAGCCTCGGCCTGCAGCACGGCGTGCCCCTGTCGACGTTCGTGCGCAAGTACACCAACATGCGCTTCGAGCCCGCCGGCATCACCGACGACGCCGAGCTCCGCCTCGCCTCGAGCCTCGTCGACTACATCTTCCGCCGGCTCGCGCTCGACTACCTGGACCTCGACGAGCGCATCGACCTCGGCATCCTGTCGACCGGCGAGCGGAGCCAGCCGACCCTGCCCGGGCTCGAGGAGATCGAGATCGCC
>DAHUZT010000089.1 GCA_027315005.1 Acidimicrobiaceae bacterium | reverse complement strand
CGTCGACGCGCTCGGGCTGGACGAGGCGGCCACCGCGGCGGTGGACGCCGGGGTGGATTTCGGTGTGCGCTACCGGGAGGCCGGTTGGGGAGCGGGCCTCACCGTGCTCACCGCCATGGCGAACGTCCTGCCAGTGCTTGACCCGCGGGATCGATGCCTCGCACTCATTCACGGGTTGGCGTTCGTCTCGCGCGACACCAGGGGTCGACCACCCTGGTTTCCACTTACACCCTTGTCGGGGCACGTTGCGAAGGAACGTCTCGCCGACTGGTACCGGCGGTTCGTGGACACCCGCAACGGCGATGCGGCCGAACGAGTCCTGGCGACCGCGGCTGATTCAGCGGGCGACCCGGTCGGGCTGGCCGGGATCATGGGGGCCGGAGTCACCGACCATGTCTTCGTCGACGGCGGACACACGATCGACTTCACCAACAAGGCCTTCGAAGCTCTGGAGCACCTGGGTTGGGAGAAGGCAGTAGGCCTCCTCCCAACTCTCGCCCACCAGAGCGCGAGCGCGTCCCGGTCCGAGGAGACCGGACATTGGCGCCATCCACACGACCTGGCTCATCTTCTTTCCCGCCTCCAGGTCGATGGCGCTCCGGAGCCTGGTGAAGGCACGTTCAGCGACGACGATGTCGACGACCTGGCTTGGACAGTCCTCGGTGACGAGCCTGGCCAGATCGTTTCGGCCATCGAGTCGGCCGCTCAGCGGGGGGCCAAATACGAACAGCTCGCCCGCAGCGTCGCCTATGCCGCCTCATTGCGGCTCGTCCGATTCCACACCCAGAACGACCACGGAGACTGGGACGAGGTCCACCACGGGTTCACTGCCGCCAATGCCACCCACCAGATGATCTGCCGGTGCCCCCAGCCCGAACTGGCGCGAGGCATCTTTCAAGCCGCGATGAAGGTCTTCCTCGATCGGTTCCTGAACGTCCCCGCCGCCCGCCTCCCCAGCCAGCACCCCGCGGCCGCCGCACCAGGCGACCTCGCCGAGCTTCGGGCCTGCTGGGACCAGGAGGGCATGGTCGACCAGGCCGGTGCCATCGTGTACTCCTGGGTGCGATCAGGGGGCGAGCAAGGTGCGGTGACCGCCGCGCTCGGCTCGGCGCTCCTGCGCGAGGATGCCGAGTTCCACTGGTTCCAGACCTACGAGGCGGCGGTTCGGCAAGCATCCGCCTGGCCCGCAGGATCGGAACAGGCGGCCCTGATCCTGGCCGGCGCCGCCCGCTTCCTCGCCGCTCACACCCCGACGCGCCGAGAACTGGCCCAGGTCGTGAGCATCGCGACGAGGCTTTGTCGAGGAGAAGCACTCTACGAGGAGGTCTGAGGGTCGCTCCGGCCGTCCGGCACCCGTGAGCCCCGACTCCCTTGCCGACCGGCTCGCCTTGGCTCGGGCGGATCGGTGACCCGGCATCGAACCGGTCGCGGCTGAGGGCACTCACCACACATGGTCTTTGTCCGGCCTGACCGCCGGGACGCTCCGGTAAATGCGCCGGTGATGCTCTGGTACCGTTGCCCCGTGGCCCCAATGAAGAACTACTAGGTCCGCAGCCCTCCCCACTCGCGAGCGGCTGCGGTCCACCCGTGAAGGCGCGCCCCGTTAGGCAGGCGCCAGCCCTCGTAATCCCCCGAGTGAGGAGAAGATCGTGAACTCGGCCATCAGGCGGCCGTCCGAGGTTCCCGACGACCAAGTCCCCTTGGACGTCAGAAACGTCACCAAGAGATTCAGACGCCGCGGTCGCGGCCAGTCCCAACCCGGTCCAGGCGGTCGCCGCAGGACATATCACACTGCGGTCCATTCGGTCTCCTTCCGAATGCGACCGCAGGAGATCTACGGGGTGATCGGGGCCAACGGCTCCGGAAAATCGAGCCTCATCCGGATTCTGTCGACCCTGATCATCCCGGACGAGGGCGACGTCCTCATCTTCGGCCGTGACGCGCTCCGCAGTCCAGCCTCCGTTCGGCCCCTCCTGAACCGGGTCTCGGCGGATCCCTCGTTCTTCCGAGCCATGTCGGCACTCGAGAATCTGCTCTTCTACGGGCGCGCCTATGGGATCGCGGGCCCACTGGTTCGGCGACGCAGCCTCGACCTGCTGACAAGGCTCGGACTGGAGCACGAGGCGAAAGAGCCGATGACCGAGCTGTCCCGTGGGCAGCAACAGAAAGTGGCGGTGGCAAGGGCATTCCTCACCGGGCCGCGGCTCATGCTCCTCGACGAACCGACGACGGGGCTCGACCCACGATCGAAGCGGACCGTCCAGAGCTTCATCTCGGATGTTCGCCGCGACGGGGTGGCGATCCTCCTCACCACCCACGACATGGAAGAGGCCGACCAGCTTTGCGACCGTCTCGCCTTCTTGGCTGGAGGACGGATCGTGGCCGAGGGAACGTCCGAGGAACTCCGGGCCCACGTTGCCGGCTCGACAACTCGCAATGCGGACGACGTCGACATGGAAGACGTGTTCATGGCCTTCACCGGCCGGAGCATCGAAGAAGACGAGGAGGAACCCGAATCACGGGAGGAGCTCCAAAATGACACAGCTTGAGGACGTGGTACGGCTACCGGCACCTCGCCGCGTCGCACTCGGGTGGGCCTTCTTCGAGCGTCAGACCAACCTGTGGAAGCGCTATTGGGCATGGGAAGTGGTATGGGTCGTCTACGGCGTCGTCAACACGCTTGCCATCACCTTCATCGCCAAGGAGGCGTCGCATGGCGGTCTGATCCGGCCGGGAGAGGTGTCGCGGCTCACTCTCTTCCTCCTCATCGGAACCCTCACATGGGCCTACCTGTCGGCGGTTCTCGACGACATGAGTCTCGTGATCACCTGGGAGCGCTGGGAGGGCACCATCGAGCACACCTTCATGACCCCGGTGTCGCGCACCATCCATCTGATCGGCATGTCGGTCTTCGGCGTCGTCCACGCCACGATTCGGACCGCGGTGATCATGGCCTGCGCGCTGCCGTTCTTCGACATCAACTTTTCCCACGTCAACTGGACCGAAGTTGTCGCCGTCATCGCGATCGGGAGCGTGAGCCTGGTGGGGCTCGGGATTTTGACCGGAATCCTTCCCATGCTCTACCCCGAGCGGGGGGTCCAGATGTCGTTCATGGTCCAGGCCTTGGTCCTATTGGTCTCCGGCGTCTACTACGGGATCGACGTGCTGCCCGGCTGGCTGCAGGCCGCATCCCACCTGTCTCCGGCGACCTTCATGCTGAACGGCGTCCGAGCAGCCATGCTCAACGGTGCGGGCTTCGGGTCGGAAGGTCGCACCCTTTTGATCCTGGCGATCTTCGGACTGGTGATGGTCCCGAGCTCGCTCGTGGTCTTCGCTGCCGCCGAACGCTGGGCAAAGAAGACCGGTCGGCTCAAGCGGCAGGGATGATCGGATCCCGCCACATCCCCAGTGCCGAAGGCTGGAGGAGAGAGCCGGTCGAAGGGCACCGGCGTAGGCTGTCCTCATGTCGACTCTCGCCGAGCGTCTCGGGTATGGCGCTGAAGACCGACTGCTCATCTTGAACTGTGACGATCTCGGCTTCTGTCACTCCGCGAACCAAGGGGTGTACGAGGCCCTGGGCCAGGGTCTCGGCACCAGCGCGAGTCTGATGGTCCCCTGTCCCTGGGCGGCCGAGGCAGCAGGCCGCTACGACGGCGAGGATGTCGGCGTGCATCTGACGGTCACCTCGGAGTGGAAGGTCTACCGTTGGGGACCACTCACCCCATCCGTTTCATTGGTCGACGACCAGGGTCGGTTCCCTCAAACGGTTGAGGCCGTGATCGGACGCGCGGACGTCGACGAGATCCGTCGCGAATGCCGGGCTCAAGTGGACCAGGCTCTGGCTTGGGGGATCGACGTCACCCATCTCGATGCCCATATGGGGACGGTCCAGACGAACCCTGACCTCTTTGAGGTCTACCTCGACCTGGCGTCGGCGTATCGTCTGCCGCTTCGCCTGTCGGGGGCCGAAACCGAACCTGTCCTCGGCTTCCCCTTCCGCGCTCCGGCCGCCGAACGCGGGGTCGTCTTCCCCGACCACTTCGTCTACGTCCCGGGCGTCGGCAGCCGCCCGGTCCTGCTCGATATCGTCCCCAAGCTGCGTACCGGAGTCACCGAGGCCTACCTACACCCGGCCGTCGACAGCCCCGAACTCCGGGCGGCGGCGCCCGACTGGATGCGCCGAGTCGACGACCACCAGCTGCTGGTCCACGATGGAGAGTTCCGCCAGATCTTGGAGACCCACCGGGTTCACCTCGTGGGATGGCGTGCGCTCAGGGAGTGCATGCGGGCCGCATAGCGACCAGTTTGAGCGCCGGGTCCCGAGGACGCCGAGCGGGCCGCTGCCTGTTCGGCGCCCCCGGAGCCGGACACAGGCCCGCTCCCCAGAAGGGGGCCCCACGTTCCGATGCACGAGGATGGCCGCAAACCGCCTCCTCGCGGCCAAGTTACGCTGACGCGAGATCGCCATGACGGAACTCCGGTTGAAGTCCGGCTCGCCCATGCCGGTGCGTAGTGGGTTGTCGATCGTGGTCGTCATGATCGGCGTGATGATCACCGCGGTCGACACGACCATCGTCGTGCTCGCCCTTCCAGAGATCGAGCGATCACTCCACGTCGTGCTCGATTCGGTCATCTGGGTGGTAATCGGCTACCTCCTCGTCATCACCATCCTCGCGACCCAAGTCGGCCGGCTTGGCGACATGTTCGGCAGGGTCCGCATGTACGAAGCCGGATTCGTGGTCTTCATCGTGGGTTCCGCCTTGTGCGCATTGGCCTGGAACGAGATGTCCATCGTCGCGTTCCGGGTGCTCCAGGGCGTCGGAGGAGCATTGGTCACGGCGAACAGCGGCGCCGTCATCGCTGACCTTTTCCCTCGGGAGGAACGCGGAAAGGCCTACGGGTACAACGGCATCGGATTCAGCCTTGGTGCCGTGCTCGGAATCCTTCTCGGCGGGGCCATCGTGAGCTACGTGTCGTGGCGATGGATCTTCTGGATCAACGTGCCGATCGGCCTTGTTGGCGTGATACTCGCCGCGCGCGTGCTCCACGACCGGGATGAGTCCGAGACCCACCGACTGGATCTGGTCGGGATGGCCACCTTGGGATTGGGCCTATTCGGGGTGCTCTGGGCGGTGACCAAGCTCGCCACCAAACCGCTCGACGGCGAACTCCTCGGCTATCTCCTCGGGGGCGTGGTCCTCATCGGGGTCTTCATCGTGGTCGAGCGGCACACGGCTGAGCCGATGCTCGATCTCTCCTTGTTTGCCGTGCCTTCCATGACCCCGTCGCTCTTGGCGTCCCTGTTCCAGGGTCTTGCCAACTACGCCGTGTTGTTCCTGGTGATCATGTACCTCCAGGGAGTACGTCAGCTGTCGCCGATCCATGCGTCGCTCCTGCTGATTCCCGGCTACCTGATCGGCTCGGTTGTCGGGCCGATGGCGGGTCGGATGGCGGATCGCTTCTCTCCGGTGTTCCCGGCGACTCTCGGCCTCGGGGTGCAGGTCGCGGCCCTGTTCATCTACGCCCATCTGTCAGTGACAACCGGCCTGTGGCTCGTCGTCGTCGGCAGCGTCATCAACGGACTTGGCGCCAGCTGCTTCTTCCCGGCCAACAGCTCTGCCGTCATGAAGGCCTCGCCGCCGGCAGCGTTCGGCATTTCGTCCGGCATGTTGCGAACGTTCGCCAATGTCGGCATGGTCTTCTCGTTCTCGATGGCCATCCTGATCGCCTCCCGGAGTATCAGCCGGAGGCTGGCCTTCGCGATCTTCGTGGGCTCGACGAGCCTCCGGGGGGGATTGGCCGATGGGTTCACCTCCGGATTGCATGCCGCCTTCTACGCATCCATGGGCATCATGGCGTTGGCCGCCCTGCTCTCGGCCACCCGGGCGACCCGGCTCGGTGGCCAGCGCTCCGGTGCGTGACCGGTCGCCATGCCGTGGACTCGACGCACGACCCGGAGGGTCATGTCGGGTTCGGGACGGTTCCTTTGAAGCACTTCGATAGCGCAGAACGTGACGACGGGATCCTGGTCCTCGGGGAACGGGTCCACATGGTCGCCTCCGATCTGGACGGCACCCTGTTGCGACGGGATGGAACGCTCTCGACTCGCACGGTCTCCGCCGTTACCTCGGCGGCGCATGCAGGCGCCGACGTGGTGCTGGTCACCGGCCGTCCCCCCCGTTGGGTCGATGCCGTCGCCGCACAGATCCCGTGCCATCCGGTCGTCATCTGCTCCAACGGCGCCCTCATGTACGACGCCCGAGAACGAACGGTGATCGGTGAGTACCCGATCTCCCCGGAGACCGCTTTGCAGGTGGTGGACCTCCTCCGGGCCGAGCTGAGCGATGCGGTCTTCGCCGTCGAGGCCGGGTTCACTTACGGCCAGGAGCCGACGTATCCGAACCAGTGGCCACTGCCGCACGGGTCTCTCGTCGCCGGGGTTGAGACCCTGGTGACCTTGTCCGTCGTCAAGCTGGTCGTTCGGCACAAGGAGCCGGGCGATCACTGGGAAGTGCTCGACCGGGCTCGGAGGTCCGTCGGGGAACTGGCGGAGGTGACCAGTTCGGGCCCGGGTGCCCCGATCGAGCTCGCGGCCCCCGGGGTCACCAAAGCCTCGGCCCTGGCGTTCTTGGCCTCGGTGGCCGGGGTCGAGGCCCGGGAGGTGCTGGCTTTCGGGGACATGCCCAACGATCTGACCATGCTCGCTTGGGCCGGGACGTCAGTCGCTCCGGCAAACGCCCATCCCGAGGTGCTGGCCGCCGTCGACTACGTCACCACGGACTGCGACCAAGACGGGGTCGCCCTGTTCCTGGAGGGCGTGCTCGGGCCCCGCTGAGCCTCTGCCCGGGGACCGTTCTCCTGTCGGAGATCAGGGGACGACGACAACCCGCAGGAACCGGCACGGCCGGTCACCGTCGTTCCGGTAGGCATAACTGCGGTCGCTCGGTAGGCGGAGGTACCCGTCTTCCTCCATGCGGAGATCACCCTCTTCGACCTCGACGACGAGCGATCCGGCGTGGACCAGGATCAGCTCTTCGCTGCCCGGAGGGTCGGCTTCGGCCTGGTAGCGGGCAGAGGGTGCCAGCTGCCACTGCCACAGCTCGGTCGTCCCGGCGCCCGCGCTCGACCCGAGCAAACGGGCGTCAGAGCCGAGGCCGTCCCGCCACACCGTCGTGGCCGCGTCCGTCCGCGCCGGGACCAAGGGCTCTGGGCGGCGAGCCGAAACGAGGGAGGCGAAGTCGGTCCGGAGTGCCCGGGCCAACTTGTCGATCGTGGCCAGGCTGGCATTGGTCGTGCCGGCCTCGAGCATCGAGATCATGCGCCGGCTCACCCCGGACCGGGCGCTCAGCTGATCGAGGGTGAGCTTCTGGTCGCTTCGGAGCTCGTGGACTCGGTGCCCGACGTGCTCGAGCAGTTCCCGTGCCTCCTCGGCCCGAGGGGAGGGTTCCACTCCACGCAGCGTAACGGAATCGAACCCGAGGTATGGCAATATACTGCGTAATGCAATATACTGCCCTAGAGCACGATATTGCCCTTTGAGACCAGCGGGGTGGAGGTGAAGCGATGGTGGAGCGGATACGGCAGCGGCCGACGACCCTGGCGGTCGTCCTGCTGGTCGCGGTCACCGCTGCCTGGGGTTCCACGTTCGTCCTCGTCAAGCAGGCGGTGGGCCACTTGCCGGTGACAAGCTTCCTAGCCTTCCGTTTTCTCCTCGCCACCGGAGTGCTGGTGGCGATTCGCCCGGGGACCCTGTTCCGTCTCGGTCGCCGGGAGTGGGCCGAGGGTGCGCTGCTCGGCCTGGCCCTCGCCGCGGGCTACCTCCTCCAGACCGAGGGGCTGCGATCGACGCCCGCCGCGGTGTCGGGGTTTATCACCGGCCTCGAAGTGGTCCTGACCCCGGTCCTCGGTTGGGTGCTGCTGCGGCACCGACTGCGCCCTCTCACCTGGGCGGCGGTGGGGCTCGCCACCGTTGGGCTGGCATTCATGTCCCTCCACGGCGCAGCCCTGGGAACGGGGGAACTCCTCACCTTGGCCAGCGCGGCCTGCTTCGCTCTGCAGATCGTCGGCCTGGGCCGGTGGTCATCGGGCCGCGATGTCTACGGGGTCGCGACCGTCCAGCTCCTCACGGTCGGGTTGCTCAGCTTGGTGGTTGCCCTGCCGGAAGGGGTCGTTGTGCCGACGAACACCCCCGACTGGACGGCGATCTGGGTGACGGCACTCGCGGCCACCGCCTTCGCCTTCGTAGTCCAGACCTGGGCCCAGTCACTCATCTCCCCAACGCGGGCGGCGATCGTCTTCACCTTGGAGCCCCTCTTCGCTGCCGCCGTGGCCTTCGCCGCCGGTGAACGGCTGGGCTGGCCCCTCTTGGTCGGGGGTCCCCTCGTGGTCGCGGCGATGTTCTTGGTCGATGCGCGCGCCAAACCCGGACTCGTCCGCTAATCCCGACTTCCACTCCTCGTCATCGATCACGTTGCTCCGCCCCCGGTAGCCCGTGACCGTCGGCCCACTCGGTCCGAGGCGGACGCAGGTACCGGACTCCGAGGACGGGTGCTTAGGTGAAGTCCAGGCCGTGGGCCTCCAGCAGCTCATCGACTAGGGGTTCGGCCAGGTCGAGATCCCCGACCAGCGGATGGGCTAGGAGCGCCTGGAGCGCGAGATCACGTCGCCGGGTGATCGCCGCTTCGATCGTGAGTGTCTCGTGTGCCTTGACTGCCTGGACAAGTGCTCTGAACGCGAGTGGAATCTCTCCGACGTGAAGCGGCGTCGCCCCGTTGCCGTCGACACGACACACGACCTCGACCGATGCATCGTCTGGCAACCCCGTGACGGTCCCGTCGTTTCGCACGCTCATGGCCAAGTCAGCAGGATTCCCCGAAACCATCGCCTGCAGAACGGCAAAAGTGATGTTGCTGTATCCCTGCCCACCACGCTTGGCCAGGGCCACCGGTGCCGACGAGGTGCTCGGATCGGCCGCTTCCCGGAACACCTCCTTCTCGATCTCCATGATCTGTTGCGAGCGTGTCCGATCGGCTTCTTGCTGCATTGCCACCGACTTCGATCGGTGGAAGTAGTAGTTGCAGTATCCGGGTATCGGAAACGCACCAAGGAGCTCGGATAGCGCACACCACCGTTCGAGCTCGGCCGACACGCTGGCGAGCTGACTCGTGGCCTCCTTGATGGCCTCGCGGGTGACGGCCACTCCGTCGGCGCTGACATCGTGGATGAAGCCGACGTGATTGAGACCGACACAACGAGTCTCGATCGGCCCGAAACGGGGCGTCAGAACGCCTGCGAGTAGGTCCTGCAAACCGGGAATGCCCGAGCACAGGCCGACAAGCCGCGCCTCGGTGTGGTTGAGAACGGCCTGCGTAATCACTCCGCTAGGGTTGGTGTAGTTGAGAATCATCGCATTCGGAGAGAGGCGGGTGACCTCTTCGGCGATCTCGATCATGACCGGAATCGTCCGCAGGGCCTTGAACATCCCGCCCGGTCCCGTCGTCTCCTGGCCGATGACCCCGTAGCGCAAGGGGATGCTTTCGTCAAGGTGCCGAGCTGACATGCCACCGACCCGGACCTGGGTCACGACGAAGTCGACGTCCTCGAGGGCCTTCGACAGCTCGGTCGAACTCGTGACCTTGATCTTCCGATCCGACGCGTCGAGCATCCGCCTGGTCAGGCCAGCCATGATCTCGAGCCGTTCGTGGTTGATGTCGACCAGCCGGATCTCCCCAATCGGAAGCTCTTCGTGTGGACGTTTCGCCACGCCGGAGATCAGCTCCGGCGTGTAGCTCCCGCCCGCCCCGACTACCGAGAGGACGAGATCTTCGAGATGCGAAGATGGGCTCACCGTTCGTCTCCTTCGCGCACTGTGACGGATTCGACCGAGCACAGGCAATGAGGCAGATGCCGAAGCCTCCGACGTGTCTCTCCAGTCACGGGTTTGCGGTCCGGGTCAGGTCGTCCAAACGAGATCGGGTGACGAGCGCGACAAACAGCTCGTCCGGATCCATGCCTGCAGCGTGCCCGGCCATCACCAGTGCCCCCTGCTCCGGCGGCAACGCGATGCCAACCGTGCTGGCCTGCGGACAAAGGTCCGTGAGTTCCCTTCCCACCAGTGCAAGAAAGCTGGCCGGGAGCCTCTCGATGACGCCGCCCCCGAACGCCGCCTCGAAGGGTCCTTCACCGATCCGCACCGCCATCGCTCGGACGGTCACAGCCAGGTCCGTGGCAAGCGCCTCGACCATTTCCGTTACGACGGGATCGCCCTCGACCCATGCCGTCGAGACCACACCGACGATGGTCGAGAGCAGTCGCCACCCGATGCCCCTTGGTTCGGCCAACAGCTCGTACAGCGCTTCGATGTTCGTCACGCCGAAGTGCTCGAGAAATCGGTCGGCGAACGGCGTCCGAACCGCCCGCCCATCGAGCATCCTCACCACCCTGGCCAGTGCCTCCTTGCGCAGGTCAACGAGGCGCGCATAGTCGAACGGATCGAAGAGCTCCTCCTTGCCCACAGTCCTCCGGTACGCGGAGGTGAAGGCCGATCCCTGCTGCACGATGGTCGCGCGGCGGGCGCCAGTGGCACCCCATAGGGCGATGATTGCGTCATTGACGAGTGTCGTCGTGTCGCGGTTTAACCCCAGCCCCGAACAGAGGACCCGGTGCTGATCCTCCCAGTCCTTGGGAAGATCGACACCGCACATGCCGGCACCGACGTGGCCAAGGCGGTCGCGCTCGATCCCCGCCGTTTCGCACACCCGGCAGATGAGCTCGCCCACAATCCCCAGTTGGTCCGGAGTCGGAGGGCCGAAGAGCATCACCCCGGCACCTCGCACGGTGGCAAGAACCCGGCCGCTGCTGTCGCTCACGGTAACGACACTCTTCGAGAAGCCGGTGTCGATGCCGAGGAGGTAGTCGCCGTTGGCCAAGCCTTCCTCCTAGTCGATCGAACAGCGGCTTCTGACCCCGCGAAACGTCTTCCAGTGCGAGCTTAGAGCGTCATCGGTCGATGTTTCGGCGGGTCTGCCGACACACGTTCAGCCGGCGAGAGCCTCCACTTCGCTCACCTCGGTGGAGGTCAGTCTCCAGTCCCCGGCTGCGGCGTTCGTCTTCACCTGGTCGGGCTTGGTTGCACCGGCGATGACGGACGCGACCGCCGGCTTTGCGGCCAGCCACGCGATGGCGAGTTCGGCGACGCTGTGGCCGTGGTCCTGCGCCCAGCTGGTCAACTGCTCCACGATCTCGAAGTTGTGGTTGTTGAGCATCGTCTCACGGCGATCCTCTGGCATCGAAGCGAGGCGCGTACCTTCCGGCGGATCCTCGTTGCGTCGGTACTTCCCGGTGAGCATCCCGCTCGCAAGAGGAAAGTACGGAACGTACGCGACCCCGAGACTATCCAGCACGTCCAGCAGAGGCTCGTCCCGCCGGCTCAGGAGGTTCAACTGGTTCTGCACCGCGGCGAACCGGGCCGCCCCCGGCTTGACCGCCTCGGCGGCCCCTCGAACCATCTCGGCGTTGAAGTTCGAACAGGCGATCTCCCGGACCTTGCCTGCTTTCACGCACTCGTCCAAAGCCGCCAGGGTGTCGGCCACCGGGGTGTCGGCATCGGGCCGGTGGAGGTACATGACGTCGATCCGATCGGTCCCCAATCGCCCGAGCGCCCCGTCGACCGCCTTGGACACGACCTCCGGACTCCCCCCGTCACGGGAGCCGAACTTGGTGGCGATGACCGCACGGTCCCGTCGGCGACCCAGCGCGCGGCCCAGAAAGGTCTCGCTGTCACCCATGCCGTAGACATCCGCGGTGTCGAAGTGTGTGATGCCCAGGTCCAAGCAGGCGTCCACGACGGCCTTGGCAGCCGACGCATCCATCCGTCTCCCGAAGTTGTTGGTGCCCAGCCCGACGACCGAGACCTCGACCGACCCGATCTTCCTTGTCTCCATGGGTCCTACATAGCACCACTGACGAAGATCAGCCAAGGGCCAAGGGTTGCCGCCCATGGGACCCGACGTCCGGTGGTGGGATCGCTCAGGCGTACAATTTCCCCGTGACAGATCGCAAGCCCCCCGGCGCCACCTGGGAGTCCTGGATGGATCGTCAGATTCGCGAAGCCAGGGAGCGGGGCGAGTTTGACAACCTTCCAGGGGCGGGAAAGCCAATTCCGGGAATCAACCAACCCTATGACGAGATGTGGTGGGTCAAGAAGAAACTGGCCAGCGAAGAGGCCTCGTTTCTTCCACCTGCCTTGGCCCTGCGCAAAGAGGTCGATGAGGTCCTTGAGCGGATCATGCACGAGCGCTCGGAGGATTCGGTGCGCTCGATGCTGCTCGCTATCAATGCCCGGATCAGCCATGTGAACCGGACGACGCTCAGCGGACCGTCGACCACGATCTCGACATTCGACGTCGAGCAGATGGTTCAAAAGTGGCGAGACGCCGAGAACCACCCCGATCGGGGAACCAGCTAGTCCCGAGAACGCGGCAGGACCCCAGCGAAGAGGATCCCAAAACCTGGTGAGGGAGCCGTCTAGCTGAGCAGCTCCGTGGCCACGTCAATCCACATCTGGGTGGTGAGGCGAAGCGAATCCACGTCGACGCGCTCGTCGTTACCGTGGAAGCGACTCGAGAACTCCTCAACCGTGACGGCCGGACTGAAGAGGCCAAACCCGTACGCAACTGCTCCCTTCTCGCGGAAGAAGCGCGCGTCGGTGCCCCCTGTCGTCAGACGAGGCACCAGCGTCACCTCCGGATAGGTCTGTCGCGCCACCCGTTCGAGCACCTCTCGCAGCGAAGTGTCCCATGCCGAGGCGGTCGGCGAACTCTCCCGGATGACCTCTACCTCGACCTCGCCGGCGAGTGGACCGAGTGCCTCGTCGAGACTGGCACGAACGTCCTCCGGCCCCTGACCGGGAAGGGTCCGGATATCGACTTCGAGCTCAACCGTGTCAGGTATGACGTTCGTCTTCACCCCGCCATGGGCGACATTGGGCGAAAACGTCATGTGGGTGCAGGCATGCACCAACTTGGCAAGTCGCGGATCGTCAATTCGGGCACATGCGTCGTCGACGGAGTCAGGCTCCTTAAGCGCTTCACGCAGCTCGTCGGGGAGATCCAAGGTCGAAACGTAGGTTCTCCACGCGTCGGTGATGCTCGCAGCAGATTGGTACTCGGAGAGCCGCGCAATCACTGAGGCCGCTTTCACTAGGGCGTTATCGGCCCCGTAAGGCATCGAGCCGTGGGCCGGGGTGCCCCGGAGTCGCAGCCGACGCCATGCGACGCCCTTCTCCCCCGTCGTGAGCGTCAGCGTTCTTCCAGCCGGGCCCCGGTGCAGGATCCCGCCAGATTCGGTGAGGACGTAGTCTGACCGCACCGCGTCGTATGCGTGCTCTGCGACCCACTCAGCACCGTGCGTGCCCCCAGCCTCCTCGTCGGCGACGGCGAAGTACACGAGCGTCCCCCGAGGACGCCATCCGCTCCGTGCCAGTCGGCGAAAGGCGACCGCCATCGACGCTGTGAGATTCAGCATATCGACGGCGCCGCGACCCCACACCTCGCCGTCGACCAACTCGCCGCCGAATGGATCCCGAGTCCACCCCGACGGTGTCACCGGAACAACATCGGTGTGCCCCATCAGACACAGGGTCGGCCAGCTGGGATCGCTTCCCTCTATCCGGGCAATGAGTGAGGCACGCCCAGGCTCGGGCTCGTACTGGGTCAGGTCCAACCCGGAGCCCTCGAGATAGGTGCGCAGGAGCTCTGCGCTGCGGGTCTCTTCACCCGAGCTGACGCTTCCGTCGTTGACGCACTGGTTCCGGATCAGGTGCTGAAGAAGATCGGTGACCTCCGAAGCGAGCTCAGGTGTCGTCTCAATTCGACTCACATCCGAACTGTACCGTCCTTCAATTGCAGGTGACGCCCGGCGAGCGGGTCCCGCTGGATACTCGCCCCTCAGCGCCGAACAACGAGCACAATCCCGTCGCTGTACCTTCAACGCGCGCCTTCCGATCGGTCGCCGTTCAGATCAACGAGAGTCAGCCCGAGCGCTGGTGATCCGTGCGAAACCGTTCCAAGTAGCTTGTTCGCGCGGCGCGCGACTCGGGATCCCGCAATGCTGCCTCGAGCGAGTGCGCGTCGTTCCACGCCCTCCCCAGATCCACCGTGTGTTCGGCGACAGCGTTTACGTAGCGCTTGGTCGCACCGAGCGTGAACATCGACTTGTCCAGGAGCGAGTCGACGAGAAGTCGTACCTCCTCCTCGAGCCTCTCCTCGGGCACGACCCGGTTCACAAGCCCCGCGGCGGCCGCCTCGGCTGCTCCGAAGCGCCGACCCGTCATGACCAGTTCTTTCGTCTTGGCGGCGCCGACGTCACGAACGAGTCGAGGGATCCCTCCCCAAGCAAGCGGGATCCCAAGGAACAGCTCGGGAATGGAAAAGATGGTGCCTTCCGCTGCGACACGGATATCGCAGGCGGAGGCCAGGACCGCACCACCTCCGACGCAATGGCCGTGCAGCTGGCACACGGTGACCGCCTCCATCCCCTCTATCGCGTCTGCCGTCTGCGAGCCCGCTTCGGCTGTGAGGTGGCGTCTTTGGGTCAAGGACCTCGACACCGAAGTGGGCTCGACCGGAGCATCCATCATCGTGACATCCGCGCCGGCCGAAAACGATCTCCCGGCGCCGGAGATCACGACCACCTTGATCTCCGAACGTGCATCGCAGAAGTGCGCTGCCTCCACGAGCTCGTGGAGCATCGTCTCGCTGATCGCGTTGAGTTTCTCGGGTCTGTTCAACCGGATGTCACCCCTCGGTCCGTCCACCATCACCGTGAGCGTCGAGAACTTCGGAACCATCGACATCAGAAGAGCCCCCTCGAAAAAGGCGTCTCCGAGGTAGCAGCACGACAACAGCCGCTACTCGGTCAGGTGCAAGTCTGGCCTGCAGACCCCGCACGATCCAGCCGGTCGCGACACGCCTCGTTCCGAATCCGAATCTGCCTCGAGGGCCGGCGCCCTGATCCCATGGAAGCGAGCGACCACCCTTCTCCGAATCGGGCCATGCGAATCAGACCATATGACCTCGGTCCCGACACCCAGGGTGACGCGCGGCGGCGCCCGCCATCCTTGGCGGATCATCCAGGCTCTTCACGGCACCAGTGCGAGCTCGTCCGGCAGCGTCAGCCCCCGACTCAAGTTGCTTCGACCTGTCGATCCACCTCAGCACCGAGCAGCACGGACAAGGCCGCCAGAAAGAGCCAGAGCATCAGCACCGCTACACCAGCAAAGGCGCCATAGGTTCGGGACTCGTGACCAAAGCTGGTGAGGTAGTAGGAGGAGCCGGCTGACGTACCCATCCAGCCAATCGCCGCCACCAACGCTCCGCGTCTGAGCCAGCGCCGGGGCTGGGCTCGGTTTGGCCCAATCGTGTAGTACACGGAGAGGAGGATCACGACGAGAACGAGTGCCCCGAGCCATCGCAAGAGGTTCCAGAGCGCGGCGAAGGCCGACTGGGCCAACGGGAACGACACCGGTAACAATGATCGGATCGGATCGGATCACCGAGAACGAGCAAGGCGAAGGCCGCCCCCCGAAGACGACGGTGCAGGCCATGAGGGGCAAGGCCTTCAGGCGGCGCGCGACGAAACCCACGTCCGTCTTCACTTCGTAGGCGATGTCCAACCCCACCTGAAGCGCCGACATCGCCTCGATCGAGCTCCATAAGGCGGCTGCTCCTCCCAACACCGTCGCCACCCAACCACCGGTGGTGCGGCCGGGTCCCCGTAGCGCCTTGGAGATCGTGTCGGCAAGCTGTGCGGGAACAAGGACGCACAGATCACGGATCAGCCGGGCGATGCTGTCGGGGCTGAGTCCCAGCAGGCTGATCACACCCACCGCCGCCACCGCCGCCGTCACGACGGCCAAGAACCAATGAAAGGCCAAGGCGGCGGCGGGGATCCGGTCCTTCCCCGCTGCGACGAAGGACCTACGCAACAGTGGTCCGTCGTGCCGAAGCCTGCCAGGAGTCCTCATCGGTCGCCTCTGCCGCCGCCCCAAGCAGCCCTCGGTCCGGTCATCGTTCGAAGTCCGTCGCGGACTTGATCTCCGCGTCGGTTCTCCCGAGAGGCATCCCTCTCAGCAGGTTGCCGGGTACCGCCCGGGGAAAGCCGATGATCGATCGGCCTCGCTAGGGCGGTCAGGTGGTGGCGCCACCGGAGGAAAGACTCGAGCGGAACAAGCTGCTCATCGCCTCCCAGTGCCGCTCCGCGGCCGCAGCGTCGTAGGTGGCATTGTCCGGGACGGCGAAGCCGTGGGCGGCCGGGTAGGTCTCGATGGTGTGCCGCACGCCCGCTCCAGTCAGCGCATCCTCCAGTCGGTCACGCTGCTCGGCCGGGAAACTCCCGTCGTCGGTTGCCCCTGCGACATACACGGTCGCCGTCATGTCGCCAGCCTTGAGATGTGGGCTGTCGGGATCGTTCGATGCCGCGATGTTCCCACCATGAAAGGACGCGGCGGCGGCGACTCGATTGCCAAGGTGACCGGCGACGATGAGCGACAGCAGGCCGCCCATGCAATAGCCGGTCGTGCCGACGCTATCTCCCGAGGTCTCAGGCAAGGAGGTGAGGTAATCGACAAAGCCACGCGCGTCACGCACGATCATCTCGGCCGTGACACTCCGCATGAGATTCATGAGCCGCTCCCTCTCCACCGGATCGCCGAACACCGTACGGAGATCAAACGGCTCGTAGCCGCCCACCCGGTAGTAGAAGTCGGGCACCAGCGTCACGTAGCCAAGTCGAGCCAACCGCTCACCCATCTCCCGAAAGGTGTCGCGCAAACCGCCGGCGTCGGGGAACATGATCACCGCCGGCCATGGCCCGTCGCCTTCGGGAACGTGAAGCGAACAGGGGCACGCTCCGTCCTCGGTGGAAATCTCGACACTACGCTGCGGCATCACTACCTCCCGGTCGTCTTGGCCGACCTTACCTGCATCCAGCTCCAGCCGGTCGAGTGCTCTAGGGAGGCCAAAGGACCGAGCCGGGGCACGAGCGCACGGCCACGTCGACGGCAACCGACCATTAGGCGGAGCGCCAGCCGGCCAACGGCGCTGGACGTTGGACACCAATCGGTCCAGGCTTGAAGGATGGAAGGATTCGACTACTCCTCCTACGGAGAGCGGATCGCCGACCGCTACGACCAAGACCTCGAGAATCTGGGGGCCGAGGAAGCTGTGGCGGTGCTTGGCGATCTGGCGGGCAAGGGACCTGTCCTCGAGCTGGGTATCGGCACCGGTCGGGTAGCACTTCCCCTGGCCGCCTCGGGTCTCGAGGTGCACGGAATCGACGCCTCGCCGGCGATGGTCGGCAAGCTGAGGGCGAAGCCCGGCGGGCAGGCGATCAAGATCAGCATCGGAGACTTCGGACCCCTTACCGTCGACCGCGTCTTCAGTCTCATCTTCGTCGTTTTCAACACCTTCTTCGCGCTCCTGTCCCAGGCGGAACAGGCCGAGTGCTTTCTCCGCGTGGCTGCGCACCTCCACCCTGGGGGTCGATTCGTCATCGAGGCGTTCGTCCCGGACCCCACGCTCTTCGAGCGGGGTCAACGGGTCAGCGTCGGACAGATCGGCCTGGACCAGGTCGAGCTCGTAGTGACCCGTCACGACCGGGTGCGACAGACGGTCACGAGCCAGGAGATCCATCTGAGCACGAACGGAATCGAGTTCGTGCCAGTGGTCCTGCGATATGCGTACCCTGCCGAACTCGACTTGATGGCGCGACTGGCCGGTTTGTCGCTCGAGGCCAGATGGGCCGGCTGGCAGCGCCAACCGTTCACATCGGAGAGTTCGAGCCATGTCTCCGTCTATCGGCGGCCACTCTGAGGTAGTTGCCGAACTGCAACGCGTCGCGCAGGTGGCGAACGTCCGGGCCCGGAGCCCGTCAGATGGCGCCTTGGTACCCCCTCGGCCACGTCGGACTGCTCAAGCACCGCGCGAAGACACTCGCACGGAGAAGGTCCTGGTTGAGCCATACGTTGACCCTGATAGGGCCGTTGGCCTGCGATAGCGGCGCTGTGTCGGTGTACAACTTCTGATGTCGCATCGCGTACGGCCTGATCTGTCGTTCCCGCGTACGACCTGATGTGTCGGTCAGAGCCCGGCGATCCACCAACTGATCGCAGGTAATGGCCATCCTCCGGACTGCAAGGACAACAA
>DAHUZT010000086.1 GCA_027315005.1 Acidimicrobiaceae bacterium | reverse complement strand
AAGGCACGGTCGAATGCGAGCCCGGTCGCGTCCCGGATGCGGTCCTCGTGCCGCGGGTACCCGGGCGAACCGGTGACCCGCCATGCCGCCAGCGCCGCCTCGATGGCGCCCTCCCGGTCCGTCGGCGGCTCCGCCAGGAGCGCCTGCATGGCCGCCTGATTGGGCGAGCCGACCGAACTGTCGCCGGTGGTCGACATGACCGAGGTGAGGGTTGCGACGAGGGAGGGGTGCCGGATCGCCAGGCTCTGGGCGATCATCCCCCCCATCGACGCCCCGAGCACGTGGGCCGGACCGATGCCGAGGGCCCCGAGGAGAGCGGCCGCGTCGTCGGCCATGTCGGGCACCAGGTACGTAGGCTTCTCGGTACCCGACAGGACGGCCAGTGCGTCGGGGACCCCGGACTCGTCGAGCCAGCTCGACAGGCCCGCGTCTCGATTGTCGAACCTGATCACCCGGAAACCCCGGTCCGTGAGGAGCCGGATCAGATCGTCGTCCCACGAGACGAGCTGGGCCCCGAGGCCGTGGATCAAAAGCAGCGGCGCCCCCCCGGGGTCGCCGATCACCTCGTACTCGATGGTGATTCCGTTGGCGCTGGTCGATGGCACAGGTCGAATCTACCCAGGTGCCGCCACCCGCTCCCGACGGCCAGCTCACGAGTCCCAGAAGGGGCCTCAGCCGGTGAACAGGCTCGGGACCGGTCGCGCTGGCGGCACGCTGAGGAAGGGACGGACGTGCGCCTCCATCAGCCCCTCGACGATGTCCCTCACCCCGGGGTCGGCCAAGAGATCGCGGTCTTCATCCGGATCCTCGTGAAGATCGAAAAGCTGGCAGGGACTACAGGCGTCTTCGTCGACCACCAATCGGTACCGGTCGGTCTCGAACGAGGCGAACCCCCAGTTCTCGCTGACCGCCACCGTCCGCTCTTCGGTGGCCGCTTTCTCGAAGTAGGGCACGAGCGATCGACCTTCGCTGCCCTTGAGCGGCGGGGCGCCGGCCAACGCCCGCACCGTCGCGGGCACGTCGAGGTGCTCGACCAGGGCGTCCACCACCTCGGGGGGGCAACCCCCGGGAGGCCGCACCACCAGAGGGACGCGGACTGCTGGCTCGTACATGACGCACTTGGACATGAGGCCGTGGCTACCGGCCATCTCCCCGTGGTCGCTCGTGTAGATGAACCAGGTGTCTTCCAACAAAGAACGCGACTCGAGTGCCGCGATCATCCGCCCGATCTGTTCATCGATCACGCTGATGTCGGCCGCGTAGGACCGGCGCATCCCTCGGATCGCGTCGGGGGTCATGGTCTCTGAGTCGGACAGCCAGAGGAACGACTCGAGCAGCGCCCGGTATCGGCCGGCCCCCTCGAGCCGGGGGCGGGTCGTCGAAGTCGGCATCGAAACCTCCCGGCCCCGGTAGCGGTCGACGGCAGCCTTCGGTGCGTCCCAGGGGTCGTGCGGACCGGGGAACCCGACGAAGAGGAAGAACGGCTGGTCCCGTCGATAGGTCTCGATCCAGCGAACTGCCTCGAGCCCGTGCCACACGTCGACGTAGGAGGAGAGCGGGATCGGCATCGGGGTCGAGTCCCACATGGGGACGGACTTGGTCGCGTTCTGACCGGTCTCGTTGTCGCCCTGGTAGCTGCGCTCGGCCATGTGGTGGCGATAGACCTCGAGCAGCCCCCGGGCCTGGAGGTGATCGGTGTAGCGGTTGGGGATGTCGCCCAGGAACTTGTCCCCGGTCTCGACGACCTCGGAGAAGCCGAGCTCGCGCAGGCGGAAGGCGAGCTCGTCGATGTGGCGGGCCGATAAGAGCTCGTCACGGTACAGATGCGCCTTTCCCAGTAGGGCGGTGTGATAGCCGGCCTCTCGCAGCGCCCAGACATAGGTCGGCGACCGGTTTGAGACCTCGGACCAGTTCGTGTACACGCCGTGGTCGCGGACGTAACGCTCGGTCATGAACGACGCCCGGGCCGGCATGCACAAGGGGCCCTGACAGGACACCTTGGAGAATCTGATCCCCTCGGCGGCGAGCCGATCGATCGACGGGGTCAGCACGCTGGGATCGCCGGCGCATCCCAACATGTCGGCCCGGTGCTGGTCGGACATCACCACCACGACGTTCGGAGCCCTCTGGGTCAATGGCCGCCCCCCTGAGGGCGAACCGCCGTCGAGGACTGCTGCCTCATCGCTGACTCACAGGGCCGAGACCCAAAGCGAGGCCCGCTCCCGCACCCATGGACCGGGAGCCTCCCACGCCGGCACACTCGGGTGGACCGCCGGGCTCTTCGACCAGTCCCCGACGTCACGCACTCGGAACCGTCGAACCGCTCCCACCTTCCCACACCCTCTTTGCTTTCAGGAGATCCGGCATCGCTCCACCTCTGTCACGGTTCCTCGCCCGCTGAACTGAGATCACCTGCGTCTCAATGCCCGCCGCGTGACGGCCGACGTCGCGGTGCCAACGGGGTGTCGAACGTAGAGAGCTCTTCGGATCGGTCTCGGAGTGAGCTGGCGCTTGGCGCTCCGGAGCGGATGGAGCGTACGGCGCACCTTTCGAGGAACGAACCAGCGGGAGACGGCCATTCCAACTACCTCCGTTGCAACGTGCTTCCGCAACTCGGGCACATATGCCGCCCACCTTTCACACCGGACCGCAATGGCCCCAATGGCGACCACCTCGATCACAAGATCCTACGGGAGCGAGAGAGATCGATGCGTAGGAACCATGACTCGGAGAAGCGCTGCGGTTCCATCGTCCCGGCAAGCGCGCGAGCTCTTCGTCCACTTCAACCGCCCTTGCGACCGGGGATGACCAGAGGCGTCGAACCCCTTCGACCTCGACCCGTCAGGTGTGACGGATCCACATGCCCCCGTCGACGACCACGACCGCGCCGTTAGTGAAGCTGGACGCCGGCATGGCGAGGGAGAGCGTCATGTGCGCGACCTCCTCCGGGGTCCCATAACGGCGTAGAGCGACCTTGCGCCTGGCGTACTCGTCCCGCCGCTCCTCGGGGATCGCCGAAGTCATATCGGTCAGGATGGGACCGGGGCAGACGCAGTTCACCGTCACGCCGCGCTGACCGAGCTCCACCGCCAGACTCTTGGTCAACCCGATCACCCCGTGCTTGGTCGCCGTGTAGGCGGGAAGCCCCGCCGTGGCCACGATCCCCTCGGTCGAGGCGATGTTGATGACGCGGCCTGCTCCGCTGGCCTCGAGGTACGGGAGGGCGCACCGGACCATCCGGATCTGGGCGGTCAGGTTCACCGAGATCGTCCGCTCCCAGCCTGCCTCGAACTCCTCCTCGGAGCACGAGATCGGCGTCGCTACGGCGATGCCGGCGTTGTTCACGACGACATCGACGCCACCGAAGGTCCCGGCCACCGCCTCGACGAGGGCCTTGAGCTGTGTCCGGTCCCCGACGTCCACCGTCCAGCCGCGCACCCGGTGGCCGGCCCGCTCGATCTCCTCGACCACCCCGTGGACCCGCGCTTGGTCGATGTCGACCACCGCGACGTTGGCCCCTTCGTCTGCGAACAGGTGGGCCGTGGCCCGACCCATGCCGGCGCCGGAACCGGTGATGATGGCGGTCTTGCCGCGCACGCTGCGCTCGAGGGACGTGAGACGGGGCATCGGGACTCCTCAGCTCTTGGGGTCTGGAACGGGCGGCGGACGGCACGCCCGAGAAGCGGACGTGCTGGGACCGCAACGGGGGGTTGAAGCCCCGCTCACGGGCCCCGTGGCCGTCACGGGCCCATCTTGGCCGCTCGGTCCGCCCCGGCGGCGGGCCGAGCGCGCTGCCACGACGACCGATACGCGCCTTTCGGACCGGTGGACCGTAGCGTTGGAGGGTGTCGGCGACCCAACCTCGGCCCCCCTCGGCGTCCCGCCCGCCCGCTGCCGGGCGTGACGCCCCGGTGAGCGGGGCCAGCTCCAGCCGTCGGGCGACCACCCCGTCGGTTGTCCTGCTCGTCCCCGACTACGTCCCCGCACTCGGGGGCACGACCACCCAGACCCGGATGCACGCGGCCGAGTTCGCCCGTCGGGGGTGGAATGTGACCGTTTTGACCCGGAGGATCGGCCTCGGAGGTTCCCGAGACGAGGTGGACGGCGTCGTCGTCCGTCGGATCGGTCCTCCCGGTCGCGGCAACCTGGCCAAGGCCGTGGTTGTCGTCGGGTCCTGGTTCTGGTTGCTCCGTCGGCGGCGGGCCATCGACCTCGTGAGTGTCGTCATGGATGCCGACCTCGCCGTGAGCGCCTGGGCCGCCGGTCTGGCAACGTCGACCGTGCTCACCTGGGTCACCCGGGGTGACGCCACCAGGTTCCTCGGGGGACCCAAGGCCAACCTCCGACGACGTGCTCTCCGTCGCTGCGACCAGGTCGTCCTGACCGAGGACATGGGTGCCGAGCTCGCCGAGCTCGGCTTCGCGGTGTCCGAGGTCATCGCAGTCCCGGTCGACGTCGACCGGTTCCAGGTCCCAGGGGACGCCCTCCGTCGTGCGGCCCGCACCTCGCTCGGGCTCGGAAACACGCCGGTGGTGGTCTCGATCGGCCATCTCCAGGAGCGGAAGGGGACCGACCGGCTGCTCGAGGCGATCGGCCTGCTCCGTGACCGGGGTACCGCTGTGACGCTGGTGCTGGTGGGCGGACCCGTCGAGGCCGAGGACCACGCCTACGTCTCGGCGCTCCGGGCGTTCGTCCATTCGGCGTCGTTGGAGCACGCGGTGCGGTTCGCCGGCGCCAAGGACGACGTCGTCCCGTACCTGTCGGCGGCCGACCTCTTCTGTCTCGCCTCCCATCGGGAGGGGATGCCCAACGTGCTCCTCGAGGCCATGGCCAGCGGGGTGCCCTGCATCGCTCCGGCGAGCGCCGGAGGTGATCGTCTGCTCGCCGGAGGGGCGGGGCTAATCCCCCCTTCCAATTCCCCCGGCGACCTGGCCGACGCGATCGGGCACCTCCTGGCGGATCCCGACGAGCGATGCCGGATGCGCCGCCTTGCGCTCGACCGGGTCCGGCGATCGCACGCGATCGTCGAGATCATCGATGCGTACGAGCGGTTGGTCACGCATCCCCGGGGGCGCCCGGGCTGACCACGCGGGCCGGTCCCGCAGTGGGCACGAGGCCTGAAGCCAATGGATGTCTCCTTGAAGAAGGTGGATCTCCATTGGAGCGCAACATGCCCGGGTACGTGGATCCCACCGTGCCGGTCATGGAAGAAGCAGGTGCGCTGGCTGCCCCGGCGCGACCTGCGTCCAACCGTCTCACCCCGCATTAGGTCGTGGCTGGGAACGCTCTGTGATTGAGGGAGTCGTTCACACCTCGGCGACCGGTTGGTGGGCGCGTGGTAGAGATCCTCGGACTGCTTCTGCCCGACGGCGCGATCGCCGTCGGTCCGAGCGCTGGGGATGGCCCGACTATCAGGGCATACGCCGCCACCAGGACCGACGCCTCCGTGGGGCTGCTCACGACCCGACCCTCGGCCGTCGCCCTCTTCCGGGTTGGAACGCCCGAGCCCCAGGTGGACGGTAGGGTCGTGGACGTGGCGTCCCGGGGACACGGCGACGAACTTGTCATCCGGCTCGACGGGGGTGTACAAGTCCGCAGTGTGCGAGCGGAGCAACGGCCGCTGTTGGGTGAGCGAGTCGGTGTGCACGTCGAACCGGCGGACTGCGTCGTCTTCGACGGGTCTACTAGCTCGGACCGAGCCGAAAATGCGACAGCCGTGAACACGTCAACCGTGGAGTCGCCATGATGTTCGCCACCTCCTCTCCCGCCACCACCTCGTTGGTCGGGCTTCTGATCGCGGTCTTCGCGGCCAGCATGGTCGAGATGGTCGAGGCCTTGACCATCGTCGTGGCCGTTGGCAGCACGCGGGGCTGGCGCAACGCCCTCCGTGGGGCGGCGGCCGCCCTCCTCGTGCTCGGGGTGCTGGTGGGCGCCGGCGGGGTCGCCCTGGTCAAGTACGCGCCGATCGACACCCTGCGGGTCGTGGCCGGAACGCTGCTGCTGCTGCTCGGCCTCTCCTGGCTCCGCAAGGCCGTCCTGCGTTCAGCCGGCCTGATCGCCCTCCACGACGAGGACGCCATCTTCAGCCGGACCGTCAAGTCCCTCTCCGATGATCAACAGGTGTCCAAGACCCAGGACGCCCAGGGCTTCGTGGTGGCCTTCAAGGGCGTGTTCGTCGAAGGCATGGAGGTCGTCCTGATCGTGATCGGCCTCGGAGCCAGCCAGCATCGGATCGGATGGGCCGCCGTCGCCGCCGGCGCCGCGGCAGTGCTGGTGGCCGGCGTCGGGGCCCTGGTGGTCAGGCAGCTCTCCGAGGTCCCCGAGAACCTGCTCAAGACCGTGGTCGGCGTCATGCTGACCAGCTTCGGCACCTTCTGGATCGGCGAGGGTGCCGGCGTGCGCTGGCCGGGATCCGACGCCACCCTCGTCGTGTTGGTGGCCGGGTTCGCGGTGCTGACCATGCTCCTCATCAGCTGGACGCGGCGGACCAGCCGTCCGGCCCCCGAGATCACCAAGACCACGGACCCGGTGGCCAGTTGAAGGCCGTTGGCCGTGCCGTGGTGCGCGTCGCCCTGGCCATCTGGGACTTCCTGGTCGGCGACACGCCCGAGGTCCTGGTCATCACGCTCGCCATCGTCGGCATCGCCTTCGCCGTCCGTGCCCACGACAGCGCGGCGGTGATCGTCCTGCCGATCTGCGCCGCGGCTGCGCTCATCGGGGTGGTCCGGTTCGGCCGCATGCGGATCGACGCCAAGCGCTCCGAGTCCGAGCAGCACTGAAGCCCCTCACCGCCGGTCACCCCGTCACCGGCCGTCGCGGTCCGCCAAACCCCCTGAGCGGGTCCCCGGGTCCGAGCCGCTACAGGCGCTTCTTGGCCGTCGAGACCAGCCGCTTGGCCAGTGAGGCCGGGAAGACCTTGTCGTAAGCGTTGAACGAGATCTGCTCGCCGAACCGGCCACTGATGAAGAAGATCTCGGTCAACAACGCCGTAACCGAGGCGCCCTGAGCCTTGATCGGGATCCTGATGGTGAACCCGGCCGCATTCGAACCGACCACCCCCCCATTGGCCGAGGTCACCGAGATGTGGCCGAGCTTCGTGCCCTGGCCGGCGGACCCCAGGACCTTCGATTTGAAGCTCGAGGTGTTGGCGAGCCCGGTCATGCATCTCGGCGTCTTCGCATCGGAGATGGCGGCGTACTGGGCATTGGCGTTCTGGGCGGTGGCGAAGACCGAGATGCTGCCCTGCACCTCGAGCGATCCGTCCTTGTTCTGGAAGTAGGGGCTGTTCGCCTCGGGGGCAGTGGTGGCGATGAGCTTGGTCGGCACGTGCAGGCACCGGGCCAGCTGCTTGGCTCCCGGGAAGCTGCCCCCCTTCCCGGTGCTGACCGTGTTCTCGGCCTTCCATCCACTCGGCAGGTCGGAGAGCCGCAGCAGATGCGACTTGGCGAAGGCGAGGGCGTTGGTGCGCTTCGAGCTCGCCGCAGCACCGGCGCCCGCCCACACCGTCGCGGTCCCAACGGCCAGCCCCAACGCAAGGACGCACGAAATAACCCCCTGGACCAGGGCACGGGGTCTCGTCGTTTTCATTGTCATGCGCGACACACTCCGGGGCCTTCGTCGGGTCGGCAACCACCCTAGAGCTTCCGGACCGAGGGTCGAGGTGACAGATGGACCCTGTGGTTGATGGTTGTCATGCTGCCCTGTTCTTCTTGTGGTTGTCGAGGATCTCTTGAGGGGTACGTCCGCGCATGTAGTCGCCGTGATTGCGCCGGCGGCGGTT
>DAHUZT010000077.1 GCA_027315005.1 Acidimicrobiaceae bacterium | reverse complement strand
CAGGCCGGACTTCCGCAGATGATGGGCACACGGCATCCCCGGAAGTAGCGATTGAGCTGGGAGAACTGGCGCGATCGGGTTTCGGAGACGTGTTCCTACGCGGGCCTGTGACCTGGGACTACACAGAGGTCGTCGAAAGCTCGAAGTCGAGGTAGCGACCGGGCTCGGCGATGTGGAGCTTGGCCAGGATCTGGGCCTGACCTGGGGTCGTGGCCGATCGTTGTGCCACCCGTCCTTCGGACGTCTCCATGGTCACGAGATGCGTGCGATCGAGCTCGTGGCGGACGTTGCGCCAGATGTCCCCGTTGCCGTTCTCGATCACCCGCACGAGGAGGAGTCCCAACCCGCAGAGCTGGATGTGGCTCCGGATCCGGTCCTCCCGGTGAGGGAACACCGGAGGCAGCCCGAGCGATCCCTGCATGTCCCGCCGGCCGCGTTCGACTTCGAGCAGCTGCTTGTAGGCGAGGGCGAGATCGGTCGGGGTGAGGCTGTCGTCGCTGGCGCGCAGCAACCACTTGCCGTCGAGCCTCGCTTCTTTGGCGATGGCCCCGCCTTGTCGATGCGGAACCGTCCGTCCTCGAGTCTGCGGACCAGTCGCCAGAGGACCGGTGTGGTGCGCAGCCGCCCGGCCAGTTCGTCACGCTTCGACGTGGACCACTCGTCGGTGCCACAGAGCTGGGTCGTGAGGTAGTCGACCAGGTTGGCCCGGGCCTGTTGGTCCCGCTCTTCCGCCTCGGGGTTGAAGCAGACGACGAAGCGTTGTTCCCTCGCACCCTCGCCGACCCTGAACTCTTTCACCCGAAGGTTGCCGGCGGCCACATGGAAGCGACCGGGACGGGAGAGCGCCTCTTTCGCCTCGCCGCTGGCGTTCCGCAGCTTCTCGGCCACCACGAAGCGGCCACCACCGCGTTGGAGATGGGCCCTGCAGCGGGCCGGGCCAAGACCCGGACGGACGGACCCGCTGGCCTTCTGCGAAACGTGGTCCGGCCGAGTTCATGCGCCGCTTTCGAACTCGACTGCTTCACACGCGCAACACCGGGCACCGGCCGGCCGTCGCGCACGGAGTGCAGCGGCTCAGGATCACGACAGACCGGTGATCCGGCCCGTGGGTTCCAGATCGATCTGCTGGGCCGCAGGTCGGGCCCCGAGGCCAGGCATCGTCCGGATGTCACCGCACACGGCGTAGATGAACCCGGCTCCGACCGAGGCCCGGATCTCTTTGACCGGCAGGCGCCATCCGGCCGGAGCACCGGGGAGGCATGGATCGGAGGATATCGATAAGTGCGTCTTGGCGATGCAGACCCCGAGGTGGGAGAAACCGTTCCGCTCGTATCGCTCGAGCTGACGGCGGGCCACGGTCGACAGGTCGATCCCGTCTGCTCCGTAGATCTCGGTGGCGATGCGGGTGATCTTGTCGGCCAAACCTAGTTCCAACGGGTAGAGGGTGCGGAAGTCGGATCCTTGCTCGGCCGCCTCCCAAACCGCCTCGGCCAGAGGGACCGCGCCTGCTCCACCATCGCGGTGATGGGTGGTGATCCTGGCCACACAGCCGTTGTCCGCAGCGATCTTCTCGATCATCTGGTGCTCGTCCTCGTGGTCCTCGGGAAACGCATTGATCGCAACAACAGTACGGAGACCGTGACGCCGGAGGTTGTGGATCTGCTTCACCAGATTCGATGCACCCTGGCGAACCTCGTCGGGGTTGTCGTCGAACAGGGCGCGTGGCAGAGATTTCCCAGCAACGACTCGATGACGGCCGCTGTGGGTCTTGAGCGCACGGACGGTGACCACCAGTACTGCAGCATCAGGGACCAGACCCGAAGCCCGGCACTTGATGTTGCAGAACCGTTCAGCTCCCATGTCGGCGCCGAACCCCGCTTCGGTGATCAGCACGTCCGGCCCCTCGATGCCGATCAGATCGGCCATGACCGACGAGTTGCCGTGGGCGATGTTTCCGAACGGCCCCGCATGGACAAATGCCGGAGTGTGCTCGAGGGTCTGGAGCAGGTTCGGCTTCAGGGCATCGGAAAGGATGGCGGCCATTGCTCCCGCGCCTCCGATGTCCTCTGCGGTCACCGCCGCGCTCTGACCCGTGTACCCCACGACGATCCGGCCGAGGCGGGCCCGTAGGTCCTCCACCGAGGAGGACAGGGCGAGTATCGCCATGACCTCCGACGAAGCGGTGATGTCGAATCCGGTCTGCCGGACAACGCCATCCTCGCGCCCACCGAGACCGATCACGACCGATCGCAGTGACCGATCGTTGACGTCGAGAACGCGACGCCAAGTGATCGTCTCCGGGTCGATGCCGACCTCGTTGCCCTGGAACAAGTGGTTGTCGACCAGAGCGGCCAGCATGTTGTGCGCAGCGGTCACCGCGTGGAAATCTCCGGTCAAATGGAGGTTGAGCCGCTCCATCGGGATTACCTGGCTGTATCCACCTCCGGCCGCTCCTCCTTTGATCCCGAAGGTGGGACCGAGCGACGGCTGCCGGATGGCGACGGTGGCCATCCTGCCGATATGGGAGAACGCCTGGCCCAGTCCGACGGTGGTGGTGGTCTTGCCCTCTCCGAGAGGCGTCGGCGTGATCGCCGAGACCAGCACGTACTTCGCCCGGGCTCGTGCCGAAGGCCGATCGAGCGCGCTCAATCTCACCTTGGCGACCCGATCCCCATAGGGTTCGAGATGCTCGGGCCCGATACCGATCCGGCGACCGATGGCCGTCAGGTCCTCATACTCTGCATCCTGGGCAATCCGCAGATCACTCGGCATCATCGCGTGGTTCCTGTCGTGTCAGCCACCATGGGCAAGGGCCGATTCGGGCAAAACTACCTCAGCAGTGAGGCGGCGGCATCTGGCGCGCCGCTTCCCTCCATGCCCGACTCATCCCGCTACCCTCGGGGCTGCTGTCGAGCGAGACAGGGGCCCACGAAACGCGTCCTATCGGAACGAGAGTGATCAAGGAGTAGCCCGGGTGATCAAGTACATCGGCTCGAAGCGTCGCCTGGTGCCGGTGCTCGGCGACCTCCTCGAGCGATCCGGAGCGACTGCTGCGCTCGACCTGTTCACCGGCACCACGCGGGTGGCTCAGGAGTTCAAGCGCCGAGGCGCTTGGGTGACGGCTGTCGACACCTCCGGATACTCGGAGATATTCGCTCAGTGCCATATCGCCATCGACCGGAATTCGGTCGACCATCGGGAGCTGCGCGAAGCACTCGAGTACCTGGGTTCGCTTCCTGGCCGCCCGGGTTATTTCACCGAGACCTTCTGCCTACGATCGCGGTTCTTCCAGCCGTTCAACGGCGCCCGCATCGACGCCATCCGGACGGCGATAGCCGAACAATTCGCCGACAGTCCGCTCCACGCCATCTTGCTCACGAGCCTCATCTACGCCGCCGACCGGGTCGATTCGACCGCTGGCGTCCAGATGGCCTTCGTGAAGAAGTGGGCGCCTAGGTCGTACCGCCCGCTCGAGCTCGAGGTCCCCGAACTCATCCCCGGCACAGGCCGTGCCATCCGGGGGGACGCCCTCACCGTCCTCGGCGATCTCCCCCACGTCGACCTTGCCTATCTCGATCCTCCGTACAACCAGCACCGCTACTTCACCAACTACCACATCTGGGAGACCCTCGTGGCCTGGGATGCACCCGACCATTACGGCGTCGCCTGCAAGCGCGTCGACTGCCGCGACCCGTCCACCAAGAGTCCCTTCAATGCCACCCGTTCGATGCCTGAAGCGCTCCGCACGGTCGTCTCGTCGGTCAGAGCCGAAGTGGTGGTGTTGTCGTACAACGACGAGGCCTGGGTCGGCCTCGACGAGCTGATCAGCATGAATTGCGGTCGTGAGTCGGTGGTTGCCCTGGCCTTCGACTCGCGCCGGTACGTGGGTGCGACCATCGGAATCCACAACCCCGATGGCATCAAGGTCGGTCGGGTCTCCCACGTCAGATATCTCGAGTACGTGCTCGTCGCCGGGCCGAAGAATGTGGTTCGGTCTATGATCGAGCCCTATCGCGACGCGATGGTGGTGATGCCACCTGAACACCCCGTGACGCGGTAGAACTCCGGGAACAATTCCACGGGTTGGTTACATCTCACGCTGCGCTCGTCAGCATGAATGGTCAACGTCGGGTTCCACTTCAGGTTCCGTAGCGGCTCGAACCGCCCGTCGAGTATGCGCTCTCGGCGTGTTGGGCGAGGTCGAGCCCTCGTACCTCGTCCTCCTCCGCGGCCCGGAGCCCCATGGTGGCATCGACGACCTTTGCGATGATCCAGGTGGCCCCGAAGCAGAACAGCACGGCCACCGCTGTCGCCAGGATCTCGGCATCGAACAAGTGGAACCCGCCCCCGGTCAGCAACCCGTTCGCCCCCGACGGATTGACCGTCCGAGTGGCGAAGAGGCCGAGCAGCACCATCCCGACGATCCCCCCCACTCCGTGGACGCCGAGGACGTCGAGGGAGTCGTCGTAACCCAGCTTGAACTTGAGACGGACGGCCGATGCACACACCAAACCGGCCAGCGCCCCGACCAGCAGGGCGGCCATGGGAGTGACGTAGCCGGCACAGGGGGTGATGGCCACCATGCCCGCAACCGCCCCCGAGGCGGCACCGAGCGAAGTGGGAAAATGTTCCCGAACGCGCTCGTAGGCGATCCAGCCCAACAGGCCGGCGGCCGCGGCCAGCTGCGTGTTGACGAAGGCGTGCACGGCCACGTCGTTCGCCCCGAGCGCGGAACCTGCATTGAAGCCGAACCACAGGATCCCGGCCCCGAGCAGCGACAGCGGCACCGAGTGCGGGGCCATCGCCTCGCCCGGCCATCCTCGCCTGCGCCCCAGGACGAGCACGATGGCGAGCGTAGAGAAACCCGAGTTGATCTCGACCACCGTCCCACCGGCAAAGTCCAAGACACCCCGCTGGGCGAGCCAACCGGTCGGGCTGAACACCCAATGGGCCAGGGGTATGTAGACGATCAGCAGCCAGGCGGTGATGAAGACCACGAAGGAGGAGAACCTGATCCGGTCGACGGTCCCGCCGCTGATCAGGGCTGCGGTGATCACCGCGAACATCATCTGGAACACCATGACCGCGAGGGGGGAGACGGCAAGCCCGTGGAAGCCCGGCAGCGACCGGCCCAGATTGGCGAGCCCGGCCAGATGGAGGTTGCCGATCAGGCCACTGCCAGCATCGGGCCCGAGGGCCAGGCTGAACCCGCCGACCGCCCAAATGACGGTGACCAGGCCCATGCAGACGAAGGACTGCATCATCACCGCCAGCACGCCCTTGGCCCGGACCATGCCGCCGTAGAAGAGGGCCAGCCCCGGGGTCATGAACAGCACGAGCGCGGCGCTGACCAGCACCCATGCAGTGTCTCCGGCGTTGATGGTCATGTTCCCCCTCCAGATGGACCCGAGGCTCACTGCAGGCCGGCGGACACCGTAGACCATCTCGGTCGGGCGAACTCGCTTTCGAACCCCGGTGGGGAGGCCTTCCGAGCGCCGGCTCCATATCATCATCATCGGGTGGCCGATCCGCGCCACCGCTAACCTCCCCATGGACATGGACCGTGAAGTGCCTGGCAACGACGCCATCGAGCAGAAAGTGATCCAGCTGTTCGCCCTCGTCTCCGAGGCCCTGTCGCGAGCAACTCACGCGCTCCTCGGGGGCGAGATGCTGCTCGGCCAACAGGTCATCGAGGGCGACCAGCTAGTCGACGACCTCACCGCCGAGGTGGAGTTGCTCGTATGGGACGAGCTCCAGAGCCGACCTGTCCAGGGCGGCGAACTTCGCTACCTCGTGGCCCTGCTGCTCATCATCCCCGAGCTCGAGCGGAGCGCCGACCTGGCCGAGCACATCGCCCAGCGAGCGGTGGGCCACCTTGGTACGGCCATGAGCCCGCGAAGCCGGGGCATCGTGCAGCTGATGACCGAAGTGGCCAACGAGATGTGGCAACAAGCGGCCGACGCCTTCGGCGAGCGGGCGAAGGTCGCTACACTCCTGGTGCGTGCTGACGAGGAGATGAACCTCCTCCACGAACGGTTGACCCACGAAGTCGAGACGGAGAAGATGCCGGTGGCGATCGCCGCCCAGGTGACCCTACTCGGACGGTTCTACGAACGGCTCGGCGACCACGCTGTCAACTTGGCACGCCGGGTCGAGTTCCTGGCCGAATCCCGACCGGACCGATCCTGAGGTGAACGAGGCCGTGGCTTCCTGAACGGACATCGCGGGCCTGACCACGGATAGCGGGGCGTCGAGCACTACGCTCCCGTCGTGGTCGTTCTCTCTCCGCCCGATCTGCCGCCCCTTTGGGACGTTCGTGCCGCAGGAGCCAACGCAGTCGAATGCGGCATCGAATCGGTTCGAATGCGATTGCAAACCGAGATCAGGCGTTCGATGAGGATCGGGAGGCAGGCGGCGCCGGCGTGTTCGGACCCCGACGAGGCCTACTTCCCCCCGGATTCGGTCACCCGCAGGGTGAACGGCGACTTCCCGTCCATGCTGGTCGGCGGTCTGGGTGCGCTTCTGCTCCAGATGCTCCACCCCCTTGCCATGGCCGGAGTCGCCGACCATTCCAGCTACCGCGAAGACCCGATCGGCCGTCTCCAGCGTACGGCGTCGTTTCTCGGAACGACGACCTTCCGCGGCCGTACAGAGGTGGCAGCCGCCATCGGTCGGGTACGTGCCATCCACGACCGGGTGATCGGCATCTCGCCGGACGGAACGCGTTACTCGGCCAACGACCCGGAGCTGCTGACCTGGGTGCATGCCGCCGAGTCCCACTGCTTTCTCGCCGCCTCGCTGGCCTACGGCGCCAACCGTCTGACCCCCTTCGACCAGGATCGCTACCTCGACGAGATGTCTCGAGTGGCGCTCGACCTTGGTGCCGTCGAAGTACCCCGGACCACGAGGGAGCTCGATACCTACTTCGAAACCATGCAGCCGAAGCTGGCGCTCACCCCGGCCGCGGTCGCCGCGCGAAACTTCGTGATCGTGGGTCCATCTCGTCGGCCCCACGAGATGGCGACGTACGGTCTGCTGCTCGCAGCCGCCCAGAGCGTCCTGCCCGGTTGGGCCCGCCGCCGGCTCCATCTCGTCCCAATCCCGATGATCGACGCAATGGGAGTGCGCCCCGCGGCACGAGTCCTCGCCGCAACGCTGCGCTGGGTCGTGACCCCGACCGCTCGCTGACCGCGCAGCGTCGACGGTGATCGATAGGGTGATCGGCGAACCGTGAACGAGACCACCGACAACCCAATGAGCGTCGGCGGTGATCATCGATGGCCTAGGAGCCGGTGGCTGGTCGGCGCCGGCGCCGTAGCCGCCTTCGTCATCGCCATCGCTGTCGTAGCCCTGAATAGGCCGGCCCAACTGTCCGCCGACCGAACGCACGACCGGACCTCGCGGTCGAGCCGGGCTGCACGTTCGGCCGGTAACCCCGATCCCACCGCCGCTCTCCGCGCCGACAACACCAATCTCAGCACCCGCTGCCCGTGGCTGGACACTGCCATGGACCGGCACTACTCGCCGGGCCGGCTCGCGGCAGACGTGGTCCGGCGCATGACGACTACGGAGAAGCTGGGTGAGATCGTGCTGAGACAGAGCGGCGGTTACGAAAATCTGAACTCAGGAGTGGCCCGGCTGTGCATCCCGCCGCTCACCTTGCAAGACGGCCCGCAAGGTGTGGCGTTCGGGGCGGTGGGCGTCACCCGCCTGCCTTCGCCCTTAGCGTTGGCGGCAACCTTCGACACGGGACTGGCTCGGCGCTACGGCCAGGTGATGGGTGCTGAGGCCGCCGGACAGGGCTTCGATGCCATCCAGGGACCGAACCTCAACATCGACAGGGTGCCTCAGAACGGGCGCTCGTACGAGACGTTCGGAGAGGATCCGACGCTCGTGGCCGACATGGGCGTGGCCGAGATCGGAGGAATCCAATCGCGAGGGACCATGGCCCTCGCCAAGCATCTCGTGGCCTACAGCCAGGAGACCGACCGCGGCCAGCTCGACGAGGTGGTGAGCCAGCGTGCTCTCGAGGAGTTGTACCTTCCGCCATTCGCCGCCGCAGTCCAACGGGCCCATGTGTCGGCGATCATGTGCGCGTATCCCCGATTGAACGGCGTCTTCCAGTGCCAGGACGGCGCCCTCGACCAACAGCTGAACGCCTGGGGGTTCGAGGGCCTGCTCCGATCCGACCTCGGAGCCGTCCACCAACCGGTGGCCGCCCTCAACGCCGGGGTCGACCTGATCAAGCCGGCCAGGATCAGTGGCCTTACCGACTACGTCCGGGCCCACTTGCTGTCCATCCGAGTACTCGATTCGGCCGTGACTCGGATCCTCACCGTGCTGTTCGCCCACCACCTGGTGGGCAGGGCGCCGCTCGGGACACCGGGAACGCCGGTCGACAGCCCCGCCCACGCCCGGGTGGCGCTAACCACGGCCGAACGGGCCGCTGTGCTCCTCAAGAACAGCAACGGCGTCCTGCCGTTGAGCAGGACAGACCGATCGGTGGCCGTGATCGGAGCCGATGCCCGGTCCGCGGCAGTGACCACCGGGTACGGCAGCTCGCGGGTCCTTGCTCCCTTCGTCAGCCTGCCGATCGCGGCGATCGGACACCAGGCCGGGCGCGGCGTCAGGATCGTCTACGCCAACGGGGGCAGCACGACGGCTCCCCTGGCGGCGATCCCTCCGAGTGTGCTCTCCCCCGCCGTCGGTTCCGGGCACGGGTTGACGCTCACTCTCGTCCAGACGGGAGGTGGGCCGCGGCATTCCTCGACGACCTTGAACGTGCCCGATGCTTCCATCCGGCTACGTCCCCATCCCACCACCAGCCCGCTGCTCCCCGGTACCGTGGCGTCGAATCTGGGCGGAGCGGCACTCGGCAGACCGCTCTTCAGAGGCCTGCCTACACGTCGATACTCGGCAGGCCAGCACCTGTCGCAGCCCGACGTCGTCCTGCCCGCCGGCTGGTCCAACGTGTCCGCAACCTGGTCGGGCACGCTCACCCCTCCACAAAGCGGCCTCTACACCCTGTCGCTCCAAGGCTCGGGAGCGGCGACGTTGACCCTGGACGGACGACCGGCAGTCGCCGACACCTTGAACCACGCCTTCGGTCGATGGTCCCAGACGGTCCGCCTGATCGCCGGCCACCACTACATCCTGCGGCTCGACTGGAACCCGATGTCCACCCTGACACCGGCCGGCGAGGCCAAGGTGGACACCAGCTCGTTGACGCTCGGATGGCAGTACGTGGGAGGGCGCATCGCGGCGGCGGTCACCGCTGCCCGGCAGGCGCGGGTCGCCGTGGTGTTCGCCGGCGACTTCACCTCGGAGGCGTTCGATCGACCCTCGCTGTCCCTGCCTGGAGATGAGAACGACCTGATCTCCGCCGTCGCCGCCGCCAATCCTCATACCGTCGTCGTCCTCAACACGGGTGGTCCGGTTCTGATGCCCTGGCTGCACCAGGTGGCCGCGGTAGTGGAGAACTGGTACCCGGGCGAACAGGACGGCAAGGCCATCGCCGCAGTCCTCTACGGCGCGGTCGATCCCTCTGGGCATCTGCCGGTCACCTTCCCCGCCTCGCAAGCCACTTCAGCCATCCACTCGCGGTCCCAGTGGCCCGGTATCGGCCTCGTAGCCACCTACTCGGAGGGATTGGAGGTCGGTTACCGATACGATCACGCCACCGGCACGGTGCCGCTCTTCCCCTTCGGATTCGGCCTGTCGTACACAACCTTCGCACTGAGCAACCTCGTCGTAACCAGGACCGGTACCGGCTTCGCCGTCAAGGTGGACGTGACCGACACCGGTTCCCGGCCGGGGACCGCGCTCCCTCAGGTGTACCTGACCTTCCCGGTGGCGGCGGGCGAGCCACCGGCCCAGTTGGTCTCCTTCGCACCGACCCCCCTCGGGGTCGGCCAGACCCGCCAGGTGATCCTGTCCGTCCCCGCTACCGCCCTCCGCTCGTATCTCAATGGGTCGTGGACGACGGTACCCGGCACCTACGCGCTGTCGGTCGGTCAGTCCTCGTCCAGCCTGCCCCTCTCCGCTTCCATCAGCATTCCCTGACGGTCGAGCTGGGGTTCCTGAACTCACCCGGTGGCGCGGTCCCGGCCGGAACGTCCGACTGTCGGTGGCGCCGACCCGCCCGGATTGACCGACTTTCGGTGGGGATCGGGTCGCCGCGCAGGAGCGGAGAGGAACCGGGCCCGGTCCGTGAGGTACCATCGCTACCGGATCGGGCAGGCCGTCTGAAGCCGGATCGGGCCGCAAGATGCGGCCGATGGATCCTTTCGTGCACGTGCGATCGCACGAAGCGCCCTGTCGGACCACCGTCAAAAGATCGGTGGCGCGCAGCCGCCGGCAGATCGAAGGAGCTCCATGACCAGCCAGCCGCTTCACGACTTCAAGGTGGCCGACCTCTCGCTCGCTGAATTCGGACGCAAGGAGATCGAACTGGCCGAGCACGAGATGCCCGGCCTCATGGCCATGCGGTCCGAGCACGGGGCCGCCAAGCCGCTTCGAGGTGCCCGCATCACCGGATCGCTCCACATGACCATCCAGACTGCCGTCCTCATCGAGACGCTCACTGCGCTCGGTGCCGAGGTCCGTTGGGCCAGCTGCAACATCTTCTCCACCCAGGACCACGCCGCCGCCGCCGC
>DAHUZT010000067.1 GCA_027315005.1 Acidimicrobiaceae bacterium | reverse complement strand
GCCGCCACCCCGCCGCCGGCCGTGGCCACCCCGCCGCCGGCCGCCACCGCCGGTGTCGGGTTGAGCCCGCAGCAGATGGGGGCCGAGGCCCTCACCCTCGTTCGGTACCCCTGGCAGAACATCCCCGGCTATTCGATCCAGTACCTACCGATCTCCGACGCGCCGTCGCCGGGATTCTACGGAAACACCACGTTCACCTGGGGAAGTACGGGAGGGAGCTCTGTGTTGTACGTGTACCCCGGCGAGACCGTCCAGGAGTTGGCAGGCATCACCGCCTTCGAGATCGGCCACGAGGTCGACGCTGCCGCGGTCTATCCCCAGGGCGGGGAGACCGCCATCGAAAACATCCTCGGCATCCACCCTGCCAGCTGGGCCCCGAATTGCGACTGCGCCGAGCAGGGCTTCCTTTCCGGCTGGTACGCCTCTGCCTTCTCGAACTACTGGTCTCCGGGAGTCGGCAACTGGAGCGCGGTCGCCCCTGAACCCTCCGGAGCGGTCCTCGCCGCCGTCCAACCGTGGCTCGATCCGAGTATCCCATGACCGCTGAGCACCGTCTGCACCGCGTGCCGTTACGGCCTGGCCCTGTTACCTTCGGGCACGGGTTCCGGCCCCATCGAGGTTCGCGGGCCTGATGCCCCCTGATCATCATGGTTCGGATCGCCCTTCTTCCCAGCTCGTACCCACCTTCCCTCGGAGGTGTCGAGGAGCTCACCCGCCACCTCGCCGTTACGCTCCGGGCGGCCGGCGACGAGGTCGAGGTGTGGACGCTGCAGTCGCTCTCCGAGCCCGAGTCGGCGGAGATCAGGGACGGCATCGTCGTGCGCCGGCTGCCGATGCCGTTGCCCGCCACCAACTGGTCGGCGATCGTACGGACGGTCAGGACGGGAACGCGGACGATGCTGGCACTGAATCGAGCGGTGGCCGCCTTCCGTCCCGATGTGCTCCATGTCCAGTGCTTCGGCCCCAACGGCGCCTACGCAACCGCCCTGTCCCGGATCACCGGTGTACCGCTCGTGGTCACGCTCCAGGGCGAGACCCTGATGGACGACAGCGACATCTTCGACATCTCCCGGTCACTGCGCTGGGCACTGCGCTCCGGTATCCGTCACGCGGCAGCGGTCACCGCCTGCTCTGCATGGACCCTCGCCGACGCGGAGGCCCGGTTCGGGCTCGCTGCCGGGCGGGGCAAGGTGATCCCGAACGGGGTCGAGCTCGCCGCCGATGCGGTGACGGGCGGTGCGGAGCCAAGCGGTGAGGTGAGGGCAGGCGCGCCGGGCGGACAGGGCGCGCCGGCCGGGTTCCCCAGCCGCCCCTATGTCCTCGCACTCGGTCGGATCGTCGACAAGAAGGGGTTCGATCTGCTGCTTGCCGCCTACGCAGCCATCGACCCCACCAAGCGAGTGGCGGACCTGGTGATCGCCGGTCAAGGCGAGGCTCTGGAGCGACTCCACCAGCGTGCACGGTCCCTCGGGGTCACCGATCATGTGCACTTCGTCGGCAGGCTCGACCGCTCCGCTGTCGCCTCGGCCATGGCCCATGCCGAACTGTTCGTGATGCCGAGCCGACTGGAACCCTTCGGTATCGTCGTCCTCGAGGCGTGGCGGGCGTCGACGGCCGTGGTCGCCACCACGAGAGGAGGGGCGCCGGAGTTCGTCCGGGACGGTGTGGACGGTATGCTGGTCGATCCGTTCGACACGACCAGGTTCGCAGAGCTGCTGACCATGCTGCTCGCGGATGCGGACCGGCGCCGCGACCTGGCTCAGTCCGGGCACCGTCGGGTGGGCGAGTTCTCGTGGGACCGGATCGCCGAGTGCTATCGCGCCGTCCATGCAGCGGTGGTCGCCACGGAGGCGGAAGCCCCGAGCAGTGAGTCGCCGAGCAATCAGCCCATGAGCAGTGGGCCCCCAGGGGATCCGGTCCGGCGGGCAGACCTTGCCGGCGGGCAGCGGGTCACGTGAGCTCCGCCCGGTACGAGGTCGACTCGGCTGCCACCCTGGCGTCCCGGCTGCTCGACGGCGTGGAAGAGCGCCGGTCCCAGGCAGGGTTCGGTCCGACCCAGCTCCGGGTGGGCATGGACGTGATCGCCGTCAGGGAGGTGGCCCGATCGTTGGAGAGGTTCGGAGGTCGCTACGTCGAACGGCTCTTCACGGTGCACGAGATGGCCACCTGCAGATGCGCCGCGGACACCGTGGGTAACGTCCGTGGCTACTCGACCGAACGTCTGGCCGCGAGATTCGCGGCGAAAGAGGCGGCCATCAAGGTGCTCCGTCCCATCGGAGCACGACCGGCATGGCCTAGTATCGAGGTACACAGGACGGCGGGAGGGTGGTGCGAGTTGCGTCTCTCGAGGTCGGCGGCCACGCTGGCCCGGCAGGCGGGCATCGACCAACTGGCGGTGAGCCTGACCCATGAGGCGGAGGTGGCAGGTGCGGTCGTGGTGGGGGTGTGCAATCAAGGTCGAATGGACGCTGACGCCGGCCAGACCGGCGCGGGAAGGGTTGAGTGATCGTGGACGAGACGATCCGACAGGTGCTGTCGGAGCACGCCAGGCTGGTGGTCGACGTCTCCACACTCGACGACCGGGCCGACCTCTTCGCGGCGGGCATGACCTCACACTCCAGCGTGAACGTGATGCTTGCGTTGGAGGACGCGTTCGACATCGAGTTCTCCGAGGAGATGCTGAAGAAGGCGACGTTCGAGTCCATCGGCGCCATACGCCGTGCCGTCCAGGAGATGCAGGCGAGAGGATGACCGGATGACCAGCGTGAGCGACGCGCCCCTATGCCTCGGCGAGCTGGGTGATGTGGCCGCGGCCATGGCCCGGATCGGAGAGCAGGTCGCGGCGCCAGTGGCCGACGAGGTCGACCAGGCGGCGCGCTTCCCGGCCGAGTCCATCGGCGCGCTCGGGGCCGAGGGCCTCCTCGGCGCGCTGGTGCCCCGGGACCTGGGTGGTCTCGGCGCCTCGTTCGGCGAGGTGTCCGAGGGCCTGGTCGCCCTGGGCAGGCACTGCGCGTCGAGCGCCATGGTGGCGGCGATGCACCACATCCAGGTGGCGTGTCTAGTCCGGCATGGGCACAACGCCGTGCTGAGGGACTACCTAGCCGAGCTGGCCGAACATCAGTACCTCCTCGCGTCGGCGACGACCGAGGTGGGCACCGGAGGCGACCTCGGGAGCAGCCTGTGCGCCGTCGAGACCACCGGCCGCACCTTCACCCTCGAGAAACAGGCACCGGTCATCTCCTACGGCAGCTTCGCCGATGCCATCCTGTGCACCGCCAGGCGCGCTCCGGATGGGCCGCCGAACGAGCAGGTCCTGGTCCTGTGCCGACCGCCTGGGCTCCTGCTGGAGCAGGTGGGGGAGTGGAATGCTCTCGGATTCCGGGGTACCTGCAGCCCCGGGTTCGTCCTCCGTGCCAGCGGTGATGTGGCATCGATCCTCGATGACCCCTACGACGTCATCTCGACCAGGACGATGCTCCCGACGGCCCATCTGCTCTGGAGCTCTCTCTGGCTCGGCATCGCCTCTTCGGCCATCGACCGTGCCCGTCGCTTCGTCCAGGCCGAGGCGCGCAAGCATCCCGGGACCACACCGACGGCCGCGCTCCGGCTGGCCGAGACGAACGCGCTCCTCCTCCAGTTCCAAGAACTGGTTCGTGGATCCCTTCGGCGCTTCGAGGATGCACAGCACGACCCGGCGCAGCTGGAGGGGATCGGCTTCGCCATTGCCATGAACTCCCTCAAGGTGACGGCATCGACCTTGCTGGTGGACATTATCCGGCAGTGCATGCTTATCTGTGGATTGGCCTCCTATCGGCTGGACAGTCCCTACAGCATGGGGCGGCAGCTCCGCGACTCGATGGGTGCGTCTCTCATGGTCAACAACGACCGGATCATGGGCAACAACGCGCAGATGCTCCTCGTCCACCGAGGCGAGTGATCCGGCGATGGTGCCGAGCGGGGCGGCCGGAGTCAACGAGGCAAGGGATCGGTTTCGGGCCGATCTCCTGGAGGCAGGGCTGCTGATCCCCACTGGTGTGGACGGGCTCTACGGGGGATCGGAGCGTTACGAGTCGGTGGTCCGGGCCCTTGACGATCTGATCGATCGGGTGGGTGCCGACCAACGGGCGAGGATGATCCGGTTCCCCCCCGTCATGCCCTGGGCCAACTTCGTGGCCAACGGCTACCTCGAATCGTTCCCGGACCAGATGGGTTCGGTGCACGGCTTCGGAGGCGATCAACGCCAGCATGCAGAGCTCGTCCGTCGCGCTGAGCACGGAGAGGATCGTGGTCCGTTGCTGCGGGCCACCGACATGGTCCTGCGCCCGGCGGCCTGTCATCCGCTGTATCCGACGATGCGTGGCGTACTGCCCGAGGAAGGTTGCCGGGTGAACGTCTCGGGAACGTGCTTCCGTCACGAACCCAGCACCGACCCGTTCCGGATGCAGGTGTTCCGGATGCACGAGTACGTCTATCTCGGCACCCCCGAGCGCGCGCGGGACCACCGGGACGAGTGGTTGCGGCGCGGCATCGACACCCTCGGTCGGCTCGACCTCCCGGTCGAGAGCGTGGTGGCCAACGACCCCTTTTTCGGGCGCCCCGGACGGATGCTGGCCGCCAACCAGCGCGACGAGGAGCTCAAATTCGAGATCGTGACGCCGGTCTACGCCAGCGAACCGCCGACGGCGATCGCATCGGCCAACTGCCATCTCGATCACTTCGGCCGGCCGTTCGGCATCGAGACCGCTCGAGGAGACGTAGCTCACTCCTCCTGCTTCGGTTTCGGCCTGGATCGCATCGCGCTGGCCCTCTTCAACCGCCACGGTACCGACCCGAACGCCTGGCCAGCGGCCGCCCGTTCCGTGCTGTGGCCCTGACCGCACCTGCGACCGCCCGATGGTGACCGTGGAGCTCGACCCGCTGTCGTGCTGGGCGTTCGAACCGCATCCTGTTCACGCCACCGAACGCGACTGGACCGAGACCAACTGCTACGTCGACGTGTGGATCGAGGTGCTGCACGCCCTCGGGCTGGACCCGCTTGCCGGCACCGCCTTCACCCTCAGCGCCGACTTCGAAGGTGATCAGTGGAGGTTCTTCAAGTTTCCTCCCGAGGATTTGCGATCGATCTACGGCATCGAGGTCCTCGAGCTCAACGTCTGGAGACCGCTGGTCGACCATGTCGTAGAACAGCTGGGAATGGGCAGGCTGTGCACGGTCGAGGTGGACTCCTTCTACCTGCCCGACACCTACGGCGTCGCCTATCGCCAGGACCACGTCAAGACCACCATCGTCCCCCATCTCGTCGATCCCGGTCGGCAGGTGCTGCGGTACTTTCACAATGCCGGCTACTTCGAACTCGGGGGTGACGACTTCGACGGCGTGCTGAGTACAGGTGCGCATTCCGCGGGGGTCGCGCTCTCCCCCTATGTCGAGGTGGTCCGTCTCGATCGGCTCCGGCGGCTCGATACCGGCCAGCTGGCCCGGGTCACCGCCCTCGCGGCCGAGCATCTTGGACGACGCCCACCGGACAACCCGGTGAGCCGTCTCGCGAGCCGTCTGGCCGATGACCTCGGTTGGTTGGCCGAACAGGAGCTCGAGACGTTCCATCGCTACTCGTTCGGGACCTGCCGGCAGTGCGGGGCCACCGCCGAGCTCGCCGCATCCTTCGTCGACTGGCTGCAGCGCAACGACCGGTCGGACCTCGAGCCGGCCGTGGCCGCCCTCCGGAGGGTGTCGTCGGGGGCCAAGGCTCTCCAGTTCGCCCTGGCCCGGGTGGTTCGGGGACGGAGCATCGATCTTGCGGCCGTCATCGGCCCGATGGAGGAGAACTGGTCGTTGGCCATCGACCACCTGGTCGAGCGCTATGTGGGGTGAGCACCAGCTCGACGCGCTGCACGGCATCAGCTGGGAGTGCACGTCCACGCCCGCCGGTGAGGCCGACCACCCCCGGGATCTCCCAGCCCTGCCGTTGCGGTGGATCGCCGCAGAGGTCCCCGGAACGGCCGCCGGCGCGCTTCGGAGGGCAGGGGTCCCCGAACGCTCATCGATCGAGCTCGACGGCGAGGACTGGTGGTTCCGATGCCGGTTCCCACGTCCGGGGTCGTGGGAGGAAGCCGACCCGGGGGCCTTGGAGGTGGACGGCCTGGCCACCATCTCGGACATCTGGCTCGACGGGGGACACCTCATGCGATCGGAATCCATGTTCACCTCCTGGCGTCTGCCCATCGGGTTGCTCTCGGAGGAGAACGAGCTCGTCATCCGGTGTGCCGCACTTGGTCCGCTTCTCGGTCCCCGACGGCCACGCCCTCGATGGAAGACGGCCGGCGTCTCCGACCAGAGCCTCCGGTGGTTCCGGACGACCCTCCTCGGTCGACAACCCGGCTGGGTGGTCACTCCGGCACCGGTGGGCCCCTGGCGCCCGATCCGGCTGACGGCGGCGTCCGCGTTCAACGTCCTCGACCGACGGTTTTCCACCAGCTGCGTCGGACCCCGAGAAGGCACTGTGTCAGTGACCCTCGACTGCGAGGTCCCGGGGTGGGATGGATCCGAGGTCACCCTGGAGGTGGCCGGGTCGGCCGGGTCACTCGAGGTCGAGCGCGACGGCGACCGCCTGCGCGTCTCGGGGCAGATCGCCGTCGACCAGGTCGAGCGCTGGTGGCCGCACACCCATGGAGCACAGCCGCTCTATCCGGTCACGGTGCTGCTCGGAGGGCGCCGGCTGGAGCTGGGCCGTGCCGGTTTCCGGACGATCGAGTTGGACACCTGCGATGGCGCATTCCGCCTGCTGGTCAACGGAGTCGAGGTCTTCTGCCGGGGTGGATGCTGGTATCCGATCGACCCGGTCTCGTTCGCGCCGCCCGACTCGGAGGTCACGGACACACTCGGCCTGCTGTGCCGGGCCGGTATGAACATGGTTCGCATCCCGGGGGGAACGGTCTACGAACAGGGTTCGTTCTTCGATCGGTGCGACCAGCTCGGCATCCTGGTCTTCCAGGACGCCATGCTCGGCATGGTCGACCCTCCCGACGACACCGGCTTCACTTCAGCGGTGTCGGACGAAGTGAGCGAGGTGCTCCGGATGGCGGCCGCCCATCCCAGCCTTGCCGTCTTCTGTGGTGGCCAGGAGCTCGAGGAGCAGCCGGCCATGCACGGCCTGCCCCGGCACCGGTGGCGCTCGGACCTGGTCGCCACCGAGATTGCCGAGCGGTCCTCCTCCATCGCCCCGGGGGTCCCGTACCTGACCTCGTCTCCCACCGGTGGCCACCTGCCCTTCCAGGTGGACAGCGGTGTGAGCCACTACATCGGGGTTGGTGTCCACCTGCGACCTCTCGACGACCTCCGGAGGGCATCGCCGCGATTCGTGAGCGAAGGCCTCGCGTTCTCGAACCCGCCCGAACGGACCACGGTGGAAGAGGCCTTCGGCGGCCCGCGTCCTGCCGGCCACGATCCGACCTGGAAGCAGGCCGTCCACCATGACACCGGGGGTTCGTGGGACCTGGAGGACGTCCGCGATCACTACTCATCGCTGCTCTTCGGCGAGGACATGGCCGAACTCCGTCGTCACGATCCCGAGCGGGCACTCGATCTCGGGCGAGCGGCCGTCGCTCACATCATGGCGTCGGCGGCTGCCGAGTGGCGCCGTTCCGCTTCGCCCTGCGCCGGCATGCTGCTGGTCGGCCTGCGTGATCTCCGGATCGGTGCAGGCTGGGGGATCGTCGACGCTTTGGGCCGGCCGAAGTCGCCGTGGTTCGCGCTGGCCCGCCTCTTGCAACCGGTCGGCGTCCTGGTCACCGACGAAGGGCTCAACGGTCTGGTCGTGCACCTGGTGAACGACCGACCGGCGCCGATCGACGGTCGGCTGGTGGTCCAGCTGTTCAGCACCGAGCATCGGCTCGAGGAGGTGACCAGCCCCGTGCAGATCCCCGCCCGGGGCTCCACTGAGCTCTCGGCCGACTCGCTGTTCGACGGATTTCGTGATCTGGCCTATGCCTACCGGTTCGGTCCCCGGATCTACGAGCTGGTGGCGGTCGGGCTGCTCGGTGACGACGGGCAGACGATCGCCGGGACCGAGTACCTCCCCGGAGGCCTCATCCGGCCGCTTCAACACGAGATCGGACTACAGGCCGAAGTCGGAAGCGCCGATGGAGGGGCATGGACGCTGTCGGTCACCACCCGGTGGTTCGCACAGTTCGTGAGTATCCACGTGGCCGGCTTCCGACCCACCGACTCGTGGTTCCATCTGCCTCCCGGTGGGTCACGGACGATCGCGCTCGTTCCCGAGGGCGCCGGGACGGAGGAGCCCCGCGGCCAGGTCCGGGCGCTCAATTCGGCGACGGCGGCACTGGTCTCACCCTGACCACCGCCGGGCCGGGCTCCGGGCCCGTCGGGCCGGGCTCGGTTCGATCGCAGTTGTGCCCGGAGACCCGCGGGCCTACCATGAGTGTCCAAGGCGGAGGAGGGTCGTCGTGAGTGGGTCGTCTGCCAGTGCGGACGCGGCCGGTGCTTACGACGGCGAGGTGAAGGGCAGGACGGTCAGCATGGCGATTCTCGATCCGGACGTGCGGCACGCGCGTGGTGACGAGGCATTTGTCGGTCTCGAACCAGCGCGGCTGATCGACCGGGAGAGCCGGGTCGCTCCGGCGGCCCAGGTTCGCCGAAGCACCTTCCGACGCCTGGTCGCGGCCGATGTGGTCGGGCTGGTGATCGCCGCGTTGTCGGGCCCGCTCCTGCTGTCTGCCATCTCGTCCAATCCACAGTCCTCCGCCAGCTCCGGAGGTCAGGCCTATCTGTTCGACCTGGCGATGATCCCACTGTTCATCGGGGTGTTCGCCGTCTACGGCCTCTACCGGACAGCACTGAGGCGGGTCTCGAAGAGTGTCTTCGCCGATCTGCGCAACATCGTGCACGGGTTGATGATCGGCGGATTTCTCGTGGCCGTGGTCGCCTACGTGCTGGAGAAGGACTTCGGGCTCGACATGCTGTCGGTGGCGAAGATCACCTCCATGTGCCTGGTGGCGGCCGTGATCGTGCCGGTGGCCCGAGCCGCAGCGTTCGGGATCCTCGGCGCCAAGTCGCAGGGTTCGCTGCCGGTCATCGTGGTCGGGACGGGCAAGCTGGCCCAGACGGTGGCCAGCCATCTCCGGGCTCACGCCTACGTGAACTTCGTCGGATTCGTCGACGACAACCCCGTCGATCACCGAGACGTACTCGGCGAGCTCGACGAACTTCCGCTGCTCGTGCGCCAGTTCAACGTGGCCCGGGTGGTGGTCTGCTTCTCCAGGACACATCCCGAGCGAACCATCGAGATGCTGAAGAGCATGGCCGGTGAGGTGGGTGTGTCGATCGTCCCCCGCTACTACGAGCTGATCACGAGCAGATCCCACGTGGAGGATCTCTCGGGCCTGCCCATGCTCGACATCGCTCCGGCTTCGTTGAGTACCGGCTCACGGGCGCTCAAGCGCTCCTTCGACCTGGTGGTCTCCTCCATCGTGCTGCTCGTCACCGCCCCGGCCTGGATCGTGGTGGCCGCTCTGATCAAGGCCAGCAGCCCCGGAACCGTCTTCTTCCACCAGACCCGTACCGGTCGCAACGAGCAGCCGTTCGCCATGCTGAAGTTCCGGACGATGTACCGGGATGCCGAGGAACGGCGCCATGAGATCGAACACCTGAACCAGGTCGACGGTCCCTTGTTCAAGGTGCGAGACGACCCTCGGGTGACCCGGATCGGGCGCTTCTTGAGGAGGACCAGCCTCGATGAGTTCCCCCAGCTCATCAACGTCTGGAAAGGGGACATGTCCCTGGTCGGACCCCGACCGTTCGTCGTGTCCGAGGCCATGCAGATCGATGGATGGGCCCGCAAGCGATTCGAGGCTCGACCCGGGATGACCGGGCTCTGGCAGGTGTCGGGGAGGAACGAGCTCTCCCATCTCGAGCTGTGCCGACTCGACTACCTCTACGTGGCCTCGTGGTCGTTCTGGTGGGACATGCAGATCCTCTGGCAGACACCGACCACGGTGTTCCGGGGTCGGGGTGCTTCCTGACCGGTTCCGCTAGGCCATCCGGCGCTCCTCTTCGGCGACCTGTCGCATACGTCGAATGAAGCGGTCCTTCGAATACCGGCCAGCGCGCTCGACCAGGTCGTTTCGGTTCCAGGTGGTCCCGGCCAGATGGCGGACGGCACGGGCAATCGGTTCGGGCCGTGGCTCATCGAAGAAGACACCCGTAGAACCCTCCACGATGGTGTCGAGGAATCCCCCCCAGCGCAGTGCGGCCGTTGGCCTGCCGAACAGGGCCGCCTCTATGGGGGTGAGACCGAAGTCCTCGTAGGAGGCTGCGATCAGCCCTGAACACGACGCATACAGCCAACGGAGCCTGGCATCGCTGACCGCGGTGCAAAAGGTCGTGTTGGCCGGTGCCATGCCCGCGATCCTCTCGTAGAGCGGGCCGCTGCCCACCACTACCAGCCGTTGGTCGGGGAGCGACACGAATGCCTCGACGACCGCTTCCACGTTCTTGTAGGCGAGAAGGCGTGAGACGCAGAGAAAGTAGCCCGGCTCCATGGCAGTATCGGGCTCGATCGGACCGGTGGGGTCGAGGTCTACCGGTGGCGGGACGACCTCGGCGTCCACCCCGTAGATGTCGCGGATCCGGTCCCGCACCGCTGAGGAGTTCGCCAGGTAGCGCGCTGCCCTGGCGGCCGCCTTTTGGTCCCACGATCGGAGCGCGGGCCGCAAGGTGGAGAGTGCGACTCCGGCCCAGTCGGACATGCCTTCCAGATAGCGCTCTGACTGGTAGAGCCACCGAGCGGGCGTGTGGCAGTAGACCACGGTCCGCCCCGCGACCGAGGCTCCGTGGGACCATCCGCTCGACGAGCAAATGGCAAGCTCGGCGTCGATCTTCAGGCGACCGAATGCCGACGCGAGCACCGGCAGCGCCAGCCGGTGACGGCGGCGGAGCCAGCCGATCCTGTCCAGTGCCAGGGTGTGCACGTCCACCCCGGCGAATCCCGGCAAGGTGTCGCCAGGCTCGTAGAAGGAGGTGTATAGCGGCGCACGGGGGAACGCTTCGCTGAGGGTCAGCGCCACCCGCTCGGCCCCACCCCGCTGGGTCAGGTAGTCGTGGACCAGCGCGATGTCGTAGGTGCTGTTCACGTGAAGGCGGCGACCACGGAGGCGGTGTCGAGCACCGCGTCGAAAGAGATGATCTTCCCATCCAGGAACCGCCAGATCTGCACTTCGTCCATGTCCACCCTGTGGCCGTTCGGGCCGGCGAAGACGACGTGGAGCCAGCTCATCACCAGGTCGCCCTCCGAGATGATCGCCTTGACCGTGAACTCCGAGAAGACCATCTTCGAGAGCTCTTCGAAGAAGGCACCCACACCCGGCTTGCCCCTGAACTCCTTGAACCAGGGGGCGGCATCTCGATCGTGGGTGCAGACCGCCCAGCGCACATCGTGGGACACGAACGCCAACACCCCCAGGAGGTCACCGCGGCCCATCGCATCGGTGACGCGCCGCACGATCTCAGCGTTGGTGCGCACGGTTGGCCATCCTTGATCCTGAGCGACCCGAGGGCCCGACCTGGTAGGCCGTGCGGCCACCGGACTCCGTCTGACGCCGCGGGACCGGGGTTCCCCGCCAGGGTCCACCGTGCCGTCGTCCTTGTCGTTGCCGTCCAACGTTACACTCATGCGGTTCACTTCCTCTTTGTCTGCACTGCCAACCTGTGCCGGTCTCCGATGGCCGAGGGTCTCCTCGCTGCCGAGGTCGAACGCCACCCTGACCGGGTGGAGATCTCTTCGGCTGGGCTGCGGGTCGGTGACGGACGTGTCCCCTCCGAGGTTGCCGAGGCCATGGACGCCTGCGGCGTCCATCTCGAAAGGGGCAACGGCCGATCACTGACCGCGCCGATGCTGGCTGGTGCCGACCTGATCATCGGCATGACCCGGCGCCATCTCAAGGAGATAGTGCTCCTCGAATCAAAGAGCTGGCCACGTGCCTTCACCTACAAGGAGCTGGTGCGCCGTGGATCGGAGGTGGGCCCAAGGCGCCCTGACCAGGGATTTCGTTCGTGGATCGACGCGGTGCACGGCGATCGGGACCGCTCGCTACTCCTCGACCGCTCCGACGTAGACGATCTCGCCGATCCCTACGGGGGAACCCCGGCGCGCTACCGGGCCACGGCGGCCGAGCTGGCCGGGCTCACCCGAGCCCTGGCCGACCTCCTGTGGGCCGACGGTCCATGGGCACCTCCGGCCTGAATCGGACCTGTCGGGCCGGGCCACCGACAGGTGTGCGACGGTTCGCGGCGCGTGCAAACATGGCTGGGTGATCGAGGGCTGTCTGGTGCGAGAGCTGCCCGGCGGCGCTCGCGAATTCGTACTCGAGGTGCGGACCCTTTCGTTCGTACGCATCGATCGCCGGTCGCGGATGCAGTTCGGTCCGACCGAGGTGGTGATCGGATGCCCGTTCACGGTCGAAACCGAGGGCACCGTGCACAGTCTCGATCCGATTCGCAGAGGTGGGCTCGGACCACTGGCCGCACTGTACCCGGATGCGGTGCGTTGGTTGTGGACGACGGCGGAGGGGGAGCTGACAGCTGCCTTCGAGTCGGGCGCACGCCTCTGCGTCCCACCCGACCCGGTCCTCACCGCCTGGTCGGTGGGCGATGTCCACTGCCGCCGTCGAGGTATCCACTGATCGCAGGCCTGCTCGTCAACCGGTCCTGAGCCGTGCCGTGGACCGGGATGGCTCCGAGGAAGCGCCCTCCGGGGTCAGGTGAGGAGCTCCGGGTGTCGAGCGGCCACCATGCGGCGCATCCCGTCGCGCCAACCTACACTGGTCACCCCGACCAGCTGGTGCATCCGGGTCAGGTCGATGGCGACGCTGTCGATGGTGTCTCGTGTCGGATGGAAACGTGCCGGAACACCGGTCACGTCGGAGAGGTACCCGCACCACTCCTCGATGCTGACTGCCTGGTCCCCTCCCCAGTTCACCGTCACCGCAGGAGTGGTCGCGGCGGCCACCAAACCGGGGACCATGCCTACGATGTCATCCTCGTGGATGGGATGGTAGATGCTGGGAGCATCGATGTGCACGGGGATGTCGGAGCCGTTGAGCATCATTTCGAGATGGATGGCTGGCCAACCACCCCCGTCGCCGTAGGGGACCGAGAGGCGAGCGATGGTGGTCGGGAGGTGGTGGCGAACCGACGCCCAGCGGGCGGTCGCCTCGGCAGCGATCTTCGCGATGCTGTAGGTGCGGAGGAACGGCCAGATCCCGTGATTGTCACCGAGCTCGTCCTCTTCGGCGAAGACATGGTGACCGAGTGGCTTGTAGACCCCGGTGGTCGAGCAGTGGACGAATGCGGAAGCGCCGCGGTGGTGCTCCATCAACCAGGCCAGACCGCCGCAGTTGGCCTGCAGATCGCGCTCCCAGTCATTGGTCTTCGACACGGCGAAGTTGAGGACAATCTCCGCGTCCTCGGGAAGGTCGGAGACGTCTCCTCGTAGGAGGTCGATGGGGATGCAGGCGACCCCGGCGCCCTCGAGCGTCGCCCGGGCGACCGGATCGGTGAACCGAGCTGCTCCGATGACTCGGTTCCGTCTGGCCAGCTCGATGGCCACCGGCTTCGCCACCTGACCGGTCACTCCGGTGACGACGATGGTCCTGCCGGAGAGCGATTCGGTGTCCATCCGGGGATTGTAGGCGGCCTGTCGGGTCGTAGAGGGGCTCCGCCCGGCTCAAATGTGGACACCGAGGCGTCGACTGCGCCATACTGTTCATTCTGCTGCTTTTGCTCGGAGACCGCCTTTTCCCAGGTCATCCCCTTCCCTGCGGTGGAGTTCAGTACGTTCTGGAGAAACGAGGAAGTGACTTTCCGATGAGTGCCACCTGGCGCAAGCACTCCGCCTGCCGGGGCATCGACCCAGAGGTGTTCTACCCGGTCACCGACGAGGAGGCCGACGCGGCGAAGGCCGTCTGTGAACTGTGTCCGGTACGGGAGGCCTGCCTCGAGCACGCACTGGCCAACCGCGAACGAGAGGGCGTCTGGGGTGGCACCACCGAACGGGAACGCCGTCGGATCCACCGCCAGCGGAGGAAGTCCGCCTGATCCCACCTCTCCAGCCCGGAGGTCACCTGGACCCGGGGGAGGTTCCCGAGGACGCGTGCGCTCGTGAGCGCAACGGGGGAACGGGCCTCGCCGCCAGCAAGCTGGTCGCGCGTTCGCGGGCGGATCGTTCGGCTCGAAGCTCGGGGGCCGGTCGCATCCCCGGAACGTGGTCGACCGGGGACCCGGGCGGCAGGGACCCGTGGCCAGAGGAAGGGGATCGACGATGACCGAGCTGTTCGATGCCCTGCTCGGGCTGCAGCAGCACGACACCACGCTCGACCAGTTGCGTCGCAGCCTGACCACCCTTCCCGAGCGGGCCGAGCTTCGTGCCGTCGAAGAAGAGCAACGTACCTTGCGGGCGGCGACCTCCGAGGTCCAGGCGGCCATTGACGACCTGGGTTCACGCCAGCGCGCCCTCGAAGAGCGGATCGCCACTACTGCCGGTCGACGGCACGAGATCGAGACGCGTATGGAGTCGGGGGAGGTCACCGCGTCGCGCGAGCTGCAGGCCATGGACAACGAGGTCCACCACCTGGAGGAACGCCAACTCCGCTTCGAGCAGGAGGAACTGGCCCTGGTCGAGGAGGAGGATCCCCTCGACGAGACTCTGGCTGCCCTTCGCGCATCGTTGGACCTGCTCGACGCGGAGGCCGACCGCCTTGCCACGGCAGTGGACGCGGCCGAGCGCCGGATCCGGGGATCGGTTGCGGGCGAGGAGGACCTGCGCCGTGAGCTCGCCTCTCGACTGCCGGTGGAACTGGTAGCGACCTATGAGGCGATCCGCTCCCGCATGGGCGGGGTCGGGGCCGCACGATTGCTGGGGGATCGCTGTGACGGGTGTCACCTCACGTTGTCGGCGGTCGACCTCGAGCGCATCCGCCACCGGCCCCCCGACGAGCTCGTGACCTGCACCCAGTGCGACCGCATCCTGATCCGTTGACCGGGGCTCAAATCGACGACGGTTGGTGCCCTCGGCATGCGGCGGTCGGATCGTGCTGATCCTCCTGCGGCATGGTGAGTCCACCGCGAACGCCGATCGATGCCTGGCCGGTCGGATGGACGTGCCGCTCACCGAACGGGGTCGCTTGCAGGCCCGGGCGCTCGCACCCTCGGCATCCGGCGCGGGGAGGGTCATCACCAGTCCGTTGACGCGAGCCCGACAGACGGCCGCAGCCTTGGGGGAGGCTCTTCCGATCGAGGTGGACGATCGTTGGGTCGAAGTCGACTACGGAGCATTCGACGGGCGATCGCTCGGCGACATCCCTCCGGATCTGTGGGCCCGGTGGCGAGGTGACCGGGACTTTCGCCCGCCAGGCGGCGAGACCCTGGCCGAAGCGGGCGCCCGGGTATCTTCGGCATGTGCGCAGCTGTTCGCCGAGGAGGGAGACGGAGCCCGCTCCGATGCCCCGTTGGTGGTGGTCAGCCACGTGACCCCGATCAAGGCGGCGGTGTGCTGGTGCCTCGGTCTTCCCATCGAGGGATCCTGGAAGCTCCATTTGGCCACCGCCTCGGTCACCCGCATCGGTTGGGGTGGCGGCGGACCGGTGCTTCACCAGTTCAATCACGTGCCGTGGGACGACCTGGAGTGGGGTTGAGCACGCACCGATCAGACGGTTCACGCCGCTGATCCGGGATCGGGCACCGCGGGTACCGTGCGTTGCAGGAGCAGTGATTGTCCGGTGAGCAACAGCATCCGCTCGGCCTGCGCCGGGGCGTACTCCCGGTCGAAGCAGAGGGCATACCAGGCCTGCCAGCTGGTCGCGGCATCCAGCGTTTCGAGTAACAGGTGGCCGTCTCCCCCTCGCCCGACGATCTCCGGTGCGAAGGTGGTCGACAACTGGTGCCGGAGGCGGGCTCGGTGACGGACGAGTGCGTCGCGCCAGTCGGCCGTGGCGTGCATCCTCCGATAGCAGACCGCGAGGACGGGGCTGATGGCTTCGAAGTAGTGGCGCCGGTGTCGGCAGGTGGTCCGGATGCGGAATTCGACCGATCCACGAGGTGGGATGATGGCGATCAACGACAGGTGACGTCGGGACTGCAGCTCGGCGGCGGCGGTGAACACGTCGTCGAGCCGGGTGAAGTGGTTGTGGAGGGTGCGATCGGCCAAGCCGGCGTGGAGCGCCACCTGGTGGGTGTCGAGTTGGGGGTTCCCGTCCTCGATCAGCTCGATCAGCGCATCGACGATCTCTTGGCGGGTCCGTGATCCGCGAGCCCGCCTCCGGTCGAAGTCCGCACCGACCGGCGTGATGCCACCTGTGCCACTGGTTTCGCCTCGACCCGCGCCACTCCCACGAACTGCCATTGCCCCTCGATTTGCTCTCAATTGAGTATGAATACTACGAAATCGATTGCAAATGAAGTATAATACGATGATTCCAGTAGTTTTGGTCACCTGCGGCCAAACCTTGTTCAGCTCGGGCCGTGCACCACGACCTTGATGGCCCCGCTCGTCGGGTCGGCGGCCACCCTGAACGCCTCGGTTGCGTCTTCCAGGTCGAACCGGTGGGTGATCAGCGTGTCGGCCAGCTGTGGTGAACCGTCGAGCACGCCGATGGCCTCCTCGAATTCGGAGCGGCCTTCATGGTGCCCGTAGGTGAAGCCGGGAACCAGGGTGATCTCCTTCATCTGCATGGAGAGGTCGATCGCCACCGGATCCCAGAAGGTACCGACCAGTCCGATCGTCCCGCCCGGTCGGGCCAGGGTGATCGCAAGGTCCATCGAGCTCTGGGTACCGGCGGCATCGACGACGAGGTCGTAGTCGTGACCTAGGTTGGTACCAGCACCCAGGCGCTCCCCGGCTTCGCGCCGGTGCCGACGGTGGGCGGCCAGGTCCACGTCGATCCCGGACCATGCGGCGACGGCGACCGTGCACAGCCCGATCGGACCGTCTCCGATGACCACGACCCGGTGGCCAACAGCGGCACCCGAGCGGCGGAGTCCGTGAACGGCGACGGCGAGAGGTTCGACCAGGCAGGCATTTTCGAGTGCCAGGCCATCGGGGAGGACCTTGGTACACACCGGATCGACCCACGCTTCCTCGGCGAGGCCGCCGTCGAGGGTGATGCCGTACATGGACGCGAACAGCTCCGGGCACTGTTGACCCTCGCCGCCGAGGCAACGCTCACAGTGGCCGCAGGGCCGCACGGGAACGACGGTGACCGGCGTCCCGTCGTCGAGCCGGCCGCAGAACTCATGACCGAGGGTGACCGGAGAGGGCCCGGATCCCACCAGATGGAGATCGGATCCGCAGATCCCTGAGGTGGCGATGGCCACCCGGGAGCCCTGATCGGGCCGGATCGGGACCTCGAGGACCTGGACACCGCCCTCGGCGCTCCTCACGGCGCGTATTCGCCTCATCGGTTCACCGACCGGGTCCCCGCTGTGCTCTGCCTTGGTCATCTCGCTTGTGCCATTGGTGGGTTCGGAGTCCTTCGGGCCCGCTCGGATCGTCAGAAGGGGAGACCCGAGATGCGGAGGCCGCCGTCGGGGAGGCCGGCCGCCGGGAAGAGGGGAAGCCAGCACGTCTCGAGGGGCATCACCACCGGCCCGTCGGGCTGATCCACGACGACCTCTCCCTGCTGTCGATGCCACCCGAGCCGCCGATAGAACGCCAAGCGGTCGATGCGACAGAACAGCAGGGCGATCGGCCGTTCCTCGAGGGCCATCAGAGCCACCGCCTCCTCGACCACCCGGCGACCGAGTCCCCGGCCACGGTGGTCGCGGTGGACGAGGACCTCACCCAACCCGACCGCAGCGACGGGCCGATGGCCTTCCGGTTCGACCTCGACGTGAACCCAACCGGCATGTGCGACGGCTCCACCGGACTCCTCGAGTACCACATGGTCGGTCTTTGCCTTCCAGGCCATGGCGAGATGCTCATCCTCGAACGGGTCGGGCTCACCGTCGACGATCCGGAGGAGATCGTCCTCACCGAAGTCATCCGTCTGAACCACCTGCACCATCGCAACTGTAACGGCACCTGTCCTCGCCCCGCGGACACGGGTTGCTCGCGGCCGGTGAGAGTAAGTCGACACCGACCTGAGAGGGCGGGTGGTCGGTCCCGCGATGCTCTCGGAAGCTGAGTCCGCCTCGACTGCCTCGCGCCAAGACGCCCGGACCAATTCTGGACCGGGCGTCTTGGACAACTGGAATCCGTCAAGGGCTCAGTTGTGGCTCACCTCGGTCACCACACCGGTGGAGGCGTCGACGCCCACCTTGTACTTGGCGCTCCCGTTGCTGATGAACACCCAATACCAGCGCCATTTGCCGCCATGGAGGCTCGTCGGATGAAACTGGCTTCCTCCGCCGATGGCGGCCTTCGCATTGGCCTCAGCAGTGTTCGGCGACACGATGTTGGAGTCGCGGTA
>DAHUZT010000062.1 GCA_027315005.1 Acidimicrobiaceae bacterium | reverse complement strand
CGAAGACGATGGGCGGACTCGCCGAGTAGGAGAGGTGGTCGATCGTGTACGTGGCGATGGTGGCCTCGGCGCCGGCAAGTTCCACCGGCACCATGTCGTCGACGGATCCTCCGACCCGCGACACCCGGGATGGAGGAAGGTGGATAGCCTCCGAGCTGACGTCCCTCGAACCGACGAAGCCGAACTTCCATGACCGCCCTCGCCAGGCAGCCGAGGAGGAGACCCGCTGGGGTTCGGGTCGTCTCGGAGGTTCGGGCTCGACCATTCCCCGCCACGAGAGGAACCGTCCGTAGCTCACTTCGACGCCGCGCTCGATCTGTCCGGCCAGGGGAGCCGGCGGTGTCCACCGGGCCAGGGCGTCGGTCGCCCGGAACACGAGTGCGTCGGCACCATCGGCAAGCGACACGAGCGCTATGACTTCGCCCGGAGACGCCTGTTCGAGCATCGACGCGAGCATCAGCAGGGGATGGGCGCAACCCGTCTGGCCGATCGAATCCACCAGGTCATCGGCGAGCACCCCGTTTCGGACGCCGAGCGAGCGGGAGAGCGCCCCGACCCCACGGGCGTGCATGCCGGTCACCGCCACCCGGTCGATCTGTTCGGCGTCCATGCCGGCCCCCTTCAGGGCCGCACTCCACACCTCGCTCCCGAGCGTAAGGTAGCGGGTCTCGCCGAAACGCTCCTCCCATGTCCGGGAGCGACGGGCCCCCGGGGCACGCCACCGGTCGACGAACTCGTCGGTCACCGAGGCCCCACCCAAGTACTCGGCGATGACCGGCAATTCGGTGGTGTCGTCGGCGATCATCACCGCTCCGGCCCCGTCACCACCGGATGACTCGTCGGCCGACGTCGGAAGTCCGTCGCGCAAATCGGCGCCGGCCACCAGTGTCCGGCGGTGCCCACCAGCCAGGCCGGCGACGAGCGCTCCGGTTCCGGACCGTAGGGCACCCCCGAAGTCGAACGCCGATACGGTCCCGGGCAAGTTGAGCGCGGCGTGGATGGTGGTTGCGTTCGTCTTGTCCAGATAGGCCGGTTCGGTGGTGGCGAACCACAGGGTGTCGGGCAGCATCCCGGGAACCGCACGGAGCGCATACCGGGCGGCTTCGGTTCCCATGGTGGTCGTGTCCTCGTCGTAGGACGCCACCGAACGGGTGCCCGTACCGCCACCGCTTCCGAAGAATTCGCCGACCGCCGACCGCCGGAGCCGGTGGTGGGGAACGTATCCGGCGACGGTGACGATCCCTCTCATCGACGGCGTGCTCCTTCTCTCTGCTCTGCTGCGGGCTCGTCGGTCTGCTGCGGGCTCGTCGCTGGCTCACCCGGCCGGCCCATCCTATGATGGCCATCGTATCTGACGACCAGTCAGGAAATTCCCGGTCGGGAATTGCCAACTCAGCGAGCGACCGCCTCCGCGGCCGTGCCCACCACCTTGGAGACCGTGTCCATGGACTTCGAGTTCACTCCCGAACAGCGCAGGTTCGTCGAGGAGGTCGAGGCGTTCCTCGATGCGAACGACGACCCCGAGGTGTTCGATCTCACCAGGGAGAACATGGCCCAGATCGTCGACACCCCGGAGCGCCGGGCCTTCATGGCCAAAGTGGGTGAGCGAGGATGGCTGGGGATCACCTGGCCCGAGGAGTACGGCGGCTCGGCCGGCGACGGAATCTACGAGTACCTGCTGAACGAAGCGTTGGCCGCACGGGGTGGTCCGCAGATCGGCAAGGGTGTGGGCATCATCGGCAAGACCATCATCAGCCACGGAAGCGAGAAGCTCAAGCAGGAATTTCTGCCGAAGATCCTGCGCAACGAGGTCGAGTTCGCCGTGGGCTACTCGGAGCCGAACGCGGGGTCCGACGCCGCTTCGATGCAGCTGAAGGCGGTCCGGGACGGTGACGGATGGATGCTCAACGGGCAGAAGACCTGGACCACCTCTGCCCACTTCGCCGACTGGTACTGGGTGGGAGCACGGACCGACCCCGAGGCGCCCAAGCACCATGGGATCACCCTCTTCCTCGTACCCATGGATCATCCGGGTATCACGGTCAAGCCCATCTGGACCATGGGCGACGAGCGGACCAACGAGGTCTACCTCGACGACGTCTGGGTCTCGGACGACTTCGTAGTCGGGGAGGTCAACCGTGGGTTCCAGTACATCTCCGAGGCGCTCGATCTGGAGCGGTTCACCCTGTTCACCTACTCGCCGGTGGCCCAGCGCCTCGAGCTGCTCACCGAGTACGTCCGTACCGCGGTCGTCGACGGCCGGCCCCTCAAGGAGGACCCGGTCGTGCGGCAGCGGCTGGCCTGGCTCCACACGGAGGCGGAAGTGGCGAGGATGCTGGGTCTCAAGTTCGTGTTCGCCTCGTCACAGGGCGGTGCGCCTCCCACATCGGAGGCGTCCGAGTACAAGCTGTTCACCACCGAGTTCTCCAAGCGTCTGGCAGACGCGTCCATGGACATCGCAGGGCCAGGTTCGCAGCTCCGGGTGCACACCGACGAGGCCCCGATGCGGGGACGGGCGGAATCGACCTACCGCTATACGGTGATCGACACCATCGGCGGCGGGTCCTCGGAGATCCAGAAGAACATCATCGCCCGGCGCAAGCTCGGCCTTCCCAAGAACTTCTGAGCTCGGAGACGATCGTGAGTGAAGTCGGACCGGAAGGAAGTGACACGCCATCAGGCCTGCTCTCGGGTGTGACGGTGCTGGATCTGTCGACGGTCGGCCCTGCCGCCCGCTGTACCCGCATCTTGGCCGACTACGGCGCCGAGGTGGTGAAGGTCGGACCCGTACCGGGTTCTGCCGACCCGATCCGCCCACCGCCCTACGCGTACAGCGGCTCGCGGTACCTCCGGCGCCTCCAGGTGGACCTGAAGGCGCCCGGCGGCAGGGTGGCTTTCCTCGCCTTGGCTGCGACCGCCGACGTCGTCGTCGAGAGCTTCCGGCCCGGCGTGCTCGACCGCCTGGGTGTCGGCCTGGACGAGCTCTCGGCCGCGAACCCTCGGATCATCCTGTGCTCGACAACCGGCTACGGCCAGAGCGGACCGCGGAGGGACTGGGCCGGACACGACCTCAACTACCTGGCCATGGGCGGGTACTTGGACGCCGGCGGTCGCGGAGCGGACGGAGGACCGTGCTTGCCCGGTGCCACTGTCGCCGATGCTGCAGGCGGTGGGATGCATGCCGCAGTGGCCGTGTTGGCCGCGCTGGCCGGCCGCGGCCCATCCGGTCCGGCGGTGCACCTGGACGTGTCGGTGGCCGAGGGCGTCCTGTGGCTGACCTCGCTGGGTGTCGACGAGCACCTGGCCACGGGCGCCGAAGTCGGACCGGGCCACGACGTCCTGACCGGACGGTACGCCTGCTACGACACCTACCGGGCGGGTGACGGCCGATGGCTGGCCGTCGGGGCGATCGAAGAGAAGTTCTTCGCCAATCTCTGCACCCGCCTCGGCTGTCGCGAGTGGATCGGCCGCCAATTCGACGATGGGGTCCAGGACGAGATCCGAACCGCCTTCGCCACGGCGTTCGCCTCACGCGACCGCCAGGCCTGGGTCGACGAACTGGCTCCGGCCGACACCTGCGTGACGCCTGTGCTCACCGTGGCCGAGGTGGCCAGGGACGAGCAATTCGTCGCCCGTGGCGCCTTCGTCGAGGTCACCGGTGCTGCCGAGGACGACCCCGAGCGGTTCCTCCAGGTGTCCCCGGTGCTCGCCGGAATGGTGAGGCCTGCCGGGCCGATCAAGCTGCCCGATCCGGGGAGATCGGACGCCGCATCGTTGCTGCGCCGGGCCGGAATCGAGTCCGACCAGATCTCTCGCATGCTCGCAGACGGGGTGGTGGCGTGAGCCTCCCTGTCGATACCGCGGCGATCGATCGGATGATCGGCATCGGGCAGTACGAGGAGGAGGGCGAGTTCCCCGTGGAGCGGGGCTACATCTGGACGACCTGTTCCTCGGTGGAGAACGGCAACCCCCTCTTCTGGGACGATGAGGTGGCCGAGCAGATCACCGGTGGGCCCATCGCCCCGCCCACCATGGTCTCGGTGTGGTTCAGGCCTCATCACTGGGCCCCCGACCGCGCCACAGCAGGCCTGCCGCTCCAGGTCCACTTCGATCTGAAGACGGCATTCGGACTGCCTGAGGCTGTGATGAGCGAGAACACCATCGTCTTTTACGAGCCGGTTCGGCCGGGGGACAGGTTGACCACGCGCCAGATCCTTCGCTCGGTCTCCGGCGAGAAGACCACCCGGCTCGGGACCGGTCGCTTCTGGGTCATCGACGTGGACTATCGCAATCAGCGAAGCGAGCGGGTGGCGGTGGAGAGCTACACCGGGTTCGGCTACCGCCGGGCTGCAGGGTCATGAACCAGGACGGGCCGCGTCGCCTGCTGCTCGCCCAGGTATCACCGGGCGCCGAGCTCCCCGAGCTCTCCTACCCGGTGACGGCCACCACCGTGGTCCTCGGGGCGATGGCTTCGAGGGACTGGCGTCCGATGCATCATGACAAGGACTTCGCCAGGGACCGCAACGGCACCAGCGACATCTTCCTCAACACGCCGAGCCTCGCCGCCTGGTTCGAGCGGTTCGTGACCGACTGGACCGGTCCCTACGGCAGGATCAGGCGGGTCGCCTTCCGCATGCTCGGTTCGATCTTCCCTGGCGACACCATGGTGTTCCGGGGCGTGGTGACCGCGCTCGGGACCGACGGAACCGGTTGCGGCTGGGCCGACGTCGACGTCTCGGTCTCGGTCGACGGCGAGGCCAAGACGACCTGTCGGGCAAGCGTGGCCCTGCCGGTTGACGAGTCCGACAATCCGTGGACCCGGAGGGGTGACCGATGGCAACCCCAAGGACCGTGACGCGCGGTCAGGTGAGCAGAGGACCCGAGGAGGAGATGCGAACATGCTGGACCTGACGTTCAGTCCCGAAGTCGAGATGCTGCGCCAGACCGTTCGAGGTGTCTGTGCCTCGACCTGCCCGCTCTCGGTGGTCCGCGAGCTCGAAGACGACCCTGTCGGCTACTCGCCGGAGCTGTGGAAGCAGCTAGCCGCTCTCGATTTGATCGGCCTCCAGCTGCCCGAGGAGTATGGAGGTTCGGGGATGACGGCGGTCGAGGGGACGGCCGTCTACGAGGAGTTGGGACGTGCGCTCGTCCCAACTCCCCACTTCGTGAGCGCGATCCTCTCGGGGGGCTCGATCGCCCGTTCGGGGAGCGACGACCAGAAGCTGCGATGGCTCGCCGCCATCGGGACCGGCGAATCGATCCTCACTCCGGCCTGGCTCGAGCCCGACCACGGGTTCGGGCCGGCCGGCGTGCAGCTGCGAGCCGAAGCGGACGGCGAGGGGTATCGCCTCACCGGCACCAAGCTCCATGTCGGCTTCGCCAAAGCGGCGGATCGGCTGGTGGTCCTTGCCCGCACCGGTGAGGCGTCCGGTGCGGTCGACCTCTTCTTGGTCGATCCTGGCTCCAGGGGTGTCCGGCTGACCCAGCAGCGGAGTATCGCCTCAGATCCGCAGTTCCGGGTCGATTTCGACCAGGTCCGGGTGACCGGAGCCGATCGGATCGGTGACCCGGGTACGGGGTGGTCGACCTGGGACGCGGTGATGCACGACGGGATCATCCTGCTTGCCGCCCAGGCGGTCGGGGGCGCCCGGTACGCTCTCGAGATCACCGTCCAGTACGCCAAGGACCGCCACCAGTTCGACAAGCCGCTCGGTGCCTTCCAAGCCCTCGCTCACGACCTGGCCGACGCGGCGACCGCCGTCGACGGTGCCGAAGTCCTGGTCCACGAAGCGGCCTGGGCCCGCTCCGAGGGTAGGGACGTGTCCTCGCTCGCCCCCATGGCCAAGCTGCATGCATGCCGGACCTTCCGGGAGGTGACGGCCACTGCCCAGCAGATCTTCGGCGGCATCGGCTTCACCGTCGAGTTCGACGTCCAGCTGTACTTCCGCCGGGCCAAGCAGCTCCAGATCTCCTGGTGGAACGACAGGATGCTGGAGGACCTGATCTCGGCGGCCGTGCTCGACCGCTGACGCTGTCCGATTGCCGCAGCCCGCTCCGGATTCGGGGTCCGGCCCGGCTCTCTCTCACCCGATGTGGAGAAGACTTCTCGCGGAGTTCTCCATGCGCTACGGTCACTCCGTTGGGCACGTTCAGGCCGAACCAAGGGAACCAAGGGGGAGTCATGGCGATCGACACCGATTCAGCTGTCGCGGCGGGTGCGGGTGGCGGGGGCGGCCACAATCCCCTCTTCCGCTTCTTCTTCGTCCACGAGGTGACCGACCAATACCCCCGGGGCGCCCGACGGGCCGGCTATCTGGCGTTGGCCGTGTTGGCCACCATCCTCCTGTACTACACGTACTACACCCAGACCGGGGTGACCCCCAACATCCTGCGGTACTACCACATGTCGTTCAGCTTCTACGTGGGCATCGTGATCGTGTCCAACCTGATCGGCGCCTTCGCCTCGCTGCCCGCCGGCAAGACCGACCGGCTCGGGCGGGCAAACGTGATCATCTACGGGCTCCTGATCGTGGGGCTGCTGGTGGCAGTCGGTGTTCCGGCCACCCATTCCGAGTGGTCGTTCGCCATCGTCATCTCGGCCATCGGTCTGGTGGAAGGGGCGATCCTCGTGGCCACCCCGGCCATGGTCCGGGACTTCAGCCCCCAGGTGGGTCGGGCCTCGGCGATGGGGTTCTGGACGGTGGGCCCGGTGGCCGGAAGCCTGCTGACCTCCATCATCGCCAGCGCCACCCTGAACCACTTCCTCAACGGGGCCCCGTCCTCGGGCTGGAAGAGCCAGTTCGTCATCTCCGGCGTTGCCGCCATTGTGTTGTTCGTCATCTGTCTGGTGTTCATGAAGGACCTGTCGGCCGGGATCCGGGACCAGCTCATGGTCACCGAGCGGGACCGGGCCCTCGTCGAGGCCCGGGCCCGGGGCATCTCGATCGCCGAGCTCGAGTCGGGGACGAAGCACCCGTGGCGGCAGATCCTCAAGTGGGACCTGGTCGGCTCGGCCTTCGGGATCGCGGTCTTCCTCCTCGTGTACTACGCGGCGGCCGGGTTCTTCACCATCTTCTTCTCGACTGTGTTCGTCAACTCGAACGGGCTCAACTTGTCGGTGACCCAGGCCAACGGGCTGAACAAGTGGATCTGGGCCACCGACGCGATCTCGCTGATCCTCGTCGGCGTCGTGTCCGACCTCCTCAAGGTGCGCAAGTCGTTCATGCTGGTCGGGGCCATCGGATCCATCGTCTCCCTCATCGTTCTGATCAACGTGGCTGGGCACCCCCATACCGGCTACTACACCATCGTCCTGGTCGGGGTCATCCTCGCCTTCTTCCTCTCGGTGACCTACGCGCCCTGGATGGCCAGCTACACCGAGACGGTGGAGGCCAAGAACCCGGCCCTGGTGGGGACGGGTCTGGCACTTTGGGGGTGGATCCTCCGGGTGGTGGTCGGCATCTCCTTCATCTTCCTGCCGATGGTCATCACCGCGGTCAACCCGGTGGTCGACAACCTGGCCGTGGCCCAGACCCCGCCGAACGGGACCGCCCCGTTCAACGTGGCCGAGTTCCAGCTCCAGCATCCGAAGACGGTGGCATTCGCCACGCAGCACGCCGCCTTCCTCACTGTCCTGAGCAGCCCAACGGTGGCCCCGGTGGTCGCTCGTCTCAATCAGAGCTTGTCGCCGGCCAACATCGCCGCCGCTCAGAAGGTGCTCACCCCCGCACAACTCGGCGAACTGTCCAAGCTGTCTGTCCAGTTGAAGGCGCTGGTGGTTCCCTACGAGTCCCAGCTCAAATACCTGGCCGGTCATCAGGCCGCCCTCATCGCACTGCAGAAGGGCGTGAAGGAGTCCCCGAGCCAGTGGCAACGGTGGTTCTGGGTGTGCATCGGGGGCATGGTGGTGTTCATCCCGACCATCTGGCTCAACCGGGGCCGATGGAGCCCGGGCAAGGCGAAGGACGACGAGCGGAATCACGAGGAGGACGTGGAGCGCGAGCTGCGCGAGCTGGCCGGGGCGAACGCCTGACGGTGGCTGCCCGCAGCGAGCAACCATGACGGACCGGAGACCCAATCGAAAGGCCGGTGGCTGTCGCACCCTCGTCCTAGTCTGGCCACCGTGAGTGGCCGAGCGGGCAGTGAGGGAGGGTTCGCCGTGCTCGACGTCGAGACCACCGGCTTCTCGCCGTCGGCCGAGCGGCTGGTCGAAGTCGGGGTGGTGCTCCTCGACCCCCGCGGTGACGAGATCGGGGCCTTCTCGACCCTCCTCGACCCGGGTCGTGATCCGGGTCCCACCCACGTCCACGGCATCTCGGCCGCCATGCTGGAGGACGCGCCGAGTTTCGACACCATCCATCCCCACCTGGTCGGGCTGCTGTCAGGCCGGGTGCTGGTGGGACACAATGTCGAACGCTTCGACCTCCCCTTCCTCCGGGCCGAGTGCCGCAGGCTCGGGGGTGAGGCGGCCCTGCCCGCATCGGTGGTTCTCATCGACACACTGACCATGGCGCAGGTCCACCTCGGCCTTGGCGGCCGCGCCCGTCTGGTCGATTGCTGTGACCGCTACGGCCTGCGATGGGAGGCCCATCACCGTGCCCTGGGGGATGCCCGGGCAACGGCAGCGCTGTTCTGCGCCATGCGGATCGAGCTCGGTGACGAGGTCATCGGAACAGTCGGGCTGTTGCGCCAGGCAGCCGGGTCACGATGGCCCAGCGCCGGCACGACGACCCCTCGCCTCCCAAGATGGTCCGCCACCGTCCCGGCGGGCTGAACCCGAGGTGCCGCGATTGCGGGTCGGGTACGACGGGGGGTGTGGTCACACGGACCGTGCCAGTCGGCGAGCTGGCGTCAGGTCCGTTCTGGAGCCGGCTCGACGGACACCTCTCCTGCCATCGCCGGCGCATCGTCCACCTCGAGGGGACCGGGACCGACTCGGGGCCGCTGACGAGCCCTTCCCAGCAGTTCCTCGGGGTGTTCGTGGTTCCCCGATTGTTGGGTGCCTGCCACCAGGGGGGAACGGGCGAGGAGGACGACGCCGGCCACCAGAACCGCCAGTGCGCCCACCTGGAGGGTCGTCCATCCAGGACCGCTTCGCAGGCGGTCGGCGAACAGGGTCACCCCGAGGACGATGCTGACCAGCGGGTTGATCGTCACCATGGTGGTCCGGGATGCGGTGATCGGACCGGCGTGTAGCGCGTTCTGGATGAGGAAGACGGTCCCGATGCCGGCCACGCCGAGCACATAGGGCTGGAAGTGGGTGAAGACCTGGCCCCAGCCTCGGGTCGTGTAGGTGGTGATGGCCTTGGTCAACGCGGCGCTGTATGCGGCGGTGAAGGCAGTGGCGGCACCGAAGGAGGCGGCCCGCCACCATCGTGGTCCCCGGAGGGCGGCCAGCACGAAGGTGGTGATCAACCCGATGAGAACGGCCGAGGCCACCAACCACTGGGTCGTGTCCGGGATGGCCCGCCCGCCACTGGGCGCGCCGGCGAGGAAGAAGCCACCCAGACCGGCGACGATGAGCGCGGACCCGAGCCACTCCAGGAGCGTCAGCCGGTAGTGGAACCAGACGCCCAGGATGAGGAGGAGGAAGAGGAGCTCCGTGGTGAGCAATGGCTGGACGACGCTCAGGTCGCCGAAGCGGAGGGCGGTGGCCTGGAGACCGAATTCGACCAGCATGAGCCCGAAGCCCACCAGCCAGATACCTCGGCGCAGGGCGTGGGCCATCAGACTCCACCGGAGCGTGGTCGAGGCCGGTGCCGTCTCCACCCCGATCCGCTGGAGCACCGAGGTCAGGGCATTGACCAGAGCGGCGAGGGGTGCGAGGAGGTAGCCCACGATCACCGTTGTAGCCCATGTCGGGGTCGGTTGTCGTCACCGTGCGAGTGCCGTGCTCGGGCCGGTGCGGTTCCGATGTGCTCGGGCAGGAACGTCCGGCGCCGTGCACCTAACCGACGGCGATGCCCTCCTCGGCGAGATCGGCACCGGTGTCGTCGGTTACAGCCAGCCCCAATCCGAGTGAGTAGCCGGCGAGGAAGGCGTCGGCCTCCGAATGGCGGGGGTAGCGCTGCTCGAGGTCGCGGAAACGGTCCGAGTGGTTGGGCTCTACCAGATGGGCGAGCTCGTGGATGACGACCGCGTCGAGCACCCAGTCGGGGGCCGCCCGCAGCCGCTCGGAGATGCGGATCGCACCGGTAGTGGTCGTGCACGATCCCCACCGCTTGGACTGACTCGTCGACCATCGGATGGAGGTCGGGGTCACACCGTCCAGGAACCGGTGACCGAGCGCCCGGGCCCGACGTTCGAGCTCGTCATCTGACGTGCGGAGGTGGGGCCGATGCCTGACAAGACGGGCAGCCAGTTCCTCGACCATCCGATCACGCGCCTCGCCACGGAGATGGGCGGGCACGACGACGACGATACGCTCTCCCTCCCAATGGGCGCCGGCCGTCTTCTTCCGCCGCTTGGACACCTGCACGTCGATGCGCGGGGAGAGCGGTACAGATGGTTCGGGGGTTCCGGTCATGGCCCCGACCGTAGGAGATCGGTGTCACGCCCGGAGGCGACCGACTGGCAGAAGGTCTGCGACGTGGCACCTGTGCTGCGCTCGCTCATGGCTGTCGGACGGTCCTCCTAGCCCGCTCGTTCAGTGTCCAGCTGTGGTGACAGCGGTGCCACCGGGCCCCCGCACCGCTCTCGAGCGGATCGTTCGAAGCCTAGACGTCGGTGACGGGCAGTACGATGAGGCTCGTGCGCCGGTACTTCACCCTCCGTTGCATCGGGCTGCATTTGACCATCGTCGTCCTCCTCCCGGTCTTCGCCTGGTTGACCGCTTGGCAGTACGGCCGGGCGATTGGCGGTAATTCTCTGAGCTGGGCCTATACCTTCGAATGGCCGCTGTTCGCCGGCTACGCGGTCTACATCTGGTGGCAGCTCATCAACGACCAGCCAACCGCCCTGGCTCGCCGCCTCTCCGCGTCGAGCGCCTCGCCCGCGACCGACGATGATGCAACCGGTGCGGACGTTCACCAAGCGGAGGAAAAGGAACCGGGATGGGCGCTGGTCGCCGGCAAAGGCGAAAACGGGCGGCCGTCCTCGGTCACCGTGCTGACTCCCCGCCACAGCCGCATCCGGGCACAGACCCCCGAGGAGGAGGCGGCGCTCGCCGAGTACAACCGCTACCTGGCCGAGCTCAGTGGCTCCGACGCCGACGCGTCGAACCAATGAGCGACGCCGCCAGGGGATTGAACCGGGGACGCAAATGAGCGGCGCGCTTGCCCGCTACAGGATCATGGCGTTCGTGGTGGGTACGGGGCTCTGCATCCTCGTGTTCGTCGGCGTTCCGCTGCAGTACGGAGCCGGGGTCACCTGGGTGGCCGAAGTGGTAGGGATCCTGCACGGGTACCTGTACATCGTCTATCTCATCGCCGCCGCCGATCTCGCCCGGCGGGCCCGCTGGCGGTTGACCCGTATCCTGCTCGTGGTTGCGGCCGGGTTCGTCCCCTTTCTGGCCTTCATCGTCGAACATCATGTGTACCAGCAGATGCGCCGGGAGATGGAGGGGGCCGGGCAGGTGGCCGAGGGGCGTCAGCCCGACGTCGACACCGAACCGCGGCCCGGACGCTGAGGGCTCGGGTCAGCGGGCGCCGCGCAGCAGGCCGCCGGGTCGGGCTCCGGTGTCGTGTCCAGAGGCGAACGTGGTCACTCCGGACTTGATCGTCTCGACATAGCCGGTGGCGCCCTGAAGGAGCCTGGTCCCGCCGGCGGGCAGATCAGCTACCACGACGGGGTTCCCGAGCTGGAGCCGCTCGTAGTCGATCACGTTGAGATCCGCCAGAGCTCCGACCTCGATGGTGCCTCGGTCTCCCAGTCCGTAGAGACGGGCGGTGTCGTGACTCTGCTTCTTCACCACCCACTCGAGTGGGAGCTTTGCGCCACGTCGGCGGTCGCGGGTCCAGTGGGTCAACATGAAAGTCGGCTGTCCGGCGTCGCAGATCACCCCACAGTGGGCTCCGCCATCGGCCAGACCGGCGGCGGCCCGCGGATGGAGGAGCATTTCTCGGGCCGGATCGAGGTTGCCGTTGGCGTAATTGAGAATGGGTACGTAGAGCAAGCCCCGGCCCTCGTCCTCCAGCATGGCATCGTAGGCAACCGTCAGCGGGCGGCAACCGGAAGCGGCTGCCTGGGCGGCCAGCGAGCGATCGGGACCGGGTTCGTAGTCGGGAGGTTGTCCCAGGGTGAATGTCGACCGGTAGGCGTCCTCCATGCGGGTGCGCTCCTCGGAGGCGGGTTCCCAGCACTCGATGGACCGGCGCACCTCGGGTTGGCGGAGCGCGTCCAGCAGTTCTGCGGGCGTGAGACCCCGGGCCTTGAGCGCCTGGTAGGCGGGGATCAGATCGAAGAGGCAGTAGGTGGTGTAGTGCCCGGACAACAGGCCGGTGGCTCGTCCCGCGACCTGAGGCCACAGGTCGGCTCCGTCGGCGACCGCATTCAGAGACTCGTCCATCAGCCGGCGCCAGAGGTCGGGCGCCGCATCCACCTGGACCAAGGCGAAGGTCACCGGACGGTCGATGGCGGCCGACAGGCGGCGCATCCAGTCGACCTCCTTTCTGGGAGATACCACATCCTCCCCGGCGGCACCGGCAGGTGCCAGCTCGAACACCCCCGCGCCGAGTTGGCCCAGAGCGCCCCCAATACCGAAGAGCTCATCCTCGGCGGCGAACGTTCCCGGAACCGGTTCGCCGTCGATGGCGACGTGGGCGATGGTGCGCGAGGTCGAGAAGCCCAGCGCTCCGGCGACGATGGCCTCGTGCACGATCTTTCGCATGGACTCGATGTCGTCGGGTGTCGCCGCTTCGTTGCGGGCGCCTCGTTCGCCCATGACATACGAGCGCACTGCGCCATGTGCGATCTGAACTCCCACGTCCATGGTCCACTTGCGACCCGAAAGAGCGTCGAGATACTCGGGGAACGTCTCCCAGTCCCAGCGGAGCCCTTCGGCAAGAGCCGTTCCGGGGATGTCCTCGACTCCTTCCATCAGCCCTATGAGCCACTGCCTCCGGTCCGGATGGGCCGGAGCGAAACCGACTCCGCAATTGCCGGTGACGACGGTGGTGACCCCGTGGCTGCTGGACGGGGCCAGTACCTCGTCCCAGGTCACCTGGCCGTCGTAGTGGGTGTGGATGTCAACCCAACCCGGCGTCACCAGCAAACCATCCGCGTCCAGTGTCCGGCTGCCGATGACGCCGGGAAACGACCCGACACCGGTGATCACGCCCCGATCGATGATGACGTCGGCGGAGCGGGCCCGGGCTCCCGTGCCGTCGACGACCGTCCCTCCACGGATCACCAGATCGTGCATGCGTCGTCCCCCTTGGCCGCGGCGCATCGATGGTGGCACGGGGAACCGACCCAGCGCAATCAGCCGCCAGCGTCACCGATCCGAGTGTCGGGGGGGATTTCGGGCCCGGGCGGTATCGAGTAGGTGACCTGGGCCTTGGCGACCAGGAGGCCGCTGGAGGAGGTGAGCGCGACCTCGGCCACCCCGAGACGACGACCCAGTTTGAGCAGGACGGCCTCCGCTTCGAGGTCGAGCAGCGCTGGCTTGCGGAGGAAGTCGATGTGAAAGCTGGTGGTCACCGAAAGAGCCACCGGTCCGATCTGGGCCACGATGACCATCCATGCGGCGCAGTCGGCGAGTGCCATGAGCGTCGGTCCGGATACGGTGCCACCCGGACGGCTGTCGGCCCTGGTGACCAGGTATCGCATCCTGCAGGTGGTCGACGTGACACTGTCGACGACGTAGGGAAGCCGAGATTCGGGGAACGACCCGTCGAGCATCTCCTGCAGCTCGGCCACGGTCATGACTGGTGGCGTGCGCATCGGTTCGGCAGCGTATCGAACGGCTGGCGTGGTGATCGTTCTCCCACCGCCGGCAGAATGACCACCGGCGCCTACAGCCGATGGCGGACGCGACTAATCTGGTGCTTCTGGTGTCGTCCCTCGACAGCTACCGGCCGGCAGCCGCGGAAGGGCCGGGCCGGCGGTCCAGCCGGGGAGCCGGACCGACGGACCGGGTCGAGGGGAGCGTGCGGTGACGAAGCACGAGCAGTCCTGGCATGAGCACACCGCCGCGACCGAGCTGGCTGCTGCCGCAGGCCGGGCATTGATCGCGTTGCGTGCCCGTTCCGGACAGGGAAGGGCGCTCGGCTCCGAAGGCGATCGATGTGCCCAGCAGCTGCTGATGGCCGGTCTCTCCGACCGCTTCCCCGGGGACCGGGTGCGATCGGAGGAGTCGCGCGACGAGGGACCGCTGTCCACGTCTTCGGGACGGATGTGGATCGTAGATCCGTTGGACGGGACACGCGAGTACTCGGAGGGGCGCAGCGACTGGGCGGTCCATGTGGCCTTGGCCGTCGACGGTCGTCCGGTGGTGGGCGCGGTTGCCCTGCCCGCCCTCGGCATCGTGCTTTCCACGGCAACGCCTCCCGTCGTGCCCATCGCGCCCGCCGTTTTGAGGATGGTGGTCAGCCGGACCCGGCCCCCGGACTTCGTGCCTGGGGTGGCGGAAAGACTGGGTGCGGAGGTTGTGCCGATGGGGTCGGCCGGTGCGAAGATCGCCGCCGTCGTCCGTGGGGAGGCGGAGCTCTACGTGCACGCCGGAGGCCAGTATGAATGGGACTCGGCGGCTCCGGTGGCAGTCGCCCTGGCAGCGGGTTTCCACGCCGGCCGGCTCGATGGCTCGCCACTGCGCTACGCGCGCCCCGACCCGTGGCTGCCCGACCTGGTCGTCTGCCACCCTGCAGTGACCGGGCGGGTGACCGAAGCACTGTCCGCATTGGTGGACCGACCGGACCCGGCCGAGCAGGTGCCAGAGACGGGCGGATCGTCGAGCGGACCCCGAACGTGACCGGGTGCGGGGTGGCCGCGGGCCGAGCCGGTTCAGGTGTGGGCCGGGCCGTCTTCGAGCCGGTCGCTCTCGGTCCGATTGCCCTCCGGAACCGGATCATCAAGGCGGCAACCTTCGAAGGTCGGACACCGAGAGGCATGGTCACCGACGGGCTCGTCGATTTCCACCGCCAGATGGCCGAGGGTGGGGTGGCCATGACGACGGTGGCCTACCTCGCCGTGTCGCCTGACGGACGGACCGACCGGCACTGTGCTGTGCTCAGCGAGGCGACGCTTCCGGATCTCGAGCGGCTCACTGCTGCCGTGCACGGTGCCGGAGCGGCGGTCTCGGCTCAGATCGGACACGCCGGGCTGGTGGCGAACTCCCGCTCGAACGGCACAGCGGCCGTCGCACCGTCGCGCCGGCTGTCTGCCGGTGGCACCCTCGCCCGAGCGCTCACCGACGAGGGAATCGAACGGATCACCGGGGACTACCGGAGGGCGGCGGAGATCGCGGTCCGTGCCGGGTTCGACTGCATCGAGGTGCACCTGGGGCACGATTATCTGCTGAGCAGCTTCCTCAGTCCGAGGCTCAACCATCGAAGAGATTCGTGGGGCGGCCGCCTCGCCAACCGGGCCCGGTTTCCGCTCCAAGCCGTGGGGGCCGTGCGGGAGGCGGTGGGTGACCGGGCGGCGCTCACCGTGAAGCTCAACATGTCCGATGGGATACCGAGTGGCTTCTGGTTGGACGAGAGCCTGGCCTTTGCAGGGATGCTCGAATCCCAGGGAGCGGTCGATGCCATCGAGCTCACCGGTGGTAGCTCCCTGTCGAACCCGATGTACCTGTTCCGTGGCGACGCTCCCCGCACCGAGTTCGCAGCCACACTGCCAGCACCCTTGCGATTCGGCTTCAAGGTGTCGGGTGGGCGCTTTCTGCGCGACTACGCCTTCGAAGAGGCCTACTTCCTTCCCTACGCCCGTCAATTCCTCCGTGAGACCTCGTTGCCGCTCATCCTGCTCGGGGGCGTCAACCGCCTTGCCACGGCTGAGGGGGCGGTCGCCGAGGGCTTCACCCTCGTGGCCATGGGCAGGGCATTGCTCCGCCAGCCGGACCTGGTGAGTATATGGGCCCGGGGCGAGGCGGACGAAGGACTGTGCGTCCACTGCAACAAATGCATTCCGACGATCTACTCGGGTACCCGGTGCGTGCTGGTGGGTGCCGATCAGGCGGGGTGACATGCGCTCTGGAACGGCAAGGAGACCGAGGAATCGTCGGGGGCCCGCTGGGTGTGATTGGCTGTAGCCATGGACCATCGACCGCTCGGGACCACAGGCGTTCAGGTGAGCCCCCTCTGTCTCGGGGCCATGATGTTCGGTGCTTGGGGAAACACCGATCACAAGGATTCGCTCCGTATCATCCATCGGGCCTTGGACGCCGGCATCAACTTCATCGACACCGCCGACATGTACTCGTTTGGCGAATCCGAAGTGATCGTGGGTAAGGCTCTCAAGGAAGTCGAGCGGGACAATATCGTCCTCGCCACCAAGGTCCACGGCCCGATGACGGGTGACCCCAATGCCCAGGGGAACTCACGGAGATGGGTCATCGCCGAGTGCGAGCACAGCTTGCGGAGGCTCGAGGTCGACTACATCGACCTCTACCAGATCCACCGGCCGTCCCCCGAGACCGACATCGACGACACGCTCGGAGCGTTGAGCGACCTCATTCGGGCAGGCAAGGTCCGCTACGCCGGAAGCTCGACCTTCCCTGCCCACCAGGTGGTCGAGGCCCAATGGGTGGCCGAGCGGCGGGTCCGCGAGCGTTTTCGCACCGAGCAGCCCCAGTACTCGATGCTGGCCCGTGGGATCGAAGCGGATCTGCTTCCTGTGTGCCAGAAGTACGGCATGGGTGTGCTCAGCTGGAGCCCGCTGGCCGGCGGTTGGCTGTCGGGAGCCTTCGGAGAAGGGAAGAAGAACACCTCGCGCCGTTCCGCCATGCTGCCCGACCGCTACGACCTGTCACTTCCCGAGAACCAGTTGAAGCTCGACGCGGTCATCGAACTGCAGAAGCTGGCCGACGACACCGGTCACTCGCTGGTCGAACTCTCATTGGCTTTCGTCATGGCTCATCCGGCGGTGACCTGCCCGATCATCGGTCCTCGCACCATGGAACAATTGGAGTCCCAGTTGCCCTCGGTCGACCTCGCACTGGACCAAGGCGTTCTCGATCGGATCGACGAGATCGTTCCTCCCGGGCGCAACGTCGGTGGTGCCGACCCTGGCTGGGAGCCGCCCTCGGTTGCCGACAAGGCGCTCCGCCGTCGGTAGGAACCGGAGCTGTAGTCGCCGGTCAGCACCTGGGCGGTCGGAGCCCCAAGGCCTGAACTGATCGACATGCGCTGGATCCCGTCCGGGTCCACAGATCGGGCAAGGAACGCCGCGTTCACTTGCTCAGCACGTTCGAAGGTGCGTGCTACTGGTTCATATCGTCGATCAGTGCCGAATTGAGGGTCGCAAAGCTGGTGTCGACCTCACTGAACACCGCCTGGATGTTCGCGTCGGCCACCGCGGCCTGGTACGCCCGGGGGTCGGTGCCGGCAGCGGAGATGCGAGCCATGGTGGATGCGGCCCGAGTGGCTGCAGAGCGGGCCGCAGACGCCTGCGATTTCACAGACGGGGGGAAGCCGATGGTCGAAAGTGCACCTGTGTAGGTCGTGAACGCCGTTGCCAATCTGGCATCGTTTGCCTCCAGGCACTGGATGACGGTCGGCGCTGTCACTCCGGTCCCGGAGCAGGAAGCACCGGCGAAAGCGAAGGATCGGACCGAGTGGACCATCTTGTCGTACGCCGCCATTGCCTGGTTCTGCGCAGCGGCGTCCCGGGCCGCAGCCGTCGACACGCCCACGAAGGTCGGGATAGCCACCGCGAAGTAGAGCAGGTAGCCGATCGCCCCCAAGAAGAAGAAGGCGATAACCAACTTTCGGGCTCCCGACGACAGTACGAGGGGCCAATCCGGCCCGGACCGAGGCTCCGATGGCAATGGAGGTACATCTCCCAGGTATGGAGTCGATGGGGTGGCGGAGACCAGCTCGGGCACCGACGATGCCCGGTACGCCGATGGGAATGGAGGAGGGGGTGCCAGCCGGGGAGGAGGGGGTGTGTACCCTCCGAGAGCAGGAAGTGCGTTCGATGGTCGGGAGGCTGGTGGTCCTAACCCAGGGTCGATCAGAGGTGCTAGCGGCGACGGCGACGGTGAAGGTGGCGGCACTGGATCAGGTGGCGGCGGGTATTCGGAACGGTGCTCACCATCGCCGAGAACATCGGCAGGATAGAAGGACGTCACCATGGTGAAGTAGGCATTGAAACGGGTGACATACCGGATTGCGGCAGCGTTGGCTTCGAATATCGGCCGAGGTGTCGTCCCTTTTGCGAGGGTGGTGATCCACGTCACGATGCCGAATACGTACATGCCGAAAGTCACCAGACCGGCGGCGATGGATCCGGGGATGGCCAGGAAGTATCTGAGGAGAATGGCCCACCGGTTCATCGGGCCGGTGCGCACCATGAGGTCGATCGGGAAGTCGGGAGACGGTTCCAGCGAAAAGGGTGGGTACCGGTCGGTGAGGAGGTACTCGTATGCAAGGACCCTGGTCGTCCAGCGAAGGTATCCGACCAGGAACTCGGCGGCGAAGCCCGGGACCCTTCCGGATACGAGTGCCCCGAACCATGCGATGACCAGAACGACCAGGGCGGCCAAACTCAGGAAGAACAGAACGATCGACTGGGGGATCACGAGAATAAATCGGAACAAGACCGTCAGCCTTCTCTGACGGCTCGGTGAACCGAAGCGGACCTCAACGGGAGTTGACGTCTCCATCGCGATCGGTGCGACCATCGTCATCACGTCATTCCTCCGAACGGTACTCACCAGTGATGATGACGGCGACCATCGCCGCCTGGTGATCGTCGGCGTTTGCCGCGGATCTCTGTAGCGCGGCGCTGTCGGAAGGCGGGTCACACCAGTTCAGGTCGAGAAGGCTCGGCCTCTACGGATTCTTCTTCCCTCGGATGGACAGGAGCGGCGTAGGCTGGAACCGCCGCATCGCGGAGCAAGACGCGGAACTGTCCGCGGAATTCCCGCCCACGTAGGATATGTAGAGAACCCAAGGCCACGTCCCTGACCTGGACTGCAGGGTCCGGCGGACAGTGGCACTGGAACGCGAAGTGCCGATTCTTGGAACGGATCCCCAGTTATCCCTGATCAGAGCGGTGACACCGGCCGGGGCCCTACCTCCCGAGAGACCCGGTGGGCTGTGCCCCCGGTGTGAGCGGTCGGACAGGAGGCCCACCCACAGAAAACGACACCAACTGGGTGACCTCCGCGTCGAGAGCAGCAATCTCCCAC